>NZ_JBKQTQ010000001.1:0-2577 GCF_052143115.1 Mycobacterium sp.
GGACCGCGTCGAGGCGCTGGGCGGCCACTTGGATGTCGCCGGCCGTGAGGTCGGCCACGGCACCACGCTCACGGCAGAAATTCCTTGCGCATCAGCCTGAGTAGGCATTCCGACGCGGCCCATTAGCATTAGCGGCCAGTCAGCGCCGAAACGCATTGACCTCCAACATCGTAACGTCTCCGACCGGTGAAGATACTAGCGTATGCGATCGACCGTCGACGTTGGTGCTGAGCGTGATCGCCTCTGAGGGCTGACGTTACTGTCGACCCTGGTCGCTACCGAGGGTGACGTGCGCGGTCATAGGCAGACCCGAACTGTCGACGAAGACGAGAGTCACCGAGGCGCCGGGCTCCTTGGATTGCGCCGCGGCGATCAGTGCGTCACCGCTTCCGATGATTTGGTCATCGACTTTGGTGACCAGCGCGCCGGCTGTCAGCCCGGTCGCCGCCGCGGGGCTACCGCTTGCCACCCCGCTGATCCTGGCGCCGTGGGCGGAGAGGTCGCTGCTGGCCTGAACTCCCAGCCAGCCGTGCGATGCCCGCCCGGTGGCGGCCAGTTCCGCGGCGATGCGTGTGGCGTCGTCAACGGGAATGGCATAGCCGATGCCGATCGATCCGCGAGCTGCGATATTCGAACCGTCCGCGCTGGGCGCCACCGACTCCGCCGCGCTTATGCCGACCAGCGCGCCGTTCATGTCAACGAGTGCCCCACCCGAATTGCCCGGATTGATCGCGGCGTCGGTTTGGATGGCGTAGAACGCGCTTGGCGGAAGGTCCGGATCCGTAGCCGGGCATATCAGGCGGTTTAGCGCGCTGATGATGCCAGCGGTGACGGTGCCGCTCAAACCGAGTGGCGATCCGATCGCCGCCACTGGTTGACCGACGCGCAGATTCGCGGAGGAAGCGACCGAGATTGGGCTGAGCCCGGAAACATCGCGAGCGCGGCCAATTGCGATGTCGCTCTTTGGGTCAGCGGCGATCACGTCGAATGGCGCGGTGCGGCCGTCGTTGAACGTGACAGCGGTACTGACCGACGAGTGCCGCCCAGCGCTCATCGCTGCCACGACGTGGTTGTTGGTCATGATCAGCCCGTCCGTGGTGAGAACGACACCAGATCCCAACCGCGAGAGGTTGCCGTCGATGCTTTGCAATGTCACCACACTGGGCAATACCTTTGCGGCAACCTGCTCTATTGAGAATGCGCTGGGGGACGGCCGCATCATGGCAGAACTGGAGTCTGCGGATCGCGTGCCGACAGCGGGTGGATGGGCAAGCACAGCAACCGCGGCGCCGATCGCTGCGGCAAACAGCGTGACCTCCAAGCCGCGCATGATCAACGACCCACCACGGGCTAGCCTTTGCCGGCGCGCGGGCACCCGGGCCGCCCGGTGTGATGGGTATCGGCCGGGCCGCCCGAGACGCGACTGAGCGCCCGCGCCATCCCGCCTAACCGGTCGACCTTCGGACGTGGGCGTTACGCGGCAGCAGCTGTGGCCGTCTGACATGAGTGCTTTCCTCGCTATCGTTGACTCTAACGAGCGGAGTCGCCCAGTGCGTCGAAGGCAATGGGCCTCAACAAGTTCGGCTTGATCGCTCTTCGAACAACTGCCTTTGGGCAATGCCGTGGTTCCGTTCAGACTTGCGCCCAAGTCCTCTTGCTCAGGATGGCGCGTTTGCACACGTCTGTCGTTACCGGCAACGCCAATCGATATACCGCGCTAGCGGGTATCGTGCCGGAGCTGTGCGCGGCACAACCGCGCCGCCGCTCGAAGCGGTATCGCGGGCATGGCGGGTTGTGGCCGCAGTGGATCGGCGCCGTATTGGCCGGCCGCGTGTGCCGCTACCCGGCAAGTCCAAGGGCGTCGCGGATAGCATCACCAGACAGGGCGGCCTTGGGGATGAAGGCCAAAGCCGGGCTGGCGGCGACCAGTTCGGCGAAGTCCTCCTCGGCGTGCGTGGAGATCAAGATAGTCGGCATATCGGCGCCGAACCCGTTCCGGTGCAGCCGCTCGACGAGTTCAAAACCGCTCTCGTCGCCGAGGTCGATGTCGACAAGCGTCACGTCGGGCCGCAGGTCCTCGACACACTGCAGCCCTTCTGCGGAGGAGCTTGCCACCGCGACCACGCTGATTCCCTGATGCTCCAGCAACCGCGTCGCCGCATCGAGGAAATCGCGGTTGTCGTCGACGATCACACACCGCATCCGATCACCTAGTCTCACCAGTTCAGTTTGGGGTAGCGACGGACCGATCGCATGGAAGCTAGCAGGAAATTCGCGCCGAGTAGGGAAGGATTGGCGGCCCTGCTGTGACGCCGGTCGCAACCCAAGGGACCGACGGGCCGCGCGGCGGGGCGCGGGGCCACTGATCGGCGGCCAGGTACCGGCTAGCCGGAAGGCCGGACTGCGGGTGACCAGAGCCCGCCATGGTTGCCAGCGGTGCAGACGTGGGTCGGCGCGGAGGCAAATGTAAGGCGGGTAGTCGGATAGACGCCGTTCGGGCGCGACACGAGAGGTGAATCATGACCCTGCCAGTGGAATTGACTGCCGACGCGGACCCTACGGCCGGCTTCGAAAATC
>NZ_JBKQTQ010000002.1:0-24971 GCF_052143115.1 Mycobacterium sp.
TGGACTCGGTGCCGGTGAACACCTTCTCTTATTACGACCAGATGCTCGACACCGCCGTCCTGCTGGGCGCGCTGCCGGCCCGAGTGCAAAGCGTCGCCGACGACTTGGACCGCTATTTTGCGGCCGCCCGCGGCACCCAGGACATAGCGCCGCTGGAGATGACCAAATGGTTCGACACCAACTACCACTACATCGTCCCGGAGATCGGGCCGAACACGAAGTTCTCGCTGCACCCCGAGAAGGTGCTCGCCGAGCTCAAAGAGGCTGCCGACCAAGGCATCCCCGCGCGTCCGGTGATCATCGGTCCGATCACCTTCTTGCTGTTGAGCAAGGCGGTTGACGGCGCGGGCGCCGCGATCGAGCGGATCGACGAGCTGATCCCGCTCTACACCGATCTGCTGCGCAAGCTCGCCGACAACGGCGCCGCGTGGGTACAGCTCGACGAGCCGGTGCTGGTCACCGATATCTCTGCCGACGCTCCGGCGCTGGCCGAACGGGTCTACAGCGCGCTGGGCTCGGTGGACAAGCGCCCGGCGATCCACGTCGCCACCTACTTCGGCGACCCCGGCAGCGCCCTGCCAGCGCTGGCCCGCACACCCGTCGAGGCGATCGGCGTCGATTTGGTCTATGGCGCCGACACCGCGGTCGCGTCGGTTCCCGGATTAGCCGGCAAGACGCTGGTAGCCGGGATCGTCGACGGCCGCAACATCTGGCGCACCGACCTGGAGTCGGCGCTGAGCAAGCTGGCCGCGCTGCTGGGTTCAGCGCAGACAGTTGCTGTGTCTACGTCATGCTCGACGCTGCATGTGCCGTACTCGCTGGAGCCCGAAACCGACCTGGACGACGCGCTGCGCAGCTGGCTGGCATTCGGCGCCGAGAAGGTGCACGAGGTCGCCACTTTGGCACGGGCGCTGCGCGACGGTCGTGACGCAGTCGCCGACGAGATCGCGGCGTCCAATGCGGCCGTCGCCGCACGCAAGAAGGACCCGCGCCTGCACAACAACCAGGTCCGTGCTCGCATCGACTCGATCACCGCGTCCGGCGCTCATCGTGGGCCGGCCGCCGAACGTCGGGAGGCGCAGAACGCGCGGCTGCATCTGCCGCCGCTGCCGACCACGACGATCGGGTCGTTCCCGCAGACCTCGGCGATCCGCAAGGCTCGCGCTGCACTGGTCGCCCACGAAATCGACGAGGCCGAGTACGAGAACCGGATGAAGAAGGAGATCGCCGACGTCATCAAGCTGCAGGAGCAGCTGGGTCTGGACGTGCTGGTGCACGGCGAGCCGGAGCGCAACGACATGGTGCAGTACTTCGCCGAGCAGCTGGACGGTTTCTTCGCCACCAAGAACGGCTGGGTGCAGTCCTACGGCAGCCGCTGCGTGCGCCCACCGGTCCTCTACGGTGACGTTTCCCGCCCGCACCCGATGACGGTGGACTGGGCCACGTACGCCCAGTCGCTGACCGACAAGCCGGTCAAGGGCATGCTCACCGGTCCGGTCACGATCCTGGCCTGGTCGTTCGTCCGTGACGACCAGCCGCTGGCCGACACCGCCAACCAGGTGGCGCTGGCCATCCGCGACGAGACGGTGGACCTGCAGTCGGCCGGCATCGCGGTGATCCAGGTCGACGAGCCCGCGCTGCGGGAACTGCTGCCGCTGCGCGATGCCGACAAGCCGGCCTACCTGGACTGGGCGGTCGGCTCGTTCCGGTTGGCCACCTCCGGGGTTTCGGACGCGACGCAGATCCACACTCACCTGTGCTACTCGGAGTTCGGTGAAGTGATCGGTGCGATCGCCGACCTGGATGCTGACGTCACGTCGATCGAGGCGGCCCGCTCGCACATGGAGGTGCTCGACGACCTGAACTCGATCGGCTTCTCCAATAGCGTCGGACCGGGTGTCTACGACATCCACTCGCCGCGGGTGCCCAGCACAGACGAGATAGCCACGTCGCTGCGCGCCGCGCTGAAAGCCGTTCCCGCCGAACGACTGTGGGTCAATCCCGATTGTGGTCTGAAGACCCGCAACCCCGACGAGGTCTCGGCGTCGCTGACCAACCTGGTCGCCGCGACCAAGGAAGTGCGGGCCGGGGCCTAACCCTTCGCTGCCGCGCCGGCGCGGTGGGGACGGCTAGCGGTGGGCTTCTCGTATCTGCTCAACCACTGACGTCGCAGCTTCCGATGGACTCCAGTCTGGTGCGAAGCCACGGTGGACGACCCCGTCGATCTCTATAGAGCTGTAAATCTCGTCTCCGTCGTGCTGGGTGAATTCGACGTTGAAATACCGGTCATCGACGCCGAGGACATCGACGGCGACATCAACCAGAGCATCGGCCAACTGGGCGCGCTGCTCAACGCTGCGTCCTCGCCGGACGTCACACGACAGCACAGCGGACGGATGTGGTTCACTTCCGCACCGCCACACCCCACCGGCGCCATGCTCGCGGATCGTCACGTCGACGATATCGGGGGAGGTCTGCATCTTCTCCGCATAGACGTCGCCAAGTCGACGAGCAAATTCGCGCTTGACCTCGACTGAATAAGTACCTGACGTGTCCAGCTGCAAGTGAGGCATCTGCTCCGCCCTTCCCATCGGTTGTGTCTACGGCGCAACGAGCCTGGTACTCGATCAGCGCCATATGCGTCACCCTAGAACTGGGCGGGTACTTGGATTAGTCGGCCCCGGGCGCCCCGACCGACGGGACGCTCAGCAGCCGGACCGGCACGTCGTCCGCCCAGGGCTGGCGGGTCACCATGTCGGCCACCCGCACGTAGCCGCGCTCGAATTCGCCCGTGGCGGCGTCCACCAGCCGATACTGCTGGGTCTGTTTGTGGATCGGCTGGGCGTCGAGCATCACCACCCGCACCTCGCCCGGCTCGAAGTGGCAGCGCTTGTGCAGGGCCGCGACCAGCTGCTCGTTGCTGAAGTGCCCGTCGCCGAAATTCCAGCCGATGGCGGTGCTGCACAGTCGCTCACCATCGGTGAGGACGTAGTCGTCCTCGTCGTATCCGGCCATGGCGCGGTGCGCCAAGGTGAACAGCGCCCGGCCGTGAGTGTTGAAGGCGCGGAACGCATATCCCATGTACATCGGGATCTGTGCGGCTTCCTTACTACCGTAGAACTTCTCCAGCTGCGCGGCGGGCATGCTCGCGATCGCCGCGATGCCCCTGGCGATCTTCTCGTCGGCCGACGGCTTGATGCACCACAGCGTGGTGTCCCAGTTGCCCGCGTAGTAGCGCATGCCCGGTAGGAAAGACACCTTGCGCGGCAACAGGTTTCCGGTGGCTACGGTGCCGGCGACGACGGCGAACAGCAGGATCGGCAGCGGTGTCGTCAGGTCGCCCAGCCCGATAGCGGCGTGGCCGACGAACAGCGCCAGCACGCTGAACATCATGAAGACGTTCCACTCCAGCGGCACCCCCATCGGAATCGACGACAGGATGCCAAAGTGGAAGCACAGCATGATGAATGCGGCGATCGCGGTGGGCCAGCCGCCGTGACTGAAGAACAACACCAGCGGCACCAGTCCCTCGATCGCGGTGCTGAAATGCGCCAGCCAGCGCGACGGCCGGCCCGGACGCAGGTCATCCGGGAAGTGTTCGAAGAACGCCCGTTTGATGAACCGCGGCCGGAACACCGGGTTGTTGCTCATCATCGTCGAGATGACGAACGGGAAGTGCTTGTTAAGCTTGGATGTTGCCGCGCCGAGCCAGATCACCAGGCACACCAATTTGGCGCCCAGGATCATGTCGACACCGTAGCCGGCGAATAGGAAGGCGACCGTGAATGACGCGTATACCTCGCCGCGGGCGGCCAGGAAGATGACCTTGTCGCGCAGACCCAGCACCGCCAGCACGCCGAGCACCGCCCAGATCTGCCACGCCGGCAGCACTCCCACTGCCGTCCCGAGCGCAGGCAGCGGCCCGGTGCCGTCGGAGAAGATCGCGATGACGAGCAGCACCAGCAGTGCGCCGTACAGCAGCGCGTCGACGGCAGTACGCGCGTCCCCCTTGGTGAGGGGTATGCGATTCGGCCAGGGCGGCAGCCGGATGGTGCCGGGCCGCAGCCAGTACAGAATGGAGCCCATCGGCGGAAAGAACCGGTTGTTCAGCGGTCCGAAGCCGCAGCCCAGGCCGACCACCTCGAACAGCATGGTGTAGAGCACGACCTTCTCGAACACGATCGGCTCGGCATACCAGTGCGCGACATTGGTGAAGCCGGCCAACCCTCCCAGGCCCTTAGTGGTCAAGGCAAGCAGCCACGCGGCCAGGATGTACAGGCCGATCTTGACGACATAGAACAGGTGCAGCACTACCGGGGTGCCGAAGCCGACCTCCGCCCAGTGCCGCGCCATCGGGATGATCTTCTCTGCGCGGGTGCCCTTGCTCCACTCCTCGAAGTTGATCTGCGGAGTGTCCTGTTTGAGAAATCCCATGGCGGCAAGATTAGAACGTGTTCTAGCCCAATTGTCCGAGTTCAGCTGAAGAACATCCGACCTTGACTACTACGCGCCGTAGTAGTACAACGGTGGTTGAGCAGGCAAATTCTCCTCACCCGCCTGCATCAAGGACGGTGATCCGCGATGATCGATCAGGTTTCGCCAAGACGCGAAAACGGCGCCGAGATTCTCCGTTGGGCCGCAATAGCATTCGTCGTCGGATTCGGCATCCACGGCTTGGACCATCTGCGCCGCGGCATGTCGGCGTCGCCGCCATTCATCATGGTCGGCGGTGCGGTACAGGGGCTGTTCGTCGCCGTCGCAGTCGCAATGGCGCTCACCCGACGCCGACGGGCACCGGAAGCCGCGATCGCGGTCGGGTTCGGCAGCGCCGTGGTATTCACCTACGCACACCTGTTGCCGACTTTCCTGCCGGGCTACCAGGACAGCTTCATCTCGCCGCCGCACATCACCGTGACGTGGTTCTCCTGGTTCTCCGCCTTGACCGAGATCGGCACCGGCATTGTGTTCGCGATCGCCGGCATCCGGGCGCGACGGTCAGTCGACGAGGCTTCGGTAATGCGCCTGCGGCCACGGCAAGGCGTCGCACGATGAACACCGAACCGGTAGGAACACTGTTCTTCGACGGAGCCTGCGGAATGTGCACTCGCTCGCGGGATTTGCTGTTGAAGATGGATCGAACCGGAAAGCTGCGTACCGAGACTCTGCAAAGTCCCGGCGCCGCACAACGACTGGGTATCGCACCGACAAGCCTGCTGGAATCGGTCCGGTGGCTGGATTCCTCCGGCACCGTCTATTCCGGCGCGGAGGCCGCCAACGCGGCATTATCGGCAGCCATCGGGACCCGAATCCCGTTGGTGATCTACCGGATTCCCGGCGTTCGCTTCATCGAAGATGTCGTCTACCGATGGGTGGTCGCGCATCGGTATCGCTTCCCGGGGACTACCCCGTACTGCGAGTCACACCCCAGCGCCTGCTGAGCGAGAAGGCGGGCACCCGTCCGTTGTACTTGGATTTCATGAAGTGCGCTTCCTTTGCCAGTGCGGACTTTTGACCGCGTCGAGGGCTTCGGTGACATAGCGATCCAGCGGTCGGCGATTGCTGGATTGCCGCACCCACCGCTGAAAGCCGTAATCTCCCGCAGCAAAGGCGAGTTGGACCAGCAGACCCGGGCGGATATCAGTATCCGGGTTGGCGCCCATGCGCGCGGCGACCAGCTTTGCCGCCCGCTCCTTGTCGGCGGCTGTCACCATCGTCAGCTTGCCGAGCACATCGGGGGCGACCAGCAGGGCTTGACGCCACTCTTCGATGTCGGCCGCGTCGAATGAGCGAGTTCGCATGATGATGGCGTTGATCAGCGCGACGTCGGGCGACTCCGCGGCGGGCCGCTGTTCGAGCAGATTGACGATCGCGGTGCCGCCGTGTCGAACCGGTGCCAACAGCACCTCCTCCTTCGTCGGCACGTGCCGGAAGAAGGTGCGCGGGGAAACGCCTGCGGCCGCGGCGATTTCCTCCGTTGTCACGGCGTCGTATCCGTGTTCGATGAACAGCCGGAACGCCGCGCGGCGAATGTCGGCCCTGATCTGTGCGCGCTGCCGATCTCGCAGCGACTTCCCGGTCATCGGAAGCAACCAATTCCGCCGTCGACTTGGATGGTCTGCCCGGTGATGAACGTCGCGTCGGTGCTCAGCAGAAACGCCACCAGCGCGCCCACGTCGGTGCGAACATCGCCGATACGCTTCATCGGGACGCGTCCCACCGCCTTCGCGTAGTCGGCAGGCGCGAACTGCTTCCACAGTTTGACGCCGTCGGACTCGGCGAACGGGCAGATGACGTTGACCCGGATGTTGTCGCGCCCCCACTCCAGGGCGGCGACCTTCGACAGGCCGCGGATGCCTTCCTTGGCGGCGGCGTATCCGCCCCACTTCGGTTCGCCGCCGGTGCCGGTCCCTGAGCCGAGGTTGACGATCGACCCGCCGCCCTCCTTGACTATCAACGGGTGCACGGCCTGCATGAGAAGGAAGGTCGCGCGTGGCCCGACGTCGTAACCCAGCGCCAGGTCTTCGGTGGTGATGTCGACGAATGCCTTGGGTTCGTTGGTGGCGATGGCGTTGTTGACCAACCCGTGCACCGTCCCGAAGGCGTCGACGGCGGCCGCCACGATCCGCTGAGCGCTGTCCGGATCCCGCAAATCAGCAACCAGCTTCTCGACTCGGCCCGCTGACTCGAGTTCGGCGGTGGTCGTTGCGAGCACGTCATCTTGGATGTCGACCAACAGCACCGCCGCACCGCGTTCGAGCAGTGCCGCGGCGATGCCCTTACCGACGCCCTGGGCGGCGCCGGTAACGATCGCGACGTGACCGCGCATTGAGTCGGGATGGCAATAACTCACTTGACGGGTCCCATCTGGAGTTGCACTCCGCGGTGCATTTCGTAAGTGCTGCGCGCACCGTTGGGCAACTCGATGAATTCCACCGGCGTCCCGTCCGGGTCTTTGACGAAAAACATTCGGACACCGCCGATCTCGAAAGGCGCCTGATCGGGCTGGTAGCCAGCGGCGGTGATGCGGCGGTGAGTGTCGTCGAGATCGGTCACCGACAACGACACGTTGTGGATCCCGGTGATGCCGCGGCGGGTCGGCTTGTCGGCGGACGGACTGGCTCCCAGCGACAGCAGCTCCACCATCAACCCACCCAGCAAGCCGCCCACCACCCGACCTTCTTGCTGACGTTTCGCGTGCAGCACCGCGTCGAAAGGCTCGCCTGATATCAGGGTTTCGAAGACCACCTCCATGCCGAGCACATCTCGGTAGAACGCCAGAGCGCGGTCCATATCGGTCACTCCGACGACGAGGTGACAGAACGACACATCGTCGAGCACGCTGGCGACTTCGGTCATGGTGTCTCCTGTTGGTGGGCGGGTTGAAGTGGCGGCGTCGGCAGCTCGAATGCTGGTTTGGTGGTTCCGCCGTCGACGCGCAACATCACGCCGGTCACCCACGACGAGGCCGGCGACGCGAGATACGGTGCGGCGGCCGCGATGTCGCGCGGGGTACCGATCCGTGCCATCGGGGTGTTCGATTCGTACTGGACCCGCAACGCGTCGTCGGACATGACAAAGTCCATCGACTGCGTGGCGACACCCCCGACACCGATCGCGTTGACCCGCACCCGCGGGGCCAGTTCGGCCGCCATGTTCTGGGTGACCATGTTCAGTGCCGCTTTGCCCGCGCCGTAGGCAACCATGCAATTCATCACCATGTCGCCCGACCGCGACGAGACATTGACGATGGATCCCGAGCCATCGGTCTCGACCATGGCCTGGGCCACCAGCTTGCTGAGCAAAAACGGTGCGACAGCGTTGAATTGCAATGCGGTGGTGAGGTATCGCGAGGACGTCTGCATCGCCGGCCGCGGCGGGGTTCCACCCGCATTGTTGACCAGGACCGAGAGTCGCCCAAATTGCTCGACGGTGGTGGATACCAGCCGATTGAGATCGTCTTCGACCATCACGTCGGTCACGACAGCCAGCCCGCGGCGACCGGTGTGCTCGATGAGCCGGACGGTGTCGTCGAGGTCGGCCGCGGTGCGTGCGGCGACGACGACGTCGGCGCCCGCCTCGGCGAATGCCACCGCGATCTCACGGCCGATGCCGGCGCCGGCGCCGGTGACGATCGCGACCAGGTCGGTGAGACGGAAGGCGTCGAGGATCACCGGTTAGCCGCCGCAAGGTTGGGCGCCGGGCGCCCTGCGAATAGCGGCAGGTCCAGGTAGGTCTTGATGCCGGGCTCGGCGGCGCAGACGTCGGGAATGGCGTTGACGCAGTGGTTGGCGGTGGCTACGACACCCGGATTTCGTTGCAGTCCTTCGGCTATCGTCTCCGGTTGCAGTCCCTTGAAGGTCAGGCTCACGGTCGGGTCGCCGGTGATCTCGACCTCGAATCGTTCGCCGCGCCCACCGAAATTCCAGGCCGGTTCGAGGTCTTCCTCCCCCATCAGCCAGTTGACCGCCGCGGTGATGACCGGCTCACCGTCGACGAGGGCCTGCCAGCGGAACCGACGCGCGGCCACGGTTCCGGTGGGAAGCGGAAATGGGCCGTAGTCGATGTCGGAGGTCGCCACGGCGACGTCCTGGATGGTTCTGATATTCGGATCGATGCGAAATCCCATGTGGTCGGCGACCATTCGTACCGATTGTTTGAAACCTGCCTCCAGCAGGCTGGCCATCGGCCCTTGCACGGCTTCCTCAGGGGTACCGCCGAATCCCATGATGTGCCGGACAACGTCCGGGGCGTTGTAGGTGCGGATGTCGGAGAACTCCTCTGCGCGTACATGGGTGACCGCCGACGACAGCGAGGACAGCATGAGCGGGAATCGCTCGGTGATGCCGCCGGGGTGGATCCCCGAACCGTGCAGGGTCACCCCACCTTCGACCGCCGCGTCGGCGACGGCCTTGTGACGCGAGTTTCCCGGATCGGGGTATACCCAGCCGACCGGGGTCACCACATTCTTGCCGGACCGCAAAATCGCGACCACCTCTTCGTCGTTAGGCACCAGCGGGCTGTACACCACGCAGTCGGCATCCAGCGCCAGCACCTCCTCACTGCTGGAGCTGGCGGTGACGCCGAGCGCAGCGGTACCGAGGATCTCGCCGACGTCGCGCCCGTTCTTGTCCGCGCTGTGTACCCAGCACCCGACCAGCTCGAGCTGCGGGTGATTGAGCACGCATTCGATGGCGGCCTTGCCGACGCCTCCGGTCGCCCACTGAATGACGCGATGCTTGGCCGGACTAGTCATCTGCTACCTCCCGAATGGACACGGATTTCAACTCCCTGCAGCGGCGGGCCTTTACACATTCATGGCCGGGATGGCAGAGTATGCCTTGGTGGCAGTAACTGTCAACATGCTGCGGGAGGTCCAATGACGAACGTGCTGGATGGCAAGATCGCGATCGTCACCGGAACCAGCCGCGGCGTGGGTGTTGGCATCGCCCATGAACTGCTGCGCGCCGGCGCCACCGTCGTCGGGTGTGCGCGCTCGCCGGTGGACACCATCCCGGGTATCGACACGGAACCGGGTTGGGCGGCACGCGCTTCACAGAAGGTGTGCGACCAAGGCGACTACCGCTCGATCGACTCATTCGTCGACGAAGTCGTGGCCTCACACGGTCGGATCGACATCCTGGTGAACAACGCCGGCGGGACGGTACCGGCGCCGCACGCGGAGAGCATTCCCGAACTCGTGCAACGTATTCAGGGCGCACCGCGCAGTGACAACGACTACGAGCGCACGGCGCTCTTTCACGCCTACGCGGTGCAGATGAACCTGATCAGTCCGCTCTGGTTTGCTATCCGCGCGTACCGGCAGATGGCCACTCAGGACGGAATCGGTTGCATCATCAACATTTCCAGCGGTGCCGGGCATCCGGCGGGCTCACCGACCCTGGTCTCCTACGGCGCGGCGAAAAGCGGGCTCAACCACCTCACCCGCTCGTTGGCCGAGGAGTGGGGGCCCAAGGTCCGGGTCAACTGCATCGCACTCGGGCCGACGATGACCGAAAACTTTCGGTCGTTCGTGCTGCCCAAAGACGATCCCACCGGGGAGAAGTACTTCGCCGCCGTCCCGTTACGCCGCGCAGGCGAGCCCGCAGAGGTGGGCCGGGTGTGCGTCTTCTTGGCCAGCGGAGACGCGGACTTCGTCAACGGCACGACCATCGAACACGACGGCGGAATGCTGCCAGGGGTGCTCTATGACGCCGGCCTCAAGACGATCACCGACCTGCTGTAGCGCGTGTTTCGACTCGCCTAGGTCTAGGACAGACTGCGTTGGGGCAGACCCGAATACTCCGACAGCGGGCGGATCAGCGCATTGGAGCCCGCCTGCTCGATGATGTGGGCGGTCCAGCCGGTGATGCGACTCATCACGAAAAGCGGTGTAAAGCTGGGGATGTCGAATCCCATCAGGTAGTAGGCCGGCCCGGTCGGGAAGTCCAGGTTGGGTTTGATGCCGGTGGCGGCGAACATCTCCTTTTCCAGGACGGAGTAGACGTCCAGCCAACGCTGACCGTTGCGGGCCTCCGCGACGCGGATCAGCGCCTCTTTCATCGTCGGCACCCGGGAGTCACCCTTCTTGTAGACGCGATGCCCGAAGCCCATCACCTTATCTTTGCGAGACAGCTTGCCGTGCAACCACTCCGAGGCCTTCGCCGGATCGCCGATCTCGATCATGTCATGCATGACCGCCTCGTTGGCACCGCCGTGCAGCGGGCCCTTCAGCGCGCCGATCGCGGCCGTCACCGCGCTGTAGATGTCCGACTGCGTCGACGTCACCACCCGTGCGGCGAACGTGGACGCGTTGAAGCTGTGCTCGGCGTAGAGAATCATCGACTGCTCGAACGCAGAGACGATGACCGGGTCAGGCACCGCGCCGAAGCACATGTTCAGGAAGTTCTCCGCATAGCTGAGGTGGCTGTGAGGTTTGATCGGCGCCAGGCCCCGCCGGCGACGCATGTCGATGGCGACGATGGTGGGCAGCACGGCAAACATGCACAGGGATTTAGCGTAGTTGGCGGACTCGGTGCTGTCGTCCTCCTCCGGGTCCTCGGCGCCCAGGTAGCTGATCGCGGTGCGCACCACGTCCATGGGATGGCAGGTGTCGGGCAGCTTGCTCAGCAGCGACTGCAACGAACGATCGATGCGGCGACTGGCCCGCTCACGCTGGCAGAACAACGCCAACTCGCCGTCGGTCGGCAGTTCGCCGTGCCACAGCAGGTACGCGACCTGCTCGAAACTGCAGTGGGCGGCCAGGTCCTGCACCGGGTAGCCCCGGTAGGTCAACGAATTCGTCTCGGGCACCACCTTGGAAATGGCAGTGGTGTCGACGACGACGCCGGCCAGCCCTTTGTAGATCTTCGGCTCGGCGGGGGCAGCTGTGGTCACTGGTTCGGTCCTTTCACCTTGAAATTGAAGATCTCGTCGTCGAACTGGTTGTAGTCGGCGTAGCGCAGCAGCTCGTAGAGTCTGCTGCGGTGCTGCATCTGGCCGAGCAGGTCGGATTGCGTTCCCTTGGTGTCGATTTCACGCAGACCGGACTCGACGGCATACATCGCCAGCCGCAGCGTGGTGACCGGGTAGATCACGACGTTGTAGCCGATGTCGGTCAGTTGAGACTCGCTGAGCAGCTCCGACTTGCCGAACTCGGTCATGTTGGCCAGCAGCGGAATATCCACTGCGGCACGGAATTTCTCGAAGTCGGCCGGGCCGGTCAGGGCCTCGGTAAAGATCAGATCGGCGCCCGCATCGGCGTAGGCTCGCGCCCGCTCGATGGCCGCGTCCACGCCTTCGATCCCGGCGGCGTCGGTACGGGCACAGATGACGAAATTGGAGTCGCGGCGCGCAGCCACCGCCCCCCGCAGCCGCTTGACCATCTCCGCGGTCGAGACGACGGCCTTGCCGTCCAGATGGCCGCACCGCTTCGGGTTGACCTGGTCCTCGAGATGACAACCCGCGAGCCCGGCGTCCTCGAGGAGGGTGATGGTGCGCGCGGCGTTCATCGGTTCGCCGAATCCGGTGTCGGCGTCGATCAACGTCGGCAGATCGGTGACCGACGCGATCTGCGCGCCCCGGGCTGTCACCTCGGTCAGCGTGGTCAAGCCGATGTCGGGCAGTCCGAGGTCGGCTGACAACACGGCGCCGGAGACGTAGACCCCCTCAAAGCCGATCTCGGCGACCAGCTTGGCCACCAGCGGCGAGAACGCCCCCGGGAAGCGTTGCAGCCGACCGGAATTCAGCCCGGCTCGAAAATCAGCCCGCTTGTCAGCGGCGCTTGATGTCGCCCCCAACAGCCCGCTCATCGGAAGATTCCCGACGAGATGGTCGGTGCCTTGTCCAGCACCTCGGGTGCGATCCGCACGTTCAGTGCGCCCAGCTCGCCGCCCTTCAGTTCGCCGACACGCTGCACGGCGTCGATGAATCGTTGCTGCTCAGCGGCATCCACCACACCCTCGGCGAGATCGGTGAACTTGCCGACGTACTGTTCGCGCTCGAACGGCCGCGCACCCAACGGATGTGCATCGGCGACGGCCAGTTCGTCGGTGATCACCTCGCCGCTCTTGAGGGTGACCTCCGCGCGGGCCCCAAACGCCTTTTCGGCCGGGTCGGTCGAGTGATACCGGCGGGTCCACTCCGGGTCCTCGACGGTGGAGATCTTGTGCCACAACTCGACGGTGTCCGGCCGGTGCGCACGCTCAGGGGCGTACGAGAGTTCGTGGTCCCACGTGCCGTCCTCTAGCGCGACGGCGAAGATGTAGGGCAACGAGTGATCCAGCGTCTCCCGCGACGCGTCGGGGTCGAACTTCTGGGGGTCCGCGGAGCCGGTGCCGATCACGTAGTGGGTGTGGTGGCTGGTGTGCAGCACGACCGACGCGATCTGGTCGAGGTCACCGATTTGCTCACGCAATCGGCGGGCCAGGTCGATCGGCGCCTGGCTCTGGTACTCGGCCGAGTGCTCCTTGGTGTAGCTGTCCAGAATGGCCCGCTTGGGCTCTCCCGGACCGGGCAACGGCACCTCGTAGGTGTGGCCGGGACCTGCCAGCAGCCAGGCGATCACGCCGTCCTCACCCTCCCAGATCGGCGCCGGTGCGCCCTCGCCGCGCATCGCGCGGTCGACCGCCTCGATCGCCACCTTGCCGGCGTGGGCTGGTGCGTATGCCTTCCAGCTGGAGATCAACCCCTTGCGGGATTGCCGGGTGGCCGTGGTCAGGTGCAATGCCTGACCGATGGCTTGGTAGATGGTGTCGACGTCCAGCCGCAACATCGTGCCCAGACCCGCGGCCACCGACGGTCCGAGATGGGCGACATGGTCGATCTTGTGCTCGTGCAGACAGATGGCCTTGACCAGATCGATCTGGATTTCGTAGGCGGTGGCCAGGCCGCGAATCAAGTCGGCGCCGCGCACGCCGAGCTGCTGGGCGACCGCGACCAGCGGGGGGATGTTGTCCCCGGGGTGGGAGTACTCAGCGGCCAGGAACGTGTCGTGGTAATCGAGTTCGCGCACCGCGACGCCGTTGGCCCAGGCTGCCCACTCCGCCGAGTAGCCGCCGTCCACGCCGAACACCGTCGCGCCCGGCCGGGCCCGGTGCGCCAGGGCCTGCTGACGGGCGGTGGTGACTGGTCTCCGCAGCACCGAGGCAGCGCTGACCGCCGCGTTGTCGATCATCCGGTTGATCACCATCGCCTCGGTCTCGGCGGGCACGGCGACCGGATCGGCCGCGACCTCCGCGATCTTGTAGGCGAGGTGCTCGGTGCGCGGAAAGTCGTCGGCGCTGCGGTGCATCCGAACCGAATGGATCAACATAATCCGCACACTATGCAATGCTGGTGACAAAGGAAAGTCCCTGCATTTGCGTAATTCTGCGTCCTTAGCTTGCCTAGATTGCAAATGTTGCGAAAGGAGTTCCGTAGTAGCATGTCGGCAGTGGCGAAGATGTTTTCCGGCGCCCGGTTACGGCGGCTGCGGGATGAACGTGGCCTTACCCAGGTTGGGCTGGCCAAGGCGCTCGACCTGTCCACCAGCTACGTCAACCAGCTGGAAAACGACCAGCGGCCCATCACGGTGCCGGTGCTCCTTGCGCTCACCGAGCGGTTCGACCTACCTCCGAACTACTTCTCCGCCGATTCCGATGCCCGGTTGGTCGCCGACCTGTCCGATGTCTTCACCGCCACCGCCGCCGAAGACTCAGTCAGCGGCAGCCAGATCGAGGAACTCGTCGCCCGGATGCCTGAGGTCGGCCGAAGCCTGGTCGCCGTGCACCGGCGGCTGCGGGACGCCACCGAGGAACTGGAGGCGTATCGATCGCACGCCACCACGGAAACCTCGCTGCCACCGGAGCACCCGATGCCGTTCGAGGAAGTCCGCGACTTCTTCTACGACCGCAACAACTACATCGGCGAACTCGACACCGCCGCCGAGCAGATGTTCGCTGAGAACGGAATGACCATCGGCGGGCTGGACGTCCAGCTGGCGGCGCTGATGCGGGATCGGTACGGTGTGAACGTCGTGATTGACGGCGACCTCGCCGAGCACGCCAAGCGCCACTACGATCCCGAGGCCCGGGTGCTGCGGGTCGCGCAGTGGCTGTTGCCGGGGCAGCGTGCCTTCCAGATCGCCACCCAGCTCGCCTTGCTCAGCCAATCGGAGCTGCTGTCGGCGATCGTGGCCACCGACGACCAGCTCACCCCCGAATCCCGCGGCGTCGCCCGAATCGGGCTGGCCAACTATTTCGCCGGCGCATTTCTGTTGCCGTACCGCGAATTCCATCGGTCCGCAGCGGAATTACGCTACGACGTCGACCTGCTGGCCCGTCGTTTCGAAGTCGGCTTCGAGACGGTGTGTCACCGACTCTCGACTCTGCAACGCCCTCAGCTGCGTGGAGTCCCCTTCATCTTCGTCCGGACCGATAAGGCCGGCAACATCTCAAAGCGACAGTCCGCCACAGCCTTTCACTTCAGCCGGGTTGGCGGCAGCTGCCCGCTGTGGGTGGTGCACGATGCCTTCGCTCAGCCGGGCCGGATCGTCACGCAGGTCGCCCAGATGCCCGATGGCCGTTCGTACTTCTGGATCGCCAAGACCACCGCGCCCGAAGGACAGGGTTATCTGGGCCAGCACAAAAGCTTCGCTGTCGGTTTGGGCTGCGACCTGGTCCACGCCGACAAGCTGGTCTACTCCACCGGGATCGCCCTCGGCGACCCGACAACCGCCGTCCCGATCGGTGCCGGTTGCAAGATCTGCAATCGGTCGGCCTGTCCGCAGCGTGCGTTTCCTTACCTTGGTGGACGCCTGGCCGTCGACGAGAACACCGGCAGCGGCCTGCCCTATTCGCCGGCTACTCAGCCTGGTTAATTACTGAGCCTGTTTGACCGGCGGCCGGTAGAAGATCAGCAGCTGGCCGACCGCGCCGCCCAGGCCCAGCAGCAGCGAGATCAGCAGACCGTGCCAGCCGTTGCGCCAGTTTTGCCCGAAGATCAGCCAGTCCAGGCTGTACTGGCCGGGGCCGATCGTAGCTACCGCGACGGCGCTGAGTGCCAGCACCAGGTTGTATTCCCAGCCCTCCTTGACGATGAAGAAGCCGTTGGGTCGGTGCACGGTCCACGAGGCGACGAACATCAGCGCAACGAAGCCGGCGGCGGGGATGGGCGTGAGCAGCCCCGCGGCCAACCCGAGGCCCGCGCTAATCTCGGTGCTGGCCGCGACCACGGCCTGGAACGTGCCGTACTTCATGCCGATGCTTTCGAACCAGCGCGCGGTTCCCGGGATCCGCCCGCCTCCGAAGAACTTGTTGAAGCCATGAGCGGCGAGGGTCAGCCCCAGCACCAACCGCAGGATGAGTAACCCGACATCATAGGCAGTCATAGACGTCAACCTAGATCATCGGCTAGGCACGGATGGGCAGCAGGTATCCTGCCACCCGCAAATGACCGAAAAGGAGCCGCACATCAAGATCGCGCCGGGCCCGGTGTGCGGCCAACCCTGAACATCCCAATGTCTACCCGAACCCACCGTCTGCACCACACGTCCCAATAACTTTCGTTAAAGCTCCGCATCCAGCCTGGCAAGATAGTCGTCGATGTCACCAACTGCGGACTCGGCCGCGTGGACGCTGATCGTCACAGCGTCGCCGATGCCCCACACGCCATGGGTGAGGCCCATCGCTGGTGACAGTCCCGGATAGACGGCGGTCAGCAGCACCGGCGCAGCGCCGAAGCGCAGGTCGGCGGGTCCGCGGTAAATGCTTGACACCACGGTGTTGCCGGACACCTGGGCTGGCCGCGCCTCGGGATCGAAGAGGCTCACACCCCAGCGCAGCAGCGGAGCCGGAACGGCCGCAAAGGCCCGGTCGGCCGCCCGCGCCGCAGGGTGTTCTGAGCGGCGGCGGGCATTCGCCAGGTCTGCGGCGATCCGCTCTACTCGGGCCTGTCGACTCAGGCCCGGATACAGCCCGACCGTGACGTTGGCGAAGTGGTTATGAGCTTGAGGCACACCAGGTTTAGCCATCGGAACCTCGGCCACCAGCGACGAGGCCGCGTCGCCGAGGTGGCTGGAGAGCGCACCGGACACCGCGGCCAGCGCCGTGACGGTGGCGGTGGAGCCACCCAGCTCCGAGCGGCGCCGCAGCAGTGTTCGCACGGAGCGAAGGCCCATCGGGCGGGCATTGGTGGACAGCGCCGGCCGCGCTCCGATCGGAGGCGGGAGCAGCCCGGCGCGGGTATCGCGCACCTGCTTGCGATGGGCGCGAGCGGCATCGACGGCGCGCCAGGGCAGGAAACCCGGCGACGACGTCACCACATCGGGCACCGGAGTCGCCCGGCCGAACAGCCAGGCGGCCAGCGCCGCGCCACGGACACCGTCGGCCAGTGCGTGTGCGACCTGCATGACCGCAACCGTGCCCGGGGCAGAGCCGCCCGGTAGGTCATGCACCGGCGCGAAGATGTCCAATCGCCACGGCGCTCGGCGGATGTCCAACTGGTCGTCGGCGAGCCGGACCACGGCATCCAGGCAGCCACGCCAGCTGTCGTCGTCGAGATGGTGGCGGATTACCCGTTCGGGCTCGAGGGCCGTCGGCACCCAGCTCGGATAGGTCAACGGCGAACCGTCCTCGACGCGGAGCGTCAATGCGTGACAAGCTTGGGCACGACTGCGGACATCGTCGACCGCGCGCTCGAAATCCGTTGGCTCACCGTCGAATGCGTAGAGCATGAACTCGTCGCTGGGGACCTTGGCCGACATCCAGTAGAACTGGGCGTCGACCGCCGCCATCCGGGTCGACATTGCCACTAGTCGGCTGAGCCGATGAAGCCCAACACCAAGTCGGCAACCCGCTCCGGCTGATCCAGCTGCAGGAAGTGTCCGGCATGTTCGACGACGGTCACGTCGCTGCCGTCGGGCAGCGCTCGTCCCGTCCAGTGCGTGAAAGCCGCTGTCATGCAGCCGTCGTCGCGGCCGTGTAGGTAGAGGCTCGGCAACGTTGGTGCCGACGTCCAGTGCCGGTGCAGGTCGGCGTACCGTGCCGGCGGTCGGGTGTTACGGATGGTGGCCCGGTACGGTCCGAGTGCGGCGCTCCAGCTCTCCGGTGTGCCGATCGCGGCGTCGACGTGGCGCAGGTCTTCTTTGGCGTCGTAGCCCGGTGACCATCGTCTCCACAGTCGTGGCAGTACCCAGGATGCGGACCGCTCTGGCAGCCAAGGTAATTGGAAGTACATGATGTACCAGCTGCGCAAAAGCTGAGGCGGAAGTTCACCGATCAACCGGCCCCGATCGGGCACCCGGCTCAGCGGACGAAAAGCCGCAGCCGGCGGCACCGACATGATCACCGCCTTGGCGAAAGGACTGTCCGGCATCGCCGCCAAACCGTTCGCCGCCATCGCGCCCCAGTCGTGGCCGATCACCACGTCGCGATCGGTGCCGCCGGCCGCCGACCGTACCTGCAGCGCGTCGTCCATCAGCGCGCCGATGTGATAGCTGCCGTCGGACGGAATCGACGACGGCGCGTAGCCCCGCATGAACGGTGCCACCACCCGCCAGCCCGACTCCGCGAGCCGGGGTGCGAAGTTGCGCCAGCCGTAGGCGGTGTCGGGAAAACCGTGCAGGCACAGCGCGATCGGACCGTCGGGTGGCCCCCACGTCAGGGCCTTCAACTCGACGGCGGGGGCTTGCACATCGATCCAGCGGGGGCTAGTCATCACCTGATCCTTCGCCTACATACGGCCGTCTCGTCGGGACTAGAACTGGTCGAAGCCGGAGACCAGCCAGCGCTCGCCGATTTTGTCCAGCGCCACCCGGACGCTGGAGGTGGCATCGGCCGGCGCAGCGTCACCGATCTTGATGGTCTGGTTGACGAACAGCAGCACCACCGCGTGGTTATGCGTGGCCGACTCGGAGGCCCCCCCGGGAACGATGGCCGTCGCGGAGACGTGCCGTTCTTTCGCATTCGGAATGAGTTCTTCCTGCGTCCGCTGCGTGTAGATGTCGCGGAATTCGCCGGCCAACCGCTCCCGCGCGGCCGCCACGTCCCGATCCACGGTGTCGAATCGGAACGAAAGCAGTGCGACGGCGGAATCCCTTGCGGCCACGACCGATTGACTGCGAGCCAGGTCGGTATTGCGAACCGACCAGTCCTTCCACTTGAGCAGGCCCGCAGCGACCGCCAGCAGCATTACCAGAGCGGGAAGCAAGCCGTAGACCAGTACGCGCGACCAGTTGACGCCTGTTGGTTGCGTCATGGCACGAATACCACGTCAGAGATTTTGGCGACGGCGCCCGTCAAGTTCACCGTGATCCGTATCCGCCAGAACTGCGGCTCCTGTTGCGCCTGGGTGGGATCCGACGACTTCACCGTCACCGCCACCAATACCCGGCCCTGGTTGGTTGTTCGCGATTCCAGTCCGGCGTCGGTGACGGTGCCTACCAACGTCGATCGCATCCGCGTGGCATTGTCGATGTAAGACTGCTTCCGGCGGGCGAAGCTGTCGTGGAACTTGCCGGTTGCCGAATCCAGAATCCGTTGCGCGTCAGCGTCGGCATGCTGGTAGTCGACCGTGAGGAGATCCGCCGCGCCCTGGCGCGCCGTTTGCACGAAAAGGTTGCGCTGCACGTCGAGGTTATGGGCCTCATACGCCCGGAAACCCAGCCAGCCGACCAGCCCTGCCAACACCACTCCGGCGACCATGCCGGCGATCAGAGCGATCCGCTCGACCTGGGCCGGGGGTTGGACTGGCCGAAGGTATACGACGTCTACCGGGTCCGGCGAATCCACGACGGGCTCCCGCCCGAGGTCGCAGCATCGTCTGGCATCTTCGCTCCCTTTTCGGCACGTCGGATACCGTCCAACGTACGTGTCAAAGGGCCGCGATCACGACCAGTACCCGATGTTTCCAGAACTCCATTCCAGTCTTTCCGGCGAGCGAGTTAGCTCTAGTCATGGCCCACATGCGAGGCACAGGAGCGCTAAACAAGCACCGCGCGCAAAGTGCGTAGAACACCTCGGTAACGTCGAAGCACGATCAACCGAGAGGACGCCCGTGACTACAGTGAGCAGCACTCCGCAGACTGTCGAGTATTCAGGTCTCAATGGACTCACCCTGGTCGCAGACGAGTGGAACCGCGGCACCGACGCAGCAGCCGATCGGCCGACGATCTTGATGCTGCATGGCGGCGGCCAGAATCGGTTCTCCTGGAAAAACACCGGCCAGGTGCTGGCCGACGAGGGATTCCACGTGGTTGCGCTGGACAGTCGTGGGCACGGCGACAGTGATCGGGCGCCCGACGCCGACTACGACGTCGAGACGTTGACCGCTGACGTCATGGAGGTGCTGGATGCGATCGGCCGGCCGGTGACGCTGATCGGGGCGAGCATGGGCGGATTGACCGGCATCCTCGCCGCGGATCAAGCCGGACCCGACCGGGTCACGCGGCTGGTGCTGGTCGACGTGGTGCCACGGTTCGAGAAGAATGGCAGCGCCCGCATCCGCGACTTCATGTTCAGCGGGCTCCATGGGTTCGGCTCTCTCGAAGAGGCCGCTGACGCCGTGGCCGCGTATCTGCCGCATCGGACCAGGCCGCGCAGCCCCGAGGGATTGAAGAAGAACCTGCGGCTGCGCGACGGCCGCTGGCACTGGCATTGGGATCCGGCGTTTATGACCAAGCCTGGCGACGACCCGGAGTTGCGCACCGAGAAATTCGAACACGCTGCCGCCGACCTGAAGATTCCGGTGTTGTTGATCCGCGGCAAGCTGTCCGACGTGGTTAGCTCGGAAGGTGTGCGGCATTTCTTGGTGACGGTGCCCAACGCGGAGTTCGTCGAACTTTCCGAGGCCGGGCACACCGCGGCCGGCGACGACAATGACGCCTTCAGCGACGTGGTCGTGACGTTCGTGACGCGCTGACTTACTTACGACATAACCCGGGCTGCGTAGGCCGCCAAGTCGGGAGGTCGTGACGTGATGGCACCGATGTAGCCATCGGGCCGAATCAGCACTGCCGCACCGTCTTTGACGTCGTAATCATCTTGGACGTGGCGGTCGACGTCGACCAGATCGCTTCCGGTGTCGTCACCGATGCGGTAAGGCTGCACGCCTGAACGGTCGAGAGTGGGTGCGGTTGCCCCGAATCGCAGCAGTGTCCAGTGCGGTCCCGAGTAGCAGTTGAACAGGCGCACCGGCCGGCCGTCGCGGTCTCGGCACGGCGCGTCGGGCGCCCGATCACCCGCGGCGAGAGCGGAACTGAAGCCGTCGTCGAGCGTCAACGGCCCGAGCCGGTAACTCAAGTCGAGTTGCTGGGTTTCCGCGCCGCGCTCGAACGCGTCGTCGGCGCCGCTGAGGTGCTTTTCCAGCAGCTCGGTGCTGATGCCGAGCACCCGCGCGGCCACCGGCACCCGCTCTGCTTCGTAGCTTTCGAGCAGCTGGTCGCGCGCTCCGTCAAGCACTGCGCCGAGCTTCCAGCCCAGGTTGTAGGCGTCCTGCACGCCGGTGTTGAGGCCCTGCCCGCCGGTCGGCGGATGCACGTGCGCGGCGTCACCGGCGAGAAAGACGCGGCCGGCACGAAACTGCCGGACCATCCGAACGTTTGGGCGCCAGATCGTGCTCCAGGTCAGTTCGCGCAATCGAATATCGGTGCGCCCGGATACCACCTCGAGTGTGTGCTGGAGAGCCTCGAGAGTGGGCTGCATTCCGGACGCACTCGTCGTGACGGCATACGTGTCGTCACCACCGGCCAGCGGAGTGAACCCGAAGTAGGTACCGCCGTTAAGCATCCATCCGTGCCCGTACTCGTGGTCCAGACCCTCGACGCGCACATCGGCCAGTAGCAACGCCACGTCATCGTTGGTCTCACCGACGAACGGCACCGCGAGTTGGCGGCGCACGGTACTGCGACCGCCGTCGGTGCCGACCAGATACGCCGTCCGAAGGGTCTGGCCGCTTTCCAGCCGCGTCGTTACCCCGTCCTCATCCGGCTGGAACGCGATCACCCCGGCGGTGAGCTCAACGTCAACCCCGTGGTCAGCCAACCGCGAGCGCAGGATCTGCTCGGTCCGCCACTGCGGCACAAACCACAGGTTGGGGTACGGCACGTCGGCACGCGGTGCCACCGGCTCAGCCATCCGCCCGTCCCACACCACCCGGTCGCCGTCATAGATCCGGGTCACCGGCGCCGATATGCCGGCGGAAATCACCTCGTCGAGAACACCGAGGTCCTCGAACACCTCCAGCGTCCGCGGCTGCAGACCGTCGCCCCGCGAACCGACCGAGAAACGATCGGCCTTCTCGACAAGCCGCACCCGGACGCCTCGGCGAGCCAAGTCCAGCGCCAACGTGAGCCCGGTGGGCCCTGCACCGGCGACGAGCACTTCGGCATCCAATATTGCGCCCATAGCGCCCTCCTTCGATGAATTTACTTTCACTGAATATGGATTCAGTGTCCGCGGTGTTAGCTTTTCTGTCAAGGAGGCCGCCGGTGAAACGCGTTGAACAGGCCGCCAGCACCGAGGCGGCGCTCAAGGAAGCAGCTCGGCGTGTGTTCGCGCGTCAGGGCTATCTCAACACCAAGATCACCGACATCACCGCCGAAGCCGGCCGGGCCGCCGGGTCTTTCTACAACCACTTCACCAGCAAGGAAGAGGTACTCACCGCGCTACTGACCGACGCGTTGGCGGAAAGCGATGCGGCGGTCTACGAACCGCACTCGCAACACCGCGCGGACTTCAGCGACCGCGACGTCGTCCGCTGGCACGTCGCGGCGTACTGGCGGTTTTACAGCCGCCACCTCGTCGAGCTCACCGCGCTACGTCAGGCCGCCTTGATCAACACCGAGTTCGGTGCACAGCTCGAAGCGCTGACGGCCGAGAACGTCGACCATCTGCGTGATCATCTGGAGCCCGTCATCAAAGCGGGGCGAACCCTGCCGGGACCGCCCGAGCTGGTGCTGGCGATGTTTGCCTCACTGCTCGACGGATTCAGCTACCGCTGGCAGCAGTCCGAAGGCCGGATCGACGGTCGCCGCGTCGACGACGATGAGGCGATCGACACCTTGACCGAGTTCATTTACCGCGCCCTCAACGGTTACCCCGGCGACTAGTCGAACCTGTTAGTTCGCTGATTTCTCGTCGTGCCCGCCGAATTGCTTACGCATCGCCGACAACGCCTTGTCGGCAAAGTCAGCGAGGCGGCGTGAGGCGAAACGGGCATAGAGCGCCATAGTCAGGACCGGCGCGGGCACTCCCTCCTCAACCGCCGCGATCGCGGTCCACCGGCCCTCCCCGGAGTCCGATACCCGCCCGGTGAATTCTGTCAGGTCGGGCTCTTTGTGCAGTGCGATCGCGGTGAGATCCAACAGCCACGAGCCGATGACGCTGCCCCGTCGCCACACCTCGGCGACCTCCGAAATGTCGATTTTGTACTGATAGAACTCGGGGTGCTCCAGCGGTGCTGTTTCTGCGTCCGCCTGCTCTATGCGGGTGCCGATGTCGGCATTGCGCAGGATGTTCAGCCCCTCGGCGAGGGAGGCCATCATCCCGTACTCGATCCCGTTGTGCACCATCTTCACGAAGTGCCCGGCCCCGGACGGCCCGCAGTGCAGGTAGCCCTTCTCGGACTGCGCGATCTCGCCGTCTCGGCCCGACGTGCGCGGGGCCGCGTCGACTCCGGGCGCGATGCTGGCGAAGATCGGCTCGGCGTGGGCAAAAGAGTCCTGGTCGCCGCCGATCATTAGGCAATAGCCGCGCTCCCGGCCCCACACGCCGCCGCTGGTGCCGCAGTCCAGTAGGTGAATCCCACTCTCGGACAACCTCTTTGAGTGTTTGATGTCATCACGGTAGTAGGAGTTGCCGCCATCGATGACGATATCGCCCGGGTCCAGCGTCTTGGCCAGGTCCTCGATCACGCCAGTGGTGATATCGCCCGCGGGGACCATCACCCAGACCACTCTGGGCTTGGCCATCTTCTCGGCCAGCTCTGACAACGAGGACACTCCTGTCGTGTTTTCCTCGCCTGCCATCGCCTTGACCGCGTCGGGGCTGTGGTCGTACACCACGCAGTCGTGCCCGCCCTTGGCCACGCGCCGAACGATATTCGCGCCCATGCGGCCCAGGCCGATCATCCCTAGCTGCATCTTGTTGTCTCCTTACTGTCTCGCCTGCGTGCTCTGAGGCAGCCACGGTTCCTGCCACCTGCGGTGACCGTGCAGCAGCGACTGCGCGGCCTCGGGTCCCCAGGAGCCGGGGTCGTAGTGGTGGATCCGGCTCGGCTTGTCCAACAGGGGCTGCACGATCCGCCACGTCTCTTCGATGGCGTCTTCGCGGGCGAAAAGCTGGCGATCGCCGGTGAACGCCGCGTAGATGAGCCGTTCGTAGGGCCGCACGGCTTCACCGAGGTCCTGGGCGAACGAGGAGTCCATATGGACGTCGTGCCAGGAGTTTCCGGCTTGGGCGGACAATTGCAGGCGCATCCCCGGATCGGGGTCGATGCGCAGCACGATCTGGTTGGGCTCGGGCGGCCGGCGGTTCGGCAGAAACGAAAACCCGGGAACGTGGTGGAGAAACATCCGGACCTCGGTGACCCTCTCCGGCAGCGCCTTACCGGCGCGCAGGAAGATCGGCACGCCGGCCCAGCGCCAGTTGTCGATTTCGGTCCTCAGCGCGATGTAAGTCTCCGTTTGTGAGTCCTCCGCCACCCCGGCGACATCGGTATAGCCGCGGTACTGCCCGCGCACGCAGCGCTCCGGATCCAGCGCCGGCATCGCCCGGAACACCTCCGCCTTCTTGTCGTTCAGGTCATCGGCGCTGGGGCCGACGGGGGGCTCCATCGCGACCAGCGCGAGCACCTGGAGCAGATGGTTCTGCACCACGTCGCGCGCCGCGCCCACCGCGTCGTAGAACTTGCCGCGGTCCTCGATCCCGAACTCCTCGGCCATGGTGATGTGGATTTCGGAGATGCTGTCGCGGTCCCACAGCTTGGCGAGGCTATTGTTGGCGAAGCGCAGGTACTGCAGTTCTTCAACGGGCTGTTTGCCCAAAAAGTGGTCCACGCGCAAGATTTGGTCCTCGTCCAGCACCGCGCGCAGCCGGGCGTTGAGGTAGCGCGCGGAGGCCAGGTCGTGGCCGAACGGCTTTTCCACCGCGACGCGCGCGCACTCCAGCAGGTCGGCCTCGGCGAGGTTTTCGACGATCGGCGCGAACAGGGACGGCGGCATCTCGAGGTAGTACAGCGGACGGCAGTCCGAGCCGATCCGCTTGGCGAGCCGCTTGTAGAGTTCGGCATCGGCGACATCACCGTGCAGGTAGGACAGCCGGCCCGCCAGCCGGTCGAACACCGCGTCGTCGACCTTCTCGCCGGATTCGCCGATGGACCGCCGCGCCCGCTCGATCAAATTCTGGACGGGAATGTCGTCACTGGCCACACCCACGATCGGATAGTTCAGCAAGTCGCGCGACTCAAGCCGGTATAGGGCGCGGTAGGTCATCTTGCGG
>NZ_JBKQTQ010000003.1:0-9700 GCF_052143115.1 Mycobacterium sp.
AAGCCGATGATCTGGTCATCTTGCTCGAGGACGAGCCAATCGTGGGTGGCGCGGAGCCCATCGATGCGCGCAGCCATCTCGTCAACGGTCGGGACGTCGATCTCCCAACTGATCGCCGTGTTCTGGACGTAGGGGCGGTAAATCGCCAGACACGCAGCGGCATCCTGTGCCGAAGCCGGACGCACGCCACTGCTGCTTGCTTCCATGCCAGTATCTTCCAGCCGGTTGGCTCTCTGCTTATGCGAGGGCGTGCGCGTCGACGTCATATAGTTGCGCGATGGTTGATCGACTTTCGGGACCTGATGCTTACGCTGGACAAAACCTTGATAGCGATGTATCCACGCCAACCGTATTCATAGCTACGCCCATGTATGGGGGCATGGCTGCGGGGATTTACACCGTGTCAATGGTGCAATTACCCGCTATCTTCCTGAGAAACAGGGTTGATTCGTTGTACGCCGTCACGTCGAGTGAAAGCCTCGTGCCGAATGCCAGGAACGTCTTGACCCATCAATTTCTAGAATCCGAGGCCACCCATTTGATGTGGATCGATTCGGATATTGGGTTTTATGCCATGGATATAGTCAGCATGCTGATAGCTGATAAGGACATCGTGTGTGGGATATATCCCAAGAAAGAAGTCGATTGGGCGCGTGTGGCACGGGCGGTCAAGGCTGGCGTCCCGCCGGAAGAGTTGAGCAACCACGCAGGCTCATTCGCAATTAAACTCCTGGATGGTTCCGCTGCAGGTGAGGACGCCGACTCCGATGGATTGTTTGAGATTGAAGCCGGAGGTACCGGATTCATGCTCATCAAGCGCGGCGTGTTCGATGCGCTATCCGAGGATGTCTCCGGCTATTTACCAGACCGAAAAGTAATCAAAGAGTTTTACGCCACGACCATCGAGCCTGGGACGGGCAAGCTGATAACAGAGGATTACCATTTCTGTAGGCAGGCGCGTAGCCACGGTTTCAAGATTTATGCGGCGCCCTGGGTGCGTTTAGGCCATGCCGGAACGTACGTATTTGACCGCCGTTTTGACCTGAACCGGCTGAATTTAAGCGATGGATCCGAAATTGATCCCAGCGGCTAGGGCGCACACGGCATGTGCGGGGCCAACGCCGCCGCCATCGCGCTCGCGGAACTCGCCCCAGAATGAGCGGTGAGCAGGTCAAATATCCACCGGCCCGCCGGCATCGGCGATAGTGTGCCGTCCAGCGATAAGACGGCCCTGCTGCGGTATGTCACTGATGAAGCAGTGGGCTTCACCGTGGCGCGCTGTGTTGGCGTCGAATCGGGGATCCGACTGGCTTTTTCCCTATCGAAAAACCTCTCGCTCGAGGACGCGCGCTAATTGAACTCGGCCACAAAGTGATTGGCGGTTACGGCCTGCGCATCCCACACTAAGGGCACTCGGCGATAAAGGTCGATTCTACCCTACTGCTCTGCGACTAGGACGATCGGGCTTGCTGGCGCGGTTGGGCTCATCGACTGCCCGCCTTACGGAGCGGGCGCTCCCCCACCTACCACAGCGGCCGCACCAGAAGTCGGTGCGCCCCCTTGCTCGCCCGGCATCACGCTCGGCAGCGATGGGGGGCCTTCCATTGATGTCGGTGTGGACGGCGTGTTACCGCTGGGCGATCCCGGGGATTGCCCTCCGTTACCTGCGATCACGGTGTCGTCGTCGTCGTCTCTGCTGCGGGACACACAAGGGGGTCTAGCGGCGGTGCCGCCTGGTGCGTTGTCGGCGAGGAAGGGATCGAGCCACTTTTGGGGCACCGCGCTCCCGCCGATGGCGCCGGCACATCCGTATCTCGACTTAACTTGATCCCGTTGGGAACCCGTGCCGGGATAAGCGTTCGCGACGCCCGGTGAGCCGACGGCAACCAGGCCAGCAACCGCCAGCGCCACCGCCGCCCGCGCTTGTTTTGCGGAAGCTATACGGGCTGGCATGGCGGAATCATATCGAAATGACGTCGCCGTAGACAGTCTCGCTGTCCTGCGACGTATCGCTGTTGATCAACGCTGTGGCGAAAAATCGGACGCTCGTGGGACCGCCGCAAGCGTCGGCTTTGACTTCTGCGTCGTGAATGAAGATCGTGCCGGTGCGGCCCTTGATTGGTGCTCGACCCAGACCCACATTGGCGATCCAGCCAGGCAACAGCTTGAGGGTAATAATAGGGGCAAACGGGACAGCGCTTTGCCCAATACCGACGTTCCCACCCGAGCTCAAGTCGACCTGGCAGCCAACTTGCACCCCAAGGATAAGGCTGCCGGAATTCACCGGAACGCCACCGCTGCCGTCGATATTCGCGTCCGCCTCTGCGCTGACAAAAGCCTCTCTGGTGAACGCGGTTGCCGCAAAGTTAGCCACCGAATTGACCGTCATGCTCTTGAGCGAGGCGGTCAGCTGCCATCCGTCGCGGGTAACCACAGCCCGGGACACATCCGCGACAGGCCCAGCCGCCGCGATACCGTCGGCCATGACGAGGAGAGTTGCGCCGATGACGCCGGCGCAAAAAAGCTTGCGCACTATTCTCCCCTAGCTGTCAGCCGCTCTTGACGGTAGCTAAAAAGATAAACCATTTTGCACTATTGACGTTGCGTGACACGCCAGACCTCTGCACATCGGCGGTAACAAAACGGCGGCGAAAAACGGCCACGGCCGGGAATTGGATTGACGCCAGCAACAACTGGGCCGCAAGCGCCGAATGTCGGATGAACGCCGAGAGTCTCTGGCCACGGCCCGCGAAGGACATAATCGACTTAAGCGCCGACGGCCGGGCTTCAAGAATACGGGCTCGGCATAATGAATGTTCAGACATAGCGTTTCAGTTCCCGGCTAGCTACTTCGACCTGAAGAACCCTTGATCGGTGTGACAAACGGGGTTGAGGGGTGGTGGTCGGGTGTGGCTTGAGGGCTCGGGTGTCGGTTTCATGCTGCGAGGGCACCGATCTTGACGAGATTGTGAGCGAAGACGCCGTGTCCGCACCAGGTTCGGGCGCCATGGATGCCGGTGAGTTCGGTGCGGTTCCAGCCGTAGCTTCGTTTGATGTGGTTGATCCGTCCTTCGGATCCGGTGGGCCATTTGACCTTCTCGCGGAAGGCTCGCCGGTGTTCGAACTCGCGGCGGGCGGCACTGGGTTTGCTCTTGCGGGGGATCGCCACGCTGCGCACGCCGAGCTCGTGCAGGTCGCGTTCAACCGATGCTTCGCCGTAGCCGCGGTCAGCGGTGACCGCGCGCGGTGGGTGCCCGGTGCGGCCGGTGATCCGTTCGATCGCCGGGGCCAACTGAGGGGCGTCTGGCGGGTTCCCGATCTCGACGTTGTGGTCGAGGATGACCCCATCGGCGTTGTCGACGAGCTGTGCCTTGTAGCCGAACTCGACCGGCTTGCCCAGGCGCCCTTTGCGGATCGGGCGGGCGTCGACATCATGCAGGCTGACCAGCCGGCTGGCCGATTCGGGCATCACCCCGCCCAGGCGGCTACGGGCTTGGGCCACCACGCGTTTCGTGCGTCCCACGATGGTGTCCAGGTCGTTGATCGCCCGGTGCAGCCGGCCTCTGCGCTGCCCGGTCGCAGCGCGCAGCGCGCGTTGAGCGTTGCGCAGCACCGCGGCGGCCTCCCGCATCACCTGTTCGGCGATCCCGGCCAGCTCACCGGTGATCCGACGGACCACGGCCTGGGCCTCGTCCCGGTGCTGCTGCCCGCGCAGCCGCAGCTTCGCGGCGATCGAGCGGGCTCGCCGTCCCGCGCAGCGTCGCCGGTCTGGCGCCCGCGTCCGCCGCGCACCACCGGCGGCTTTGATCCGCTCCACGGCCCGCGCCATCGAGCCGACCGCCTTGGCTAGCAGACCCGAATCGGTCGGATAGGCCACATCGGCCTCCACCACGGTGGTGTCGGCGCGGACCTTGTCGGTACGCAGCAGCTTGGCTGCGGCCGCCTTGGCCAGCAGCGCCTCGTTGAGCCCGGCGACCGCGTCGTCCCCGCACCGGGTGGTGATCTTCATCAACGTGGTCGGGTGCGGCACCCGAGTGCCGAACGGGATCCGGCAAAACCGCTGCCAGGAGATCGAATCGGCCACCTCCCGACACAGCGACTCATAGCCCAGCCGGTAGCGGAACTTCAAAAACATCAACCGCAGATAGGTCTCCACCGGGATCGACGGGCGACCGATCCGAGCATCGAAATACGCTGCGAACGGCGCGAAGAACACCGGATCATCCAGCAGCGCATCCACCCGACCCAACTCAACGGGCAACACCAACAGCTCCGGCGGCAGAATCGCATCCCACAACGTCGGCTGGTCGTTTACAGTTCTGAGCACGATGGCCTCGATCCCTTCTAGCCCAAGGGGTTGAGGCCATCCTCTCCTCCAGATACACCCACCTCAGGGACCGCCACGCCCCGACTTTTTCAGGTCGAAGTAGCTAGGAGGCCGCCGTGGTGTGCGCGTGGCGCAGATGGGGATGGGCATCGTGACGGTCGCGGCACTCCGCAGCAACTTCAACGTCAATGGGTCGAATGATCGACGGACCGGCAACGGTCGGCCTTTACCCGGCGGTCGCCACTGTGGGCAAATACCGATAGCGCAGCACGCATCGAAACGCAGACATCTCCGCGCGCAATAAGCGCCACGCGGGCAGCGCGCTACGATCCCGTAGTTGCGCCGAACGGCCGATGCCGGCCGCTACGTCCTGGGCGAAACGGTGGCCAAAGGCCCGTCGATGTTCGACATCGCACGATTGGATCGGTCCGGCGGCATGGACTCCGCCAACCGCGATCCCGTCGCAGAAATCGGGCGGTGTGCGGACGCCGCCGGGCTACAGACCGCCAGCCTCGACGAAGTGCTCTGCATTACCCCCGTCTGACGCGGTGGTGACACGCGGCCGATTTGCCTGCCTGGCTGTTACCGGTAGGTGATCGGCGTGGGCGCGTGCTGGCCGATATCGCCCGACTTCCATATCCCGCCTCTAAAACTTTCATCGGCGCAACCTAACTCGCGGTGATGTCTACGCGCCCACGCGCCCCAGGCGGCCAGCGTCTTCTAGCAGATCGGCGGCGCTGGCAACGCTTACAGCAGGTTTCGTCATCTGGGCGGCGACCTCACGGGCTCGAGTGATGCATTGCGGATCAAGGATGGAACGCAGGTCTGCGACCAGCGAACCCAGGTTGCTGGCCGAGAAGGCCCGCTCTGAGCCGACTTTCAGCCGCTTGACGGCATCTGCCCAGATCTGCTGATCGTTGATCGGGTGCCAGAGGATCAACGTGGGTATTCCGGCCCGCATGCCTGCGGCCGTGGTACCGGCGCCCCCTTGATGAACCACCGCGCGGCAAGCCGGAAAAACGGCCGAGTGGTTCACCGCGCCCACAACCTTCACCTGGTCAGAATGCGGGGCATCGGCGAAGTCACTTGCCCCAGAGCAAATCAACGCCCGCTCGCCTAACCGCGCGCAGGCCACGCTGATCAGACCGAACGTCTGAGCAGGGTATGGGAGCCACACGCCGCTGCCAAAGCCGAAGTAGATCGGCGGCGTTCCCTCGGCGATCCAGGACAAGACCTCGTCGTCGGCTTCGGTCGGCAACTCCAACGTCAGCGCCCCGACGAAGGGCCGCCAACCACCTCCGTCCGCCCACTCGGCTGCCAGCTCGGGAAAGCAGAGCGCGTCGTAGGCCTGAATCTCAAGGAATCGCGTCGAGCGTCCCGTCGCGTCAGGCAGGCCCAGTGCACGGCGTTGGGCGTCTTCAGCCTCCTCTGTTGTGTCGCCGGCCCAGCCACTCAGGCGTGAATGCGCTCCCGGGAAGAAGTGCAGCGCCGCCTGCGGAATGCCGTAGTACTCCGCGACGTTGGCGGCCAGCCCCTGCTCGATTCTGCCCGTAAGTAACAGGTCGGCCCCGTTTGCCAGCGCCGTCAGCGTCGTGCCCCACTCCTCCATGGCCCGGGACAGGTACTCGATATGCGTTGCCATCGCGGTGGCCGGATCCTCGACCGTCCGGTTGCGGACCGAACTGAGCGGCTCCGGGCCGAAGGCGACCGCAGCAAGTTCCGCCAACTCAAGGAAGCCAACCATGTTGGGCGGGACCGCCATGCACACGTCGTGACCTCGGCGCAGCAGCTCCCGACCGACGGTGGCGAAAGGCTCTACATCGCCGCGAGTTCCGTAGGCGGCGAGTACCACTTTCATCGGCGGAGCCTAACTTAAGGTCCCATTGCTGGGTAGCAGGCCACCGCCGAGGTTGTATTTGATGGCCGGCAGGGCCAGATTAGCGACCGCTGTAGAGGAAGGCGACCATCGACACCATGATCGCGACCACCATGACCCTGCTCGTGGGCGCGGCGTCGCGTAGCTTCACGTGCGATCCTGCCGGACGCGGTTAGGGACGGCTCCAAGCCGAGAAGCTATCTGGGCAGTTACTATCGCGGGCTGCCCACGACTACTTCAACTATTTGAGGTCAACCACTATGGCTAGCTTCAGACGGCCCATGACCGATCAACGAAAGCTGCTGCTCCGCAGCAACTTCAACGTCAATGGGTCGAATCATCGATGGACGAACTCCAGTCGGCCCTTACCCGGCGGTCGCCACTGTGGGCAAATGCCGATAGCGCAGCACGCATCGAAACGCAGACATCTCCGCGCGCAATAAGCGCCGCACGGGCAGCGCGCTACGATCCCGTAGTGGCGACTTAAGGCCGCAATCGTAAGGGGGAAGCGGTGTTTCGGCCTTGGCCGCCGCCCCGCCGATGGTTGTTTTCGCGGTGCTGGTTCTGATGATGGGCCAGACACTATCGGTGAATCTGTTGCGGCGGCAATATGTTTCAAGGTGAACAACTCCTTTTCTGTTGCGTGAACAGAGGCGCCAATATCTCCTCCTTCTCCTCGGAGTGCTGGACGTCGGCGGCTGCTGACGGTGACCACGGTCGCGATGCTGAACAGCATCACTGCACCCCTATGACCTGCTCCGCAGTCCGCTGTGATGCTGTGCGCGATCGAGCCGGGGTCAAAAACCATCAGGTACCGTTCCAGGCATTCGGGACAGTTGGAGATATTATGGCGTTCGCTGAGCCGATCATTGTCGTGCTAGGCCCGCGGTTTGGAGGCACATCAGCCGTTGCCGGCGTGCTGCACCACCTCGGCGTATTCATGGGCGCAGATTTCGTGTGGGCCTATCGCGGACCACACGAGTCCTGGGAGGACTCGCGGCTTAGCCAGTTATGCGTACGGGCGTTCAGCGGGCCTGGCGATCAGCTGCAAATGAATGCCGGCTCCTTCCAGGCGAAGGTTCAAAGTTGGGCCGACGAGCATCGCCTTGCTGCCCGCACGGCGGGGCGCCGGCCTGGCGCCAAGGACCCGCTTCTTTGCCTCGCAATCGATTTCATCCGTGACGCCGGGATTCCGATAGTGCCGGCGGTGGTGGACCGACCCTTCGAGAAAGTGGTGGCGTCGCTGAATCAACTCGGATGGTTGACGGATGAGCGGGAGCGGGCTGAGTCGACGGCACACTTGATAGCGGCACGCGACCGCGCGCTTAGTGGCGTTGCGACGGTTAGGGTTGACTTCGAGGAGCTTCGGGCCGCGCCCGCCGATGTGATCCGCCGTCTCGCGGACGGGCTGAGCCTCGAGGTAACAGAGGCCCAACTGAAAGCGGCTGCGGACAGCGTTATGAAATCTGCCGACGTGCCCCGCGACGTGGATCCTAACCAACGTTTCATCGAACTTCCACGGCCCGAGGTGACAGACAACCCCGACGATCTGCGACCGGTGTCCACGCTGGCCCAGATCTATTTCCGTGGGGGCGATTTCGCGAACGCGCGCACGTGGTTTGAGCGAATGATAGAGCTCGCCGACTCGGACGAGGGAACCTTCTGGGCGATGCTGCGGGTCGCGCAATCGATGGAGATGCTCGGCGAACCGTGGCCCGATGTTCAGGACGCTTACCTGCGGGCGTGGGAGTTCCGACCGACCCGCGCGGAGCCACTCTACGACATCGCCCGCCATTACATTGCCGAGAAGCGTGCCCGGCTCGGCTACTTATATGCCCAGCGCGCCGCCGAAATCCCGCTGCCCGAAGACGACATGACGATACCGCACCCAGACCTCTACGCCTGGCGCACAACCTTTCAGCAGCTGGTGTGCGCGTACCACATAGACAAGCAAGCCGAAGCGTTTACGTTGTCGCGGCGCCTGCTGGCCCGCCCCGACATCCCCGACGGCGATCGACAAGGCATCGCGAGCATTCGAGACTTGCCGGTGCCGATCATGCTGGAGGCGGCATCGTCATACCCAGATGTGCTGGCGCGCAACCTCATCGCGGGTCCACCCGACGCTGAGGTCACCGTCAGCCTGGTCGCCGGTGCGGATCGGGCTGCCACCGAACAGACGCTGAACTCGTTTCTGCACTGCTGCACTGACGTGTCACGGGTCGGACGCTTCCTGGTGGTCGACGCCGGCCTGTCGGCCCAAGATCGCGCGATACTGCAAGAGAGATGCACGTTCCTCGAGTTTGCCGACTGCGCCCCCGGCACCGAGCTCCGCGACCAAATCCACGGACGCTGCTGGCTGCATCTCGGGCAGGGCTGGCGGTTTTTCGCCCCCGAGAATTTGATCACCCGCCTGACCGCGGTGCTCGACGCCGAAACACAGGTGTTCCAGGTCGGAATCAACCTCGCCGACGCAGTCACGCTCACCGGCACCAGCGCGCCCGAACAGACGGTGCGCCGAACGGCCGATGCCGGCCGCTACGTCCTGACCGACGTGGTGGCCACAGGCCCGGCGATGTTCGACACCGCACGACTAGATCAAGCCGGCGGCATCGACACCACCCACCCCGATCCCGCCGCCGGGCTACAGACCGCCAGCCTCGACGAAGTACTCTGCATCACCCCCGTCTGACAAGCGAAATCAGCAGATTATTTTGTGCCGGTGCGCCTCTGACCGATTTCAATCATCTTCGGAAGGCGGGAAGCGTGTCAGGCAATACGTCGTCAGGTCAAGTATCAACGCGTCTCGCTCAGCCTGACGCGGCACCCCGCTGGCACTGGCACTTTGAATTGTCATGAACAGCCGTACGATCGCGAGAGGATTGAGCTGGTTGGCGGCGTCCTGAAAGCTCGCCAGAATTTTCGGGACATCTTCGCCGTCCAGCGCGACTAACGCCATAATTTTCTGGACCCGCTCGGTTATCTCGGCTTCATCAGTCAACCCACAGATGGCGCTGCCGTGTGACTCGATCCGTCTGTACATGTCGAGCAAGCCTTGCCCGTAGAGCATTTTGAGGCCATTGACGTAGCGCCGGAAGTCTTCCGCGTCCTGCGGGTTCGGTTGTTCGATTTCTGCTAAGTGCTTGGGGATCAGTTCCTCTGGACGTTCACCGAGCGCCGTCAGGAACGCGTTGATGTGGGTCTCCAGGTCGGCGTCGTCCACGTCGTCGGTCCTGCCTACCAGCGCAGCTTTAGGCGGCGCAGGTGAGTGACGCTGGTGGGTTTATGCACGACCGTCGGCGTGAAGCCTGGTTTGAGTTCGAAATTTGGGATGCGGTTCAACCACTCGGTCAAAAACGCGTCCATTTCAAGGCGAGCCAGGTGCATGCCCAAGCATCTGTGCATGCCGCCGCCGAATGCCCAGTGGCGTTGGCGCCGGACCTCTCCGTGGCTGTCCCTCGATATCTCATCGCCGCCGTTTGTTCTGCCCGCGGCTTCCA
>NZ_JBKQTQ010000004.1:0-8759 GCF_052143115.1 Mycobacterium sp.
TCGACTTCACCCGGGCGCGGCGCTCGAGTGGTCGCCGAAACGCTGAAGTGCAGCTCGGGAATCCGCTCCCGCAGGCAGCGGACCAACGTCGACTTTCCTACCGCGGATGGACCGGACAGCACCACCAAGCGTCCTGCGGCTTGACCTGCAGCCTTAGCCCCAAGACGTTCGTCGTGGTCACCGTCCGGTCCCCCGTCGGCGCTCACCGACTCTCCTGGAGGGTGCCTAGGAGAAGTCGAACTTTTCCAGCAGTGCCTTGCGCTGACGATCGCCGAGGCCACGCAGGCGGCGGGTCGGGGCGATTTCAAGCTCGGTCATGATTTCCTGCGCCTTGACCTTGCCAACCTTCGGCAACGCCTCCAGCAGCGCAGAAACCTTCATCTTGCCCAAGACCTCGTTGGTCTCGGCATCCTTCAGCACCTGCTTGAGGTTGGTGCCGCCGCGCTTGAGCCGATCCTTGAGCTCGGCTCGCGCTCGACGTGCGGCGGCAGCCTTCTCCAACGCGGCCGCGCGCTGCTCGTCGGTCAACTGGGGAAGAGCCACGATTCCTCCGTCTCAATCACTGATCGACAGCTATCGATCTTTGTTTGTCTCAGCCGGTGTAGTCCAGCCAGCGGAGACGACCGTACCCACGCTGCCAGACGAAATCTAACCCGCCCCCCTGGTTGAAGCCACAAAGTTCCAGCGTGCGGGGTCGATCAGGCGGCCTCAAGCCGAAGTCATGCCGAGCGCCGTCAGTCCCGCGCTAGGACGGCTTCGCATCGAAGAAATGGCGTCTACCAGCAACTTTAGCGACTCATGACGACCTGGCGGCCAGCCTGGCGCCGGTCGCCTTGCCCGTCACCACAGCCTCGGAAGACACAAACTCCGCTGATTGCACATGTCGCGGCGTGTCGCGCGTGTCGCCCGACACGCTTGGCACTGGTCGGCGGACGCGTTCGGCAACGTTTCGGGATTGTTAACGGCTCGACGAACGCCGATTTCCGCCCGTTCCAGCTCAACGCACGCGAGAACTACACTGCGTAGTTTCTGGACGTCCACTCCGCCGCCTCGATACGCTTTCGGCATCGCGAGCGCTACCGGGGGTGGTTGTGATGAGCGTCAAACGCACGGTATCTACGCGCTTGCTCGCGCTCGCGGTCGGACTGGGCGGGGTGCTGACTTCCGGAATCGCATCGGCCAACGCCGCACCGGCGACGGCACGCGGCGGCGGGCATGGAGGTGGCCATGCAGGCAATGGCGCATCGGCTCCGACAGGTAGGTCCGGCCGTATGCCCGGTCTCGGATCACCTCTCCGCATCGTGCGGCTGGGTATTCGAGGCGCGCTCATAGGCGCTCGCGCAGGCACACTGCCGCCGCAGGACGCATCCCAACCGCCAGCGCCATAAAAGGCGGCATTAACCGGCCAGGTAGGCGACCGCGTCACGCATATGCTCACCGGCCGCTCGCAGAGCCGCGACGTCGGGACCCGCCCGCAACACCTCGCGCGACACCGCCGGCAGTAGCTGGCCGGGAGCAGCTCCGAATAGCGCGCCAAGCGCTTCAGGTCGCCCGCCCTGCGCCCCGACACCGGGCACCAGCACCGGTCCGCCGAGCGCGCCGACGTCGGGCGGCTGAAAGACCGTCGCTCCGACGACTACGCCGACCGAGCCGGGCTCTCCCGGATTTATCGTCTGACCGGTCCGGTTGATGACAGCTGCCTGGTCGACGATCTGCTGGGCCACCGTGCGGTCACCGAAGCGGGCATGCTGCACGGTCGCGCCCTCCGGGTTGGAGGTTGCCGCCAGCACGAACACCCCTCGGTCGTGAGCGGCCGCGGTCTCCAGCAGCGGCCGTAGCGAGCCGAAACCCAAATAAGGCGAGGCTGTTACGGCGTCGGCGGCCAGCGGCGAGTCGCCCGCCCAGGCGACCGCGTAGGCCGCCATCGTCGATCCGATGTCGCCTCGCTTTGCATCGGCCAGCACCAGCACGCCGGCATCACGCAGCGCGGCGATGGTGCACTCCAGCACTGCATATCCCGCGGCACCATAAGCCTCGAAGAACGCGACCTGAGGTTTGACGACGGCGAAGTCGGCATAGGCCTTCACACAGGTGTCGCAGAAGGTCGCCAAGCCGTCGGGGCTAACGGGCAGTTCCCATGCCCGCAGCAGCTCGGGATGCGGGTCGATGCCCAGGCAGAGCGGCCCCCGTCGCGATACCGCGTCGGCCAATCGGGCGCCGAATCCGGGCATCGTCAGTGGCCGCCGTTGTTCAGCGCGCTGTGCAATTCCTGCAGCGAACGCACACCGATGACGCCGCGGATCCCGGCTTCGATGCCCTGAACGGCCGCCGAGGCGCCCTGCACGGTCGTCACGCAGGGGATGTTCATCTCTACTGCCGCCGAACGGATCTCGTAGCCGTCGATGCGTGGCCCCGAGTTGCCGTAAGGCGTGTTGATCACCATGTCGACCTCACCGGCGCGGATGGCGTCGATGGCAGACCCCGCCGGCCGGCCCGGCTGCGCCGGTTCGAAATGCTTACGAACCTCATCGCACGGAATCCCGTTGCGGCGCAACATTTCCGCGGTTCCCGCGGTGGCGAGCACCCGGAAGCCCAGGTCGGCCAACCGCTTGACGGGGAACACCAGTGACCGCTTGTCCCGGTTGGCCACCGACACGAACACGGTCCCTTCGGCGGGCAGCGATCCGTAGGCGGCGGTCTGGCTTTTGGCAAAGGCACTGCCGAAGTCGCGGTCGATCCCCATCACCTCGCCGGTCGATTTCATCTCCGGGCCCAGCAGCGAGTCGATGCTCGAGCCGTCGGCGCGGCGGAACCGGTGGAACGGCAGCACGGCCTCCTTGACGGCGATCGGGGCGTTCGGCGCCGCACTGCCACCGTCGCCGGAGGCCGCCAGCATTCCCTCACCGCGCAGTTGAGAAATCTTGGCGCCCAACATAATGCGAGCACAGGCCTTGGCCAGTGGTATCGCGGTGGCCTTCGAGACGAACGGCACCGTGCGGCTGGCACGCGGATTGGCCTCCAGTACGTAGAGCACGTCGTCCTTCAGCGCGTACTGCACGTTGAGCAGGCCCACCACACCGATGCCGTGCGCGATCGCTTCGGTTGCGCGACGCACCTTCTCGATGTCGCTGCGGCCCAGGGTTACCGGGGGCAGCGCACACGCCGAGTCGCCGGAGTGGATGCCGGCCTCTTCGATGTGCTCCATGATCCCGCCGATGTAGACCTCGTCGCCGTCGCAGAGCGCGTCGACGTCGATCTCGATCGCATCCTCCAGAAAGCGATCGACCAGCACGGGATGTTCGGGTGAAAGTTCGGTGGCGCGGGCGATGTAACCCTGCAGCGTCTCGTCGTCGTAGACGATTTCCATGCCCCGACCGCCCAGCACGTACGACGGCCGCACCAGCACCGGATAGCCGATCTCGGCGGCGATCCGGCGGGCCTGCGCGAATGTTGTCGCCATGCCGTATCGCGGGGCCGGCAGCCCGGCCGCCGACAACAGGTCGCCGAACGCGCCGCGGTCCTCGGCCAGATCGATAGCCTCCGGCGGAGTGCCGACAATCGGGACTCCCGCGTCGGCGAGCCGCTGCGCCAGCCCCAGCGGCGTCTGGCCGCCGAGTTGCACGATGACACCGACCACACCCGGCCCAGCCCCGTTTTCGCCTTTGGCGGATAGCTCTTCGGCGTGGAACACTTCCAGGACGTCCTCGAAGGTCAGCGGCTCGAAATACAGCCGGTCGGCGGTGTCGTAATCGGTGGACACCGTTTCCGGGTTGCAGTTGACCATCACCGTTTCGAAACCGGCCTGCGACAGCGTCGTTGCGGCATGCACGCAGCTGTAGTCGAATTCGATGCCCTGGCCGATCCGGTTGGGTCCCGAGCCGAGGATCAGCACCTTCGGCCGCTCGGTCTGCGGCGCGACCTCGGTCTCGGCGGACGGGTCGAGCTCGTAGCTGCTGTAGTGATACGGCGTCTTGGCCTCGAACTCCGCGGCGCAGGTGTCCACGGTCTTGAACACCGGGTGGATGCCGAGCCGTGCCCGCAACGACCGCACACCATCCTCGCCGGCCAGTTCCGGTCGCAGCGCTGCGATCTGGCGGTCCGACAGGCCGCTGTGCTTACACCGCCGCAGCTGCTCCGCGTCGAGCACCGCGGCGTCGGACACCTCGCGGCTTAACTCCACGAGTTCGGCAATCTGCGCGACGAACCACGGGTCCACCGCAGAGGCCTCGGCAACCTGCTCCACCGAAGCGCCGAGCCGCAGCGCCAGTTCGATGTCGTAGAGCCGTCCCTCGGTGGGCGTGCGCAGCCGCTCCAGCACCTCGTCGACGTCGGCAGCGCCCTTTGGGGGATCCGGCTTAGTCCAGAACCCGGCCCGGCTGGTCTCCAGCGACCTCATCACCTTGCCGAGCGCCTCGACGAAGTTGCGGCCCAACGACATTGCCTCGCCGACCGATTTCATCGTGGTGGTCAGCGTCGGGTCGGCGCCGGGGAATTTCTCGAACGCGAATCGCGGTGCCTTGACCACCACATAGTCCAGCGTGGGCTCGAAGCAGGCCGGAGTTTCCTTGGTGATGTCGTTGAGGATCTCGTCGAGGGTGTAGCCGACGGCCAGCTTGGCGGCGATCTTGGCGATCGGGAAGCCGGTCGCCTTGGACGCCAGCGCGCTCGACCGCGACACCCGTGGGTTCATCTCGACGACGATCAGCCGACCATCACTCGGGTCGACCGCGAACTGGATGTTGCAGCCACCGGTGTCGACGCCGACCTCACGCAGGATCGCGATGCCCAAATCCCGCATCCGCTGGTATTCCCGGTCGGTCAGCGTCATCGCCGGCGCCACGGTCACCGAGTCGCCGGTATGCACGCCCATCGGGTCGACATTCTCGATCGAGCAGACCACGACCACGTTGTCCTTGCCGTCGCGCATCAGCTCGAGCTCGAATTCCTTCCAGCCGTAGATCGATTCCTCGATCAGCACATTGGCGCTCGGCGAGGCGGCCAAGCCCGCGCCGGCCATCCGGTCGACTTCCTCGGCGCTATGCGCCAGCCCCGAGCCCAGGCCACCCATGGTGAACGACGGCCGAACCACGACCGGAAGGCCGAGCTCACCGACGGTCTCGCGAACCTCGGCAAGAGTGAAACACACACGGCTACGCGCCGATTCGCCGCCGACCTTGGCGACGATGTCCTTGAACCGCTGGCGGTCCTCCCCGCGCTGGATGGCGTCGAAGTCGGCGCCGATGAGCTCGACACCGTAACGCTCCAGCACCCCGCTCTCGTACAGCGCGACCGCGGTGTTGAGTGCGGTCTGCCCGCCCAGGGTGGCCAGCAGCGCATCGATCTTGTTGCCCCGCTCGGCCTGCTGGGCGATGACCCGTTCGACGAAGCCGGGGGTGATCGGTTCGACGTAGGTGTGATCGGCGTATTCGGGGTCGGTCATGATGGTGGCGGGATTCGAGTTGACCAGGCTGACCTGTAGTCCTTCGGCACGCAGCACTCGGCACGCCTGGGTGCCCGAGTAGTCGAATTCGCAGGCCTGCCCGATAACGATCGGCCCGGAGCCGATCACCAGGACATGGCGCAGGTCGGTGCGACGCGGCACTAGCGGCCCTCCCCTGCCATCAGGTCGACGAACTGGTCGAACAGGTATTCCGCGTCGTGCGGCCCCGCCGCGGCCTCCGGGTGGTACTGCACCGAAAATGCTTTCCCTTCAGCAAGTTTGACCCCTTCGACGACGCCGTCGTTGGCGCAGGTGTGACTGACCACCGCTGGACCGAACGGCGTGTCAAAGCGCTGGCCGGCCTCTCCCTCCAGCGCGAAGCCGTGATTCTGCGCGGTCACCGCAACCCGACCGGTGGCGTGATCCATCACCGGAATGTTGATACCGCGGTGACCGAACACCATCTTGTAGGTGGACAGGCCCAGCGCGCGGCCCAGGATCTGGTTGCCGAAACAGATTCCGAATAACGGGATTCCGGCGCCCAGCACCTCACGAGTCACGTCGACGATGTGGTCGGCGGTGGCCGGATCCCCTGGGCCGTTGGACAAGAACACGCCGTCCGGTTTGAACTCGGCGATCTGCTCGAACGTCACCGACGACGGCAGCACTATGCTGCGGACTCCGCGTCGGGCGAAGTTGCGCGGGGTATTGGTCTTGATCCCGAGATCGATTGCGGCCACGCTGAACCGGTGCGGCCCTTGGGGTTCGACGACATATTCGCCCGCGGTGCTGACTTGGCCGGCCAGATCGGCGCCCAGCATCGGCTGTTGGTCGCGGACCCGCGCCACCAGCTCTGGCGCGTCGGCCAGCGCGGCACCGGAGAACACGCCCGCTTTCATCGAGCCGCGGCTGCGCAGGTGGCGCACCACCGCGCGGGTGTCGATGCCGGCGATTCCGACGATGTGCTGACGGACCAATTCGTCCTCCAGCGTTCCGGTGGCCCGCCAGTTCGAGGCTCGTGGCGAGGGATCGCGCACCGCGTAGCCCGCGACCCAGATCTTGTCGCCGCGGCTTTCGGCGTCCTCGCCGTTCCAGCCGGTATTGCCGATCTGCGGGGCGGTGGCCACCACGATCTGGCGGTGATAGCTGGGATCGGTCAAGGTCTCCTGATAGCCGGACATCCCGGTGGAAAAGACCGCTTCGCCAAGCGTCTCGCCGACCGCGCCGAACGCGGTTCCGGTGAACGTCCGGCCGTCTTCGAGGACCAACACCGCTTTGTCCTTGGGGTGTTTTGCCGCGCTCATCGGGTGTTCTCCGGCAGCCAGCGGGCGTACTCGCTGCGATCGTTACCGCGAAACCCGAGGTCGATCTCGGTGCCCGACGGCAGCCGCCAACGGATGGCCAGGATCCCCTCGGCCGCGGCCGCTTGCCCGTCGCGGTCCCGCGCCGCCCGGCGCGAATTCAGACCGGGCGGAACCACTTTGCCGACGATGCCGCGCTCGGTGCGGATGGCCGTGATCGACTCCTGCGGAATCCAGATCGGGCTGGCCCCACTGCGCTGCACCATGATTCCCTCGGGGTAGCGGGTCAGCACGGCCTTGCTGCGGTAGCCCAGATCGCCGACCGCGACCCGGTCGTGCCAGTCGGGCGCAAGCGTGCAGCCGACATACACGCCGCGAGTGGGCGCGACGATCGGCGACCCGAACGTTTCCGGCACCGGCGGCAGCGTGCCGATCGTCTCGGCCTGCCGCCGCGCCCGCGCTCGCCAGCCGCGCATCATCAGCTGGATGACGAACGCGATCACCACCGCCAGCACCGCGGCCATGATCAGCGATGCGACCAGTGTTCCGGAATTCATGCCGGACTCTTCCCGTCGCGGGCGGTGATCTTGCCGCGCAGCAGCGTTGTGGTCACGGTCGCGGGCAGCGTCATCGCTTCATACGGTGTGTTGGCCGAACGGCTGGCCAGTTCCGGACCGGCGACCGTCCAGGTGGCGTCGGGGTCCACCACGGTCAGGTTGGCCGGTTCGCCGATCTCCAGGGGCCGACCGTGGTCGGGCAGTCCGGCGATGCGCGCCGGGTTCTCGCTCATCACGCGCGCCACGTCACGCCAGGTCAGCAGACCGGGGACGACCATGGCCTGCACCACCGCCGACAGCGCGGTCTGTAGTCCCAGCATCCCGGGCAGCGCGGCCGCGAACTCGACGCATTTCTCGTGCTCGGCTTGCGGGGCGTGATCAGTGGCCACACAGTCGATTACCCCGTCGGCCAACGCTTGACGCAGCGCCACCGCGTCGGCGGCTTCCCGCAGTGGCGGGTTGACCCGGTTCACGCCGTCGTAGCTGGCCAGTCGGCTGTCGTCGAGCAGAAGATGATGCGGCGTAACCTCGGCGGTGATCGAAATACCTTGATCCTTAGCCCATTTCAGGATCTCCACGGTGCCCGCGGTGGACGCGTGGCAGATGTGCACCCGGGCGCCGGCGTCACGGGCCAGCAGCGCATCGCGGGCAACGATGGACTCTTCGGCGGCCCTCGGCCAGCCCGACAGTCCCAATCTGGCGGCGTTGGGCCCTTCGTGCGCGACCGCGCCGACCGTGAGCCTGGGCTCTTCGGCATGCTGAGCGATCAGGACACCCAAGCCGGTGGCGTATTCCAGCGCGCGTCGCATCACCAGCGGGTCGTACACGCACTTGCCGTCGTCGGAGAACATCCGCACCCGCGCGGCACCGGCCGCCATCATGCCCATTTCGGTGAGTTCGGTTCCGGCCAGCCCGACGGTGACGGCGCCGACTGGGTGCACGTCGATCAGGCCGACCTGCTGGCCGCGGTGCCAGACATGGTCGGTGACCACCGGGCTGTCGGCGACCGGGTTGGTGTTGGCCATCGCGAACACCGCGGTAAATCCGCCGAGAGCCGCAGCGGCCGAACCGGTTTCGATGTCCTCGGCGTATTCGCGGCCGGGCTCACGCAGATGGGTGTGCAGATCGACGAAACCGGGCAGCAGGATCTGCCCGGTGGCGTCGATGACATCTGCATCGTCCGGAATCGGAAGCTCCGCACCGATGGCGGCGATCTGACCGTCGTCGACTAACACGTCGAGCCGGTCGCCCTCACCGTACGGGCGCACCCCGCGGAGCAGCACGCTCATGCCACAACCTCTTTGTCGGTTGACTCTGTCCCTACCAGCAGATGGAACAGCACCGCCATCCGCACGTGAACTCCATTGGAAACCTGTTGCAGCACAGCTGATTGCGTGGAGTCAGCCACCGACGAGGAAATCTCCATGCCGCGCAGCATCGGGCCGGGATGCAGGACCACCG
>NZ_JBKQTQ010000005.1:0-29631 GCF_052143115.1 Mycobacterium sp.
GCGTCGCGGATCAGTCCGTCGCGCACCCCGTGCAGCATGTTGACGATGTTGCGGAAGGCCTGGTTCATCTGGCCCATGGTGTCGTAGGACGTCATCTGGGCGGTACCGCTCCAGCCGGCGCCGGCGATGTTTTGGCTCGATGCCCACATCTTGCGGGCCTCGTCTTCCACCGTCTGGGCGTGCATATCGAAACGGCCCGCCATCGACCGCATCTCATGCGGGTCAGTCATAAAACGCGTAGGCATATCCCTGTCTCCCTTACCTCGGTGTCATTTCAGTGTTAATACGTTGTGCGGCAAGGCATCCCCTGCCCTTAGCCGCCGGCCGGCGTGCGGGTTTCGACTCTCACGGGGGCTGTCTTGGCGGCCTGGGTGCCCACACCGCGCCCGCTGAGCGAACCCATGAGTGCTTGGGTGAACGGGCTGTTGGGCAGGCTCGACGCCGTCGGGCTGACGCTGGTCTGGGGCAACACCGGGGCCGCGCGAGACGCCATCTCCGGCGCCGAGTTGGCCCAGCCATTCGGTATCGACAGCCCGCCCAGTCGATGCGCCGACGCCAGCTGCGCGCTGATCGCCGACCCAAACCCCCGCAGCTGGCCGGATATGCCGCCCATCACGGCTTTCATCTTGGCGTCGACGAGCGCGGAGACATCGGCCAGCATTGCCTGATTGCTCGCCTGCATCGCCTGGCTGGCGTTCATCGAGTTGGCCATGCTGATCAACATGCGGGCGGGCATGCTGGCCATCATCGTCGTGTAGTAGACCGCCTGAACCGGAAGAATCGAATCCGTCGCCGAACCGACACCGGAACTACCCAGCACGCTCAATAACGTCGAGTCCAAACTCGTCGGTACGCCAAGATCGCCAAGAATGTTCGTCCAAGCGCTCGTTAATGTATTCCCGCCGCTGGTGTTTCCCAGGTAGGCATTGAGCAGCCCCTCCAAGTCGGTGCCCAACGAGCCGGCCGAATTCGCCGTCGACTGGCTGGCCGCGGCAGCATCCGCGGACGCCCCACCATCGCTTGTCGTCGGCGCAGGAGTCTGCTGCGGCAACACGGCGGCCTGCTGGGATGTCACCGCATAGGTATCCATCGTCAGGCCGTCCTGGAACCACATCTCCATGTAGAGAGCCTCGGTGGCCGCGATCGCCGGAGTGTTTTGACCCAAGAAGTTGGTGGCAACCAACGCCGCCAAGAGTGCCCGGTTGGCCGCGATGACCGACGGCGGCACCGTGGCGGCAAACGCACTCTCATAGGCAGCGGCCGCCAAGCTGGCCTGACCACTGGTCAGCGCAGCTTGGATCGAGCTGCCCTGCAACCACGCAATGAACGGCGCCGCCGCCGAAGCCATCCGCGCCGACGACGGACCCAACCACGGTCCACCGGTCAACTGCGCGATCACCGATTGATACGAGCTGGCCGTGCTCTCCAGGTCGGCGGCCAACTCATTCCAGGCCGCCGCCGCCGCCATCAACGGCCCCGACCCCGCCCCGGAAAACATCAGAGCCGAATTAACCTCAGGCGGGAACACCATAAAGCTCATCGACCCAAGCCCCCATTAGCCTGCGGCTGCCGCATTCGCCGCTTCAGTCAACGCGTACGCCCCCGCGCCGGAGCGCAACGCGGCAACCAACTGCTCATGCACTTCCGCCGCCTGAGCGGCGACCTGCTGATACGCCACGCCCTGCTTGCCGAACTGCGCCGCCGTCATCGCCGACACAATATCCGACGCCGCCGGCGCCAAGCCCGTCGTCGGCGCCGCCGCGGCCGAATTCCGGGCCACCATCGCATCACCGATACCCGACAACGTCCCCGCAGCCCCCGACAGCACCTCCGGCTGCGTAGTTACGAACGACACCCTCCGACCTCCTTCAGAAGACGTCAAGCCCCCGGTCAGCTGTTCGCAACGGTTAATTCAATTAACCTTTTCGAAGAGCGTTCACTCAGGCGCATAACGGTCGGCCAATCGTAAATCACGAACGCGCGTGCTTTGCTGAAAAAATCCAAAGACAATCCGCTCGCGATAGATTTTTTCGTGCGCGTAACAGGATCTTCTCAGGAAGAACCGGAGCGCACGAATCCGCATCGCACTCGCCCACGCGGTCAGGCGTCGGTCAGCAGCTTCTTCAGCGCAGCGCGGCCCTCGTCGTCAAGCGGTGGGAAGGGTCGACTCGGATCCCCAACGCCGGCGCCCAGCAGCCCCAGGCCGGCCTCCGCCATGGTGGCCCACGACGAACTCCAACAGCGGCTTGAGCTCAGCGTAAATGGCTTGTGCCCTTGGCAATTCGCCTGCGCGTACTGTGCCGTACAGGTCGATGCAGGGCTGTGGGCGCAGACACGGCCCGACCGTGCACCAACCGGCGGCCCCTGCCTGCAGCGCGTCCAACACCAGCGGATTAATGCCGTTGCAGAAAGGCAGCCGGCCGCCGCTGAGCTAGTCGACGCGCTGCATCCGGGAAAGGTCGCCAGCGGACCCTTTGACCATTGTGAGGTTGTCGATGGTCTCAAACATCCGCACCAACAGTTCCGGGCTCATATCGACCCCGCTTGTGGCCGGGTTGTTGTACACATGATCAAAATCCGGATCGCATCGCCAATGCTGAGAAAATGCCAAAAATTTCGCGGTTCGAAAGCTTCCAGTGCGACGCCGGCACGATCATCACCGCGTCGGCGCCGGCCTGTTGCGCGCAGTGCGCACGCCGCGTCGTTTTTGCGGTCGTGGGCGATACTCAAGAGTCATGACTGGCTGCAGCGATGGTGTGCTGTCCGACGCCCGCATCGCGGCGATGTCGCCTGCTGAACGGCGCGACCTGATTCAGCGGCTGCAGCGTCCGCTTGAGGAAGTGTATCCACCGCTGGTGGCACATCGCACGCGACGGAATCGGTTGACCTTGATGGTGGGCGGGGTGATCGGGTTGATCCCGTGGATCGTCTACCTCGCCTTTAACCTGCCCGCGAACTATTGCCCAAAACTGGCCGGCAACCTGGATTGGCTTCGACTGTCTGCTCATCGTGTTCATGGCCGCGACCGCGGTACTGGGCTGGCTGGGTCGCCAACTGGTGGTGCTGCCCGCCTTCACGACGGGGGTTTTGCTGATCTGTGATGCCTGGTTCGACATCGTGACCGCCGGCCCGGGACGGGATTTGGCTTTACCGGTACTGACCGCCGCACTCGGCAACCTACCGCTCGCGGTGATCATGATCAGTGGCGTAGTGCGGATCCTGCGCGTGACAGCGATACGGCTGTGGTTTATCGATCCCGGTATGCCGCTGTGGCGCGTGCCGTTGGTGCCGTAGGCGGCCAGGCGCCGCGGGTGGCCCGCGAGCTGCCGTCGACGTACCCACGCTCGGCGGCCGGTATGAAGTAAGCATGGGCGAACAGCCGGAATCACCGTCAGGAATCAGCCGCCGGACGTTACTGACGACGGGCGCGGCGGCGGCCATCGTCGGTGCAGGCGCCGGCGCGGCTGCCGTTGCGCTGCTTGGGTCGCCGGGCCGCGGACCCAGCCTGTGGACCCGGCCCGATCAGAGCGGCGCGCAACCGGTCGGCGGCCTGCATCTGCAATTCGGCAAAGATGCGTCCACCGAAGTCGTCGTCTCATGGCACACCACCGACGCGGTTCGCAACCCGCGGGTCATGGTCGGCACGCCGACGTCCGGCTTCGGCCGCGTCGTGCAAGCCGAGATCCGGACCTACCGTGACGCGATCTCCAAGACCGAAGTTCGCGTCAACCACGCCCGGATCGACAAACTGGTTCCCGACACCGACTACGTGTACGCCGCGGTGCACGAGGGCACCAACCCCGAGCTGGGGACCGTCCGGACCGCGCCGTCCGGACGGAAACCGTTGCGCTTCACAAGTTTCGGAGACCAGGCCATCCCGACACTGGGCCAATTCAAAAACCCCATCTACAACATCCACAACCTCGGATCGCCGGCAGCCGGGGACACCACGACGGCAATCGAACGTCTCGGTCCGCTGTTCAACCTCGTCAACGGCGATCTGTGCTACGCCAATCTCGCGCATGACCGCATCCGCACCTGGTCGGACTGGTTCGACAACAACACGCGCTCAGCCCGCTACCGGCCGTGGATGCCGGCGGCGGGCAACCATGAAAACGAATTGGGCAATGGTCCGGTCGGTTACGCCGCCTACCAGACCTACTTCGATGTGCCCGACTCGGGATCCGACGCCGAGGTCCGCGGCCTGTGGTATTCGTTCACCGCCGGCTCGGTGCGAGTGATCAGCCTCAACAACGATGACGTCTGCTTCCAGGACGCCGGCAACTTCTACTTGCACGGCTACTCGGGTGGCTCGCAGAAGCGTTGGCTGGAAACCGAACTCGCCGACGCACGAGCCGACCCGCGAGTCGACTGGGTGGTCGTTTGTATGCACCAGACGGCGATTTCCACCGCCGATCACACCAACGGTGCCGACCTGGGCATCCGGCAGGAATGGCTACCGCTGTTCGACCGGTACCAGGTCGACCTGGTGTTGTGCGGTCACGAGCATCACTATGAACGCTCGCATCCGGTGCGGGGAACACAAGACACCGAAACCAAAACGCCGATCCCGGTCGAAACCCGCGCCGACGTCATCGACACCAGCAAGGGAACGGTGCACCTAGTCATCGGCGGTGGCGGCACATCGTCGCCCTCGAACACCACGTTCTTCCCGCAGCCCCGGTGCCGCGTGCTGACCGAAGTCGGGCTATTCGATCCGACGATCGGGCGCAAGGCGCCGATCTATGTGGTGGAGGACGCGCCGTGGTCGGCGTTTCGCGACCGCGAAAACCCTTACGGTTTTGTGGCATTCGACGTTGACCCCGGCTCACCGGGCGGCAACACGTCGATCAAGGCGACGCACTACGCGGTCAACGGCCCCTACGGAGCGATCAGCGTGGTCGAAGAGTTCACCCTCACTCGGCCCCGCCGCGGCTGAGTGTTTCCTACGCTTGCCGGTATGACGACTACTGATCTCCCGTTGGCCGGCAGGGTCGCCTACGTCACGGGCGCCGCCCGCGGACAGGGCCGCTCGCACTGCATCAGGCTGGCCAGGGCCGGGGCCGACATCATCGCGATCGACGCCTGCGGACCGGTCACCGCGCACAACGGCTATCCCCCGTCGCAGCCGGAGGACCTCGCGGAAACGGTGAATCTGGTGGAAGGAGCGGGACGCAAGATGCTCGCCTCCGAAGTCGACGTGCGCGACGCGGTCGGGCAGCAGCGCGTGGTTGGCGACGCCATCGAACAGTTCGGCCGCCTGGACATCGTGGTCGCCAACGCCGGGGTGCTCAATTGGGGCCGGCTGTGGGAGATTTCGGCCGAACAGTGGCAGGACACCCTCGACATCAACCTGACCGGGCTGTGGAACACGATCAAGGCGGTGGTGCCGCCGATGATCGAGGCCGGCAACGGCGGGTCGATCATCACGATCAGTTCGGCGGCGGGAATCAAGGCCGTTCCCGGCTGCGGCCACTACTGCGCCAGCAAGTTCGGGGTGGTCGGGCTGACCAACTCGCTTGCCGTCGAGCTCGGCGAGTTCGGCATCCGGGTCAACTCCGTGCACCCTTACGGCACCGACACCCCGATGGGCAACGACGTCTCGATGTACCAGGTGTTCCAAGACCACCCGAATTACATCCACAGCTTCTCCCCCGGCGCGCTCCCGACGGAATCGCTCGCCGATCCGGACCTGATCTCCGACATTGTGGTGTGGCTGGCCAGCGATGCCTCATCGCTGGTCACGGCGGCTCAGATCCCCGCCGACAAGGGCTATTTGAAGATCTAACCGTCATCAAGGACCTCGCGGTACCGCTTACTCATGGGCGGCACATGATTACTTCAGCAAAATCCGGATTGCTTCTCAGTAATTTGTTAGGTTGAATCGCGCCCGACTCAAAGCCACAGCGTGTCGCAGGAAGGGCCACCTGGGTCGTCGTCGCACCATCGGAGTAGATCGTCAGCCGCGCAAGCCACGGGTGCGCGGGCGTTGTCGTGTCGTGGGTCTGGGTTAACCGCGGGGGCATTCTTGGCCGTCGGCACGACGCCGTGGTTCACCGCGCGGGCGGCCAACGCCGACGAGTTCGACGCGATCCTCGACCCCATCCTCAATTCCCTCTCGAGCATCGACCCCACGCTGGGTGCGGATGTGGGCACGGGCACCGTCTTCTCTTTCCACGACTATTGCGAGTTTGACCTCGGGGCGCTGGGTTGCATACCGAACGTCAACGACATCGCCGACAACGCGCTGAGTTACGCTCAGGCACAGGGAATCCCGGCATTCATGACCTAGTTCGGAGCCAGCAGCGACGAGACTGGCATCAACGCCTCGATGCAAGCCGCCAACGGAAACCTGATCGGATGGACGGAGTGGGCTTACTCCAGCCAAGGCGATATCACCACTACCGTGTCGCCACCGAGCTCGGAGTCGCTGGTGTACAACCCGGAGGATTTACCGGTCCGCAGCAACGTCAACACCGCGAACCTGGACACGCTCGCCGAGCCCTACCCGCAAGTGATTTCGGGCACCCCGACTTCCTGGTCGTTTGACAATGGCACCTTCGACTTCACCTACTCCACCGAGGAGGCCGACGGCCTGGGTAGCTTCCCCACCGGCTCGCAGACCACCATCTCGGTGCCGACCGTCGAGTTCCCGAATGGCTACGAGGTGAGCGTCACCGGCGGGCAGGTTGTCTCCGCGCCGGACGCACCCGAACTGGTCATCGCGTCAAACGCCGGCGCAAGCACCGTCCCCGTCGTGGTGACTTCCACCGCGGACGGCGGGGCCGCAGCAGGATAACAGCAGGCCGACCGCTGGGACGCGCGACTATCGCTGGTTCCACCACGCGATGATGGCGTTGGCGAAATCGGTTGGAGCGTCGGACTGTAGATAGTGTCCGGCACCGGCGAGCACGACGGTGTGATGCCGGGGCATGACAGATTCCCAACGGCGACGTTCCTTTTCGCGGAAAGCGACGTCAGCATCGGCCCAAATTATCAAGGTCGGCAGGTCGGCCAACGCCGTCAGGCCGCGTTCGAGGTCAGTGAGGAATGCGCTGGCCGCGGTGATGTCTTTTGGGAAAACGGCGCACGGGCTGCGCCGTTGCGGTGTGGGTAAGGCCCGCCGATAGTGGGCCATCTCTGCCCCGGTAACCCGTCTGCGCCGGTGACCGGCAGGGATCATGACATTGACGAAGAAGTTGAAGTGCCGGATGAGCTGTCGGCCAACCAGGCCACCCATGAAGCGGGAAAACACCTCAAAATGGAGATCTCCGTTCACCGGCCACGCCCAGGTGTTTCCTACTACCAGACCGGAGAAGCGATCTCGGCGCTGCAACGCGGCACTCAGGCCGATCGGTCCGCCCCAGTCCTGCGCGATCAAGGTGACATCACGCAGATCGAGACGGTCGACGAACTCGCTTACCACCCGCGCGTGGTCGCCGGGATGGAACTGATATCCAGGCGCTGGCGTCGACAGTCCGAACCCCGGATAGTCCAGCGCGATGCACCGAAACGACCCTGACAGCCTGGTGATCACGTCGCGATAGACAAATGACCAGGTGGGGTTGCCATGCAGCATGAGTAGGATCGGCCCACGGCCTTCATCGATGTAATGGACGACATTGCCGCCCAATTCGAGGAACCGGCTTTCGAACGGAAAGAGGTCGTCGTCAACCCATGCCGGCCGCATCGCCGTACCGGACGATCCCATCGACATCCGACACCACCGCCATTGCTTTACAAGAACAATTGGACTTTAACGCCACTGATGGCGGCTGGGCGCCGCAACGACTCATTCGACCCACGGTGGTTGGTGCCGGCACTGTCTGCGTTGCTCACCGACTATCGCGAACGACGGGCCTCGAGTCGAACTGCTCGATGAAGTCCCCGCCGGTACGCGGGCCGTCTTGCGGACTACCCCGGAAACTGCGCTGGCACTAGCCGCCAAAGCGCTCACCCCTGAACAGGCGATCAGCTCCGACCGCAGCTACACAGGTAGCCCCGAAACGATTTGCGCCGTGCTCGGTTGACCGCGCAGGGCATTGCGAGCGCCCGAATGGTAACGTCATTACCGTTTCAGGCCAGTACGACTCTCCGGAGATGTCATATGCATTCACGCAAGCTGCCGTCATGACCGAGACGGCGTCGGCGCGCGCCACCGAAACGGTAGCCGCATTCGCCGAGCGCGCCCGCAGGTGGCTCGCCGACACCATGCCGCGCATCGACAATCCGAGTGATCCGCCCTACGCCGACCGCGGCGACGAGGAATCCTGGCAGCACGTCCGCGAGTTACAGCGGCGGCTTTACGACGGCGGGTTCGCCGGGATTTGCTTTCCCACCGAGTACGGCGGGCTCGGTCTGGACATCGAGTATCAGAAGGCTTTCGATGCCGAAAGCGCCCGCTACGAGATGCCGCTGATTTTGAATGTCCCGACATTCACCATCTGTTGTGCGACGATCCTCGACACCGGCAGCGAAGACCAGAAGCGGCAACACATTTCGGCGGCGCTGCGCGGCGACGAGGTGCTCGTCCAGTTGCTCTCGGAGCCCAGCGGCGGCTCGGACTTGGCGGGTGTGATCACCCGCGCCGAGCGGCGCCGCGACAAGTGGGTGGTCAACGGCGCCAAGACGTGGAGCACCGGAGCCTTCGCCGCCGACTACGGCCTGCTGCTGGCCCGGACGAACTGGGATGTGCCCAAGCACGAAGGCCTGACGATGTTTCTGGTGCGGATGGACAGCCCGGGCATCACGCTGCGCCGGATCAAGCAAGTCAACGGATCGACCGAGTTCTGCGAGGAGTTCTTCGACGACCTGGAGCTCAGTGACGATGCGGTGGTCGGCGAGGTCGACAAGGGCTGGGAGGTGGCCTCCCGCCAGCTGTATCACGAGCGGCGCGCCGTCGGCGGCGGCTCGGAATTCGCCAGCGGCAGCGGCAGCGAAAACAACCAAGAACAGCCGCCTGATTATCCCGCGATGATCCGAGCGGCCGAGCTGGCCGACAACGAACGCGTGCGCGAAGCAGCCGGCCGGGCGCTGACGCACCGCGCGGTGTGGGAGCAGTTGATCGACCACGTCTACCGCGGCGTGCTGGACGGTTCACTCCCGTCGACGGCCGGTTCGCTCATCCGGCTTTTCCAGGCCGAGGAAGTTGCGCTCGAGATCGATACCGCACTAGAGATTGCCGGCAGCGCCGGCGTCGTCGACGGGCCTGCCGAGTTGCTCTTCGTCGGCGAACGCTACCTGTCCCGGCAGACCGCAGCGCTGGGCGGCGGCACTACCGAGATGGCGCGCAACGTGATTGGCGAACGGGTACTGGGCTTTCCGCGCGAATACGCCGCCGATCGCGGCGTGCCGTTCAACAAGGTCAAGCACAACCGGGGCTGATCGCCCACGGAGCTCGCATGATGTGCGTCATGCGACTAACGTGATGCTGATCATGCGAAAAACGGCTACCAAGCGCGCTCGGAGCAAGCAGGAATCGCTGGACCGGATTCTCTATGCGGCAGCGCGGCGCCTGCGGGAAGAAGGCCTCGATGGCGCCGCGATCGTCCCGGTGATGAGAGACGCCGGCCTCACCCATGGCGCGTTCTACTCGCATTTCGACACCAAGGAGCAGTTGGCCAATACCGCGTTCGCTTATGCCATCACCACCGGACGGCGACATTGGATCGAGCCGATGCGAGACGAATCCTGGGCTGACCGGTTGGCCAGTCTGGCCAAGCGCTACCTCACCCCGGCTCACCGAAACGACCTGTCGACCAGCTGCGCATTCGCCGCCGTGGGCGCCGACGCCGCGCGCGCATCGGAGGATTTCCGCGCCGTCTACGAACGCGAACTGCGCGGCTCGCTGGCTGCTATTTGCGGTGAAGACGATGCCGACGATCAGCGGCTCGACGATGCGATCGCCCTGATGGCGGTGTGCGTAGGCGGGCTGTCGCTCGCCCGCGCGGTGGCCGACCGGCAGTTCTCCACACGGATTTTGCGGGTTGCGCGTGGGGCGGCAATCAGACTCGCTGGGAAAGAAGGAAAGTGATGCTGAGCGCCAAACCGTATGGAAAGCTGCGCTATCGGGAGATCGGCGGTAAGCGCATGGCCTATGTCGACGAGGGCCGCGGTCCCGACGGCACGACGATCGTTTTCCAGCACGGCAACCCCACCTCGTCGTATCTGTGGCGCAACGTAATGCCGCATCTGGAAGGTCTGGGCCGACTGGTCGCGTGTGACCTGATTGGGATGGGCGGGTCGGACAAGCTCAACCCGTCGGGCCCTGACCGCTATTACTACGCCGAACAGCGTGAGTACCTATTTGGACTTTGGGATGCCCTCGATATCGGTAATCGGGTGGTGTTGGTGCTCCACGACTGGGGATCGGCGCTGGGTTTCGACTGGGCTAACCGGCACCGCGACCGAGTGGCCGGCATTGCGTTCATGGAGGCGATCGTCACTCCGATGACGTGGTCGGACTTCCATGAGAGCGTGCGAGGCGTGTTCCAGGGCTTCCGCTCCCCCAACGGTGAGTCAATGGTGTTGGAGCAGAACATCTTTGTCGAGGCCGTGCTGCCCGGCGCCATCCGGCGACGGCTGTCCGGCGAGGAGATGGACCAGTACCGGCGGCCGTTCGCCAACGCCGGAGAGGACCGGCGGCCAACGTTGTCGTGGCCGCGAAACATCCCGATCGACGGCGAGCCGGCCGAGGTCGTCGCCGTGGTCGACGAGTATCGGAGCTGGCTCGCGGGAAGCGACGTGCCAAAGCTGTTCATCAACGCCGACCCCGGCGCGATCGTGACCGGGCATATCCGCGACTACGTCCGCAGCTGGCGGAACCTGACCGAAATCACCGTCCCCGGCGTGCATTTCATCCAGGAGGACAGCCCGGACGAAATCGGCACGGCGTTGGCGCAATTCGTCCAAGGGCTGCCTGGCTAGACGTCCTTTAGGGTTCGTCGTCGTCTTCGTCGTCGCGCAGCAGTTTTTCGGGGTGGTGGTAGGTGTTGACGCGAGGCTGGCCGTAATCAAGATGCGGTGGTGGGATCCATTCGGTGACGCCGTGTTGGTTTTTCCGTGTGGTCCAGCCTTGTTCGGCCAGTGGGTGGTGGCCGCCGCAGCCGAGCGCCAGATCGTTGACGTCGGTGGTGCGGCACTTGGCGTAGGGCGTGACGTGGTGAACTTCGGTGAAGTAGCCCGGGACATCGCAATTGGGAAACGAGCAGCCGCGGTCCTTGGCGTAGAGCACTATTCGCTGACCGGGTGAAGCCAGCCGTTTGGTGTGGTAGAGCCCGATCGCTTTGCCTTTGTCGAAGATGCACAAGTAATGATGGGCATGGGAGGCCAGCCGGATGACGTCGCTCATCGGTAGCAGCGATCCGCCGCCGGTGAGCCCCCTGCCGGCCTTGGCCTCCAGTTCGCGCAAGGTGGTGGTGACGATGATGCTGGCCGGCAGCCCATTGTGTTGACCCAGGCAACCGGAGGCCAGTAGAGCCCGTCCGGCCGCGTTGAGCGCGTCGTGGTTGCGTTGCGCGGCGCTGCGGCCGTCGGTGTCGACGGCGTCTTGTGCGGGTGTGCCATCCACACATGGTGTGGCGTCACCCGGATTGCACATGCCGGGTGCGGCCAGTTTCGCGAGGACGGCGTCGAGGGTGGCGCGAGCCTCGGGAGTCAGATATCCGGTGATCGGGCTCATGCCGTCGAAGCCTTGCTTGCCGATGGTGAGACCCCGCCGCCGAGCTCGGTCGTCGTCGGTGAAGTTTCCGTCCGGGTTGAGGCAATCGGCGAGTTTGTCGGCCAGCTTGCTCAACTCGTCGGGGCGATGTTCGCCGCCCAACCCGGCAAGCTGGGCCTCAGCTTTGTGACGGGTTTCCGCGTCGACGAAGTCGGGCAGCCGGTGAACGAAGCCGCGGATCACCGCTACGTGGGCAGGCCCGATCCGCCCGTCCCGCTGCGCTGAAGCGATGGCAGTTAGCAGCGGAGGCAGTGGTTCGCCAGTGATCGCCTTCCGCTGGCCCAGATCGGCGGCCTCGTGAATGCGCCGCGATGCTTCGGCGCGAGTGATCCGCAGTCGGTTGGCTAATGCCGAGGGCAGTTTGCCGCCCAACTCGGTCGCGTCGGCCTGCTCTCCGATCTGGTTGATCAAGGGGTGTTCGACGGCCGGCAGCTGGCGGCGTATCTTCTCGCAGCGCTGCAACATTGCCAGCCGCTCCCGAGTGGTCAGCGCGTCGAAGGACAACTCCAACGCGCGGTCGAGGTCGGCCTCGAGCGCGTCAAAGGCTCCGACGATCTCTTCTCGACTACTCGAACACATGTTCGAATACTATCGCCGGCGACCGACAAAAATCACTGCTTATGAACCACTGAAACCAAAGTGGCAAAAGAGATTTCAGTGACCTAGCCGCGCGAGCACCTCATCGACAACGGAATCCATCGCGACGTCGACCTGCTCACCCGTCGTCAGATCCTTCACGCCGAGGGTCCCGGTTTCGATGTCGCGGTCACCGGCGACCAGCGCCAGGCGTGCACCGGACCGGTCGGCGGCACGCATCGCGCCCTTGACGCTGCGGTCGCCGTAGGCCAGGTCGACGCGCACACCGGCGGCCCGTAGCTGCCGGGCCAACACCGCCAGCCGCAGCTTGGCCTGCTCACCCAGTGGCACTCCGAACACGTCGCACCGGGCGATCTTTCCGACGTCCTTGGCCTCGGCCCGCAGCGCCAGCAGCGTGCGGTCCACGCCGAGACCGAACCCGATGCCCGACAGGTCCTGTCCGCCGAGCTGTCGCATCAGACCGTCGTAGCGACCGCCGCCGCCGATGCCGGACTGGGCACCCAAGCCAGGGTGCACGAACTCGAAGGTGGTTTTGGTGTAGTAGTCCAACCCGCGGACCATCCGCGGGTTGATGACATACGGCACGCCCACGGCGTCGAGGTGCGCCAGCACGGTCTCGAAATGCTGCTTGGCCACATCGGAGAGGTGGTCGAGCATCACCGGTGCGTCGGCGGTCATCGCCTTGACTTCTGGACGCTTGTCGTCGAGTACCCGCAGCGGGTTGATCTCGGCGCGCTTGCGGGTTTCCTCGTCGAGGTCGAGCTGAAATAGAAAGTCCTGCAACAGTTCCCGATACTGCGGACGGCAAGAGTTGTCGCCCAGCGAGGTGATTTCCAGCCGGAACCCGTCCAGGCCCAGCGAGCGGAAACCGGCGTCGGCGACGGCGATCACCTCGGCGTCCAGCGCGGGGTCGTCGACACCGATGGCCTCCACACCGACCTGCTGCATCTGGCGGTACCGGCCGGCCTGGGGCCGCTCGTAGCGGAAGAACGGGCCCGCGTAACACAGTTTGACCGGCAGTGCGCCCCGGTCCAGGCGGTGCTCGATCACCGCACGCACCACCCCGGCGGTGCCCTCCGGCCGCAGCGTCACCGAGCGGTCGCCGCGATCGGTAAACGTGTACATCTCCTTGGTCACCACGTCGGTGGACTCGCCCACCCCGCGCGCGAACAGCGCGGTGTCCTCGAAGATCGGGAGCTCGACGTCGCTGTAGCCCGCCCGGCGGGCGGCATCGAGCAGCGCAGACCGCACCGCGACGAACCGAGCCGAATCCGGCGGGACGTAGTCCGGTACGCCTCTGGGCGCGGAGAACGCCGAGAAGTCGCTCATGGGCTCAGGCCTTCGAGGAACGGGTTGAAGCGCCGTTCCGCGCCAATGGTGGTGGAATTGCCGTGGCCGGGCAGGACCACCGTTTTGTCGTCGAGCACCAGCAACTTGTCGACGATCGAGCGAATCAGGTCGCGGCCGCTGCCACCGAACAGGTCGGTCCGGCCCACCGAGCGCTCGAACAGGGTGTCGCCGGTGAACACTAGGTATTTATCGTCTTTGTCGTCCCCGGCATCCGCGACTCGGAAGACCACCGATCCCCGGGTGTGGCCGGGCGTGTGGTCGACGGTGACGCTGATCCCGCCGAGGTCGATCTTGTCACCGTCTCGATCCAGCTCGATGACCTGTTTGGGCTCGCGGAATATCGCCGCCAGCAGCAGCTGCCCCAGCCGCGGGCCGAAGTCTTTGATGGGTTCGGTCAGCATGCACCGGTCCTCGGGATGGATGTATGCGGGGCAGCCGAAGGTGTCGGACACCTTCTGCGCGGACCAGATGTGGTCGATGTGACCGTGGGTGAGCAGCACCGCCGCGGGAGTCAGCCGATTCTTGTCCAGAATGCGCCGCAGCTGGCCCATCGCACGCTGGCCTGGGTCGATGACGATGGCGTCGGCCCCGGGGTGCGGCGCCAGCACATAGCAATTGCACTGCAGCAACCCGGCGGGAAATCCGGTGATGAACACGATCTCCAGTTTCCCATGCCGCCCGACGACGATGCGGCCGACGCAGTCGGCGGAGGTGGGGGTCCCCCCGCGTGCGGGGGAAAGTCGGGCCATCGTGCCCCGCGAGCACGGGTCGCGCCACCCCTATCCAGCGTCAACTGGCACACTCTTTGCTGACTCAGCAGACAACCACGGAGGGACATCGGCGGTGCCGACCAACGAACAGCGACGTGCGACGGCCAGGCGCAAACTCGAACGACAGCTGGAACGCCGCGCTCAGCAGGCCCGTCGTCGCCGGACGCTGGCCATCGTCGCAGGGTCGGTCGCGGCGGCGGTCGTCGTTGTCGCGGTGATAGCAACGGTCGTCCTGACCAATAACGAGCACAAGAACAAGCAGGCTTCGGCAGCCGGGAGCTCGACCACCAGCGCCGTTCCCGGCACATCGTCGGGCATACCGCCGTTGCCGCCGTTCAAACCGGCCGCTGATCTCGGCGCCAACTGCCAATACGAGCCTTCGGCGGAACAGGCCAGCAAGCCGGTGAACCCCCCGAGGCAAGGCAAGGTGCCCACCGACCCGGCGCAGGTCAGTGTCAGCATGGTCACTGATCAAGGAAACGTCGGCCTGTTGCTCGCCAACAACGAGTCACCGTGCACTGTCAACAGTTTCGTCAGCCTGGCGCAGCAGAAGTTCTTCGACAACACTCAGTGCCATCGGCTCACCGCCTCGCCGACATCGTCGATTTTGCAGTGCGGTGACCCGACCGGCGACGGCAGCGGCGGGCCCGGCTATCAGTTCGCCAACGAATATCCGACCGACCAGTACAAGCCTGACGAACCCGCGGTGCACGAGCCGGTGATCTACCCGCGCGGCACCATGGCCATGGCCAATGCCGGACCGAACACCAACGGCAGCCAGTTCTTCATGGTGTACAAGGACACTCAGCTGCCACCCGAATACACCGTCTTCGGCAAGATTCAACAGGACGGGCTGGCTACCCTGGACAAGATCGCCAAGGGCGGCGTTGCCAGCGGCGGTCAGGACGGCCAACCAACCATCCAAGTCACGATCAAGTCGGTGCGGATGGACTGATCGAGCCGTCGGCGGCCTCGGCCGTCTATGGTCGGTTGAATCGCGGCTGGCCGCACGCTAACAGGAGAATTCTTTGTGGAGGTGACGACGTTCGGGCGCTACCAGCTGCTCGACTTAATCGGCCGTGGCGCATCGGGGAAAGTCTACCGAGCCGATGACACCGTTACTGACCGGGTAGTCGCCGTCAAAGTGCTGGCGCCGGACCTGGGCGAGGATCCAGAATTTCTCGAACAGTTCCGCCGCGACGTACCCGCGGCGGCCGGCCTCAACAACCCGCACGTGGTGCCCATCCACAACTGTGGCCAGATCGGCGGTCAACTGTACGTGGACATGCGGCTGATCGACGGCAGCAACCTCGGTCGCGCCATCAGAAACGAAGGCGGCCGAATACTTCCCGCACGCGCGGTCGCGATCATCGCGCAACTCGCCGCGGCACTTGAGAGCGCCCACCGGGTGGGACTGGTCCATCGCGACGTCAAGCCGTCGAACATCTTGATCGCGCCAGGAGATTTCGTCTACCTAACCGATTTCGGGCTCGCGCGCAGCCCCACCGATACCGCCAAGGCCAGCATGGGCCATATCCCCGGCGCCTACTCGGCACCCGAAAGGTTCAGCGGCGCAGGTGATTCCCGCGCTGACGTGTATTCGCTCGCCTGTGTATTGCACAAATGCTTGACGGGGCAACAGCCTTATCCCGGAGACACATTCGAAGAACAACGCGCCGGGCACCTGACCGCCCCACCGCCGCGACCCTCGACATCCTCCCCCGGCATACCGCCGACATTCAACGCAGTGATCGCCGCGGGTATGGCCAAAAGCCCGCAGGCCCGCTACCAGACGGCATCGCAGCTGGCCGAGGCCGCAACAGCAGCGCTGGACAATCGTTTCATTCCACCGCCGAGCCCGCCGCCACCGCCGCCCGGATCACCGGCCACCCCGCGGCCGAGGATGGTGGAGCCAGGCCCGTCTGCACAATCCGCCGACCGAGGGCACACGCTAGCCATTGTCGGTGGATTGGCCGCAGTGCTTGCGGCGCTCTTCGGTGTGATCGCGCTGGTGATTATCACCGCCACAACCTCGGATCGCAGCGCGACCGAGACATCGTCGGCCGCCCCCACCAGCACCGCCGCGGCCTCGAGCAGCCCCGCTACCACCACTACGACCACCTCGGCCCCGGTGGCACGTCCGGCCGTCCCGAAGCTGCCGCCATTCGTGCCCTCCCCCGCCGTGGGCGCCGACTGCTTGTACCCGCGGTCCGCCGACGCCGCCGGCAAAGCGGTGAAGCCACCGCGGACCGGCGAAGTGGCGACCACTCCCGCTCCGGTCGACTTGGACATCGTCACCAATCGGGGCAAGATCGGCCTGCAGCTTGCTAATAACGAATCACCCTGCACGGTGCACAGTTTCGTCAGCCTGGCGCGGCAGAAGTTTTTCGACGACACCCAATGCCACCGGCTGACCACGTCGCCGGGGTTGTCGGTGTTGCAGTGTGGTGACCCGAAGGGTGACGGCACCGGCGGGCCGGGTTATCAGTTCGCTGACGAATACCCGGCCAATCAGTACCCACCCCGCGATCCGGCGCTGAAGAAGCCCGTCGTCTATCCGCGGGGCACGCTGGCGATGGCCAACGCCGGACCGAGCACGAACGGCAGCCAGTTCTTCATGGTGTACCGGGACTCGCTGTTGCCCCCCGCATACACCGTTTTCGGCACCATCGACACCACCGGCCTCGCGGTAGTGGACAAGATCGCCGCGGCCGGCGTCGCCGGCGGTGGCCAGGACGGTGCGCCCGCCACCACCGTCACCATCACGTCGGCGAGCCTGAGCTGAGGCGCTACCTTTCGGCGGCGGCCAATCCGCCTCTGTCTACATAAGTTTGGGCTGCGCGCTGGATGAAGTGTTCGGTGGGCGTCGGATACCAGCCGAGTTCACGTGTGGCTTTGGCATGGCTGGCCGGCGAGGTCAGCGCGATGAGCCGGGCGCTCTGGCTGCCGATCGGGAAGTCACGGTGGGATAGCGCGCCGACGGCGTCCGACACATGCGCGAACCCGTAAACCATTGCCATCGGGACACCCAGGCGTGGCGGCCGCGCACCAACTGCCTCCGCGGCGATGGTCACCAGTTCACGATGCGTCATATAACGCTCAGAAATGATGTAGCGCTGGCCGATTCGTCCCCGTTCGGCCGCCAGCAGCAGCGCGTCGGCGACGTCGTCGATACCGACCACTTCGGCTCCGACGACGCGGATATAGAACGGCAGTTTTCCGAGCGCGGCGAGCTGCACGAACATCCCTTGTCGGGGCTGCCAGTCGGGCGGCCCGTACGGGTTGGAGACGTTGGCCACCACGGCGGGCAGCCCGTGCTTTGCCACGTAGGAGAACACCAACTGCTCCGCCTGGCGCCGTGAGGCGATGTAACTGCCGGCTTGGTCGGACCAGTTGAAGGGCGTGTCCTCATCAACGGTTTCGCCGTTCCTGCCGATGGCGATGGTGCCGATCGTGCTCAGGAAGACGAACCGCCGCAGATTCGCCTTCATCGCCACGTCGAGTACTTTGCGAAGGCTGTTGACGTTGGTCTCGAACAGCGGAGCGGGATCTCTCAGCTCCGCCCTGGCGTCGACGACACAGTAGTACACCACGTCGCGTTCAGACATGGCGGCGGCGACGTCCGCCGTGTCGGATAATCCGCCGTAGTGCCGCTCGACGTCGAGCCCTTCGATTCCCTTCGTAGAACTCGACTTTCGTAATAGGACCCGGACATCGGCACCGGCAGACACCAGGTGACGGGTGACGCACGCACCGACATTGCCGCTCGCTCCCATCACGAGAGCCCGCTGTCCGGCCGCGGCCATCTGGTCACTGTCCGACGCCATATCACTTACCGTAATACCGACGGTAAGAGGTCGGCCCGGTCGGGCCGCTCAGGCGGCAGATGTCACCCGGTAGACGTCGTAGACACCCTCGACGTTGCGCACCACGTCCAGCAGATGCCCCAGATGCTTGGGGTCGCCCATCTCGAACGTGAACCGGCTGATCGCCACCCGATCACCGGATGTGGTCACCGACGCCGAGAGGATGTTCACCTTCTCGTCGGCCAGCACCCGCGTTATGTCCGACAGCAGCCGGTGCCGGTCGAGCGCCTCGACCTGGATGGCCACCAGAAACACCGAGGACGCCGACGGCGCCCAGTGCACCTCGATGATGCGCTCGGCCTGCTGCTGCAACGACGCGGCGTTGGTGCAATCGGTGCGGTGCACGCTGACGCCACCGCCACGGGTGACGAATCCCATGATCTGATCGCCGGGCACCGGTGTGCAGCACTTGGCGAGCTTGCTCAGCACGCCCGGGGCACCGGGCACCGCCACCCCGACGTCGTCGGTGCTGCGCGGGCGCCGCGGCATCGTCGCCGGAGTGGACCGCTCGGCGAGGTCCTCCTCGGCCTGGTCGATGCCGCCCAGCTCGGCCAGCAGCCGCTGCACCACATGCTTGGCCGATACATGGCCCTCGCCGACTGCGGTGTAGAGCGCGGACACGTCGGCGTAGTGCAGTTCGTTGGCCACTGCGGCCATGGACCCGCCGCTGACCAAGCGCTGCAGGGGAAGTCCGCCGCGGCGAACTTCGCGAGCCATTGCGTCCTTGCCGGACTCCAGCGCCTCCTCGCGGCGCTCCTTGGCGAACCACTGGCGGATCTTGGTCTTGGCGCGCGGTGACACCACGAACTGCTGCCAGTCCCGCGACGGCCCGGCATTAGGCGCCTTGGACGTGAAGACCTCGACGACTTCGCCGTTTTCCAGCTTGCGTTCCAGCGCCACCAATCGGCCGTTCACCCGGGCGCCGATGCATCGGTGGCCCACCTCGGTGTGCACGGCGTAGGCGAAGTCCACCGGCGTTGAGCCGGTCGGCAGCGTGATCACATCGCCTTTCGGGGTAAATACGAAAAGCTCTTGTACCGCAAGGTCGTAACGCAGTGATTCCAGGAACTCGCCGGGGTCGGCCGCCTCTCGCTGCCAGTCGAGCAGCTGACGCATCCAGGCCATGTCGTCGATTTCGGCCGCGGCGAGGGGATGTGGAACTCCGTTGCGGCCCTTGGCTTCTTTGTAGCGCCAGTGCGCAGCGATGCCGTATTCGGCGGTGCGGTGCATGTCGCGGGTGCGGATCTGGATCTCCAGCGGTTTGCCCTCCGGGCCGACGACCGTAGTGTGCAGCGACTGGTACACGCTGTAGCGCGGCTGGGCGATGTAGTCCTTGAACCGGCCCGCCATCGGCTGCCAGAGCGAATGCACCACGCCGACGGCGGCGTAACAGTCCCGGATCTCGTCGCAAAGGATGCGGACGCCTACCAGATCGTGGATATCGTCGAAATCGCGGCCCTTGACGATCATCTTCTGATAGATCGACCAGTAGTGCTTGGGCCGTCCCTCGACCACCGCGTTGATCTTCGACGCGTTGAGGGTGGCAACGATCTCGGCACGCACCTTGGCCAGATAGGTGTCGCGCGACGGGGCCCGTCCGGCGACCAACCGCACGATCTCCTCGTACTTCTTGGGATGCAGGATCGCGAACGACAGATCCTCCAGCTCCCATTTGACCGTGGCCATACCGAGCCGATGTGCCAGCGGCGCAATGACTTCCAGCGTCTCGCGGGCCTTACGAGCCTGCTTCTCCGGCGGCAGGAAGCGCATCGTGCGCATGTTGTGCAGCCGGTCGGCGACCTTGATCACCAGCACCCGCGGATCGCGCGCCATGGCGGTGATCATCTTGCGGATCGTCTCGCCCTCGGCGGCGCTGCCCAGCACCACCCGGTCCAGCTTGGTCACCCCGTCGACGAGATGGCCGACCTCTTCACCGAAATCCGTGGACAGTGCGTCCAGCGCGTAATCGGTGTCCTCGACGGTGTCGTGCAGCAGGGCGGCCACCAGCGTGGTGGTGTCCATGCCCAACTCGGCGAGGATGTTGGCCACGGCCAACGGGTGGGTGATGTACGGGTCCCCCGAATGTCGTAGCTGGCTGGCGTGCCGTTGCTCGGCGACCTCGTAGGCCCGCTGCAGCAACGAGAGGTCAGCCTTTGGATGGATCTCGCGGTGTACCGCCACCAGTGGTTCGAGCACCGGGCTCACCGCGCCGCGCTGGGCGGTCATCCGCCGCGCCAACCGGGCCCGGACCCGACGCGAGGCACTGCTCGACGTCTTGAGACTTATCGCGGGCTCGGGCGTCGCAGGAATGTCGGCGACCTGCAGCGGTTCGGTGGGCGGCTGGACCGCCGTGCCCTTCTCGTCCGTCAAGATCGTCACCTCCGCCATTCAAGGATATCGCTCAATTCTGATTGCCCCGCTGCTCCGGCACATTTGGGCGCGGGGCTACATGACGCGCAGGCTGTGCACCGGCAGCGGGGCGACCAGGTCACGACCGCCCAGCGCTGCCAGCTCTAACACCACCGCGGCCGTCGTCACCAAGGCGCCGGCTTGCTCGAGCAACTTGTGCGCGGCCGCCACCGTCCCTCCGGTGGCCAGCACGTCGTCCACGATGACAACGCTGCGACCGGCCAATTCGATCCCTTCGGCGGGAATCTCGAGGCGGGCGGTGCCGTATTCGAGCTGGTACTGCTCGGCGCGCACCGGCGGCGGCAACTTGCCGCCCTTGCGAATGGCCAGCACGCCGGTGCCCAGACGAGCGGCGAGGGCGCCGCCGATCAGGAATCCGCGGGCGTCGATACCGGCGATCAGGTCAGCACCGGACGCCACGCCGGCCAACGCATCGGTCACCGCCGCCAGCCCCCGGCGGTCGGCGAACAACGGCGTCAAATCCTTGAACTCGACTCCGGCCGTTGGGAAATCTGCGACCTCCCGGGTCAACGATGCAATGAGGTCAGCCACCGAATCGGCGCCCTCAGTCGTCACCGCACCAGGACCCATCGGTCCATATTCCAGCCGGCGCCCCAGCGGCTGGGGTTACTGCTGACGGCATACATCTTCTTCGACGCCAACAAGGTCCGCTGCTGACGATACAGCGGCAACGTCGGCATATCGTTCCACAGCACCGGCGCGCTCTGAGCCAGCAGCCGCACCAACTCGGCGGGGTCGGCCGACACCGCGAGCGCGCTGATAATCCCATCGATCTGACCGTTGGTGTACCCGGGCAGGTTGTTGCCGTTGCCGGTATGCAGGGCGTAGGCGTCCAACGCCGACGACCCGGTTGAACCGCTGCCGGTCGCGCCGCCGGTGCTGGCCAGCAGGACGTCGATCTTCCCGTCTCGCAGCGTCTGGGGGCCGGTGGAGTCGGAGGTGACGTCGGAGACGGTGATACCGGCTGGGGCACAGGCCTTGGCGATTGCGCCGACGATGGCGGCCAGCCGCGCGTTGGGCGCCCGATAGCCGATCCGCACGGTCAGCGGCTTCCCGCCCAATGCGGCGCGCGCGGCGTCGGTGTTCGCCTTCAGGAACTGGCCCGCCTCGACGACGTTTTCCGCCCGTCCGATGGCGTCTTCGGCCGCGGTGTGCAGCCGCGCATTGGCGATCGGCGTCCGGGCGTCGCGCGCGATGACATCACGCGGTGTGCACAACGCCAGCCCTCGGCGCGCCGGGACATCCGAAAGCGGGCCATGCGGCGCGAAGATCAACTGCTCGATGCCGTCCGACGGCGAATCGGTGCGACGGTAGTTGTCCGGGGTGGCCAACGTTCCCGACGATCCGTCCGCGACGTCGATGACGTCGGCGCTTTTGTCGTTGAGGCGATCCTGGATGTCAACCTTCTCCGGCCACACCGTGACCCGCTTGGTCATTGGCTTGGGCCCCCACCAGCGGTCATTCGCGACCAGCACCACCGCGCCGCCGTCCAACACCGATTCGATCTTGTACGGCCCCGACGATGGGAAGTGCTTGGCGATGGAGCCCGGCTCGATGCCGGGTGTGAGGTCCCATGTGGTGTTCCACAGCTGCGCGATGCGCCCGATCGCCGGCAGGTCGTTGCGCATCAGCGCCCCGGTGACGTCAATCCCCAACTCGTCGGCGATGACATGCGACGGCATCATCGTGGTCGCTGCGAACAGCTGGTTGTAGTCGATGATGTTGCGGTCGGGGTCAAACGACACTCGAGCTTTCTTCTGTCCCGGTTGGCAGTCGATGGCGGTGACGTCGAGGTAGCCGGCCTGGCTGGCGGCGTCGAAGCCGGGGAACCGACCGGATTGGGCCGCCCACGCCAGGACCAGGTCGTCGCAGGTGACCAGCTTACCGTCGGAGTAGACGGCGTTGTCGGCGATCTGGTAGTCGAGCACCAGCGGTGAACCACCGACCATCGATATCGCGCCGAAGTCGTGGTCGGCGACGACCTGACCGTCGGGGCCGTGGTAGCCGAATCCGGTGAGTGTGCGCGCGAAAGCCTGCGCTCCCGCCGAGGCGGCGCCGGTGACGGTGGTGCTGTTGTAGGTGACCAGAGTGCCGTCGACGATGTAGTCGATCTGCCCGGCGGCGCTTCCCGAGCAAGCCGTTAATGTGCCCGGCGCGGCCGCCACGAGCGCGGCCGTCAACAAGCTGGCGGCCACACGCCAACGCCGGGCAGCCACCGTGGCTACCGCTTGTTTCGTTTGCCGGTCGGACGGTGACGGCCGCCGCCCTGCCGGACCGGACGCGCACCCGGGGCCGGCTTGCTCGCAGCCGGGCTGCCACTGGCCGCGACGGCCGCGGTGGTCTGTTCGCCCGGCTCGTGATGGGCCGACTCGGCGCGGGTCTCATCCTTCTCCGGACCAGGACCGCGGCGCCTGCCCACCCGGCGGGTGTGCGTCCGCACCAACTCGGTGCGTTCACGCAGGCTGACCAGCAGCGGGGTGGCGAAGAAGATCGACGAGTAGGTGCCGACGATGATGCCGACCAGCTGCACCAACGCCAGGTCCTTCAGCGTGCCCACACCCAACAGCCACACCGCCACCACCATCAGGGCCAGCACCGGCAGCACCGAAATCAGGCTGGTGTTGATCGAGCGCATGAACGTCTGGTTGACCGCGAGGTTGGCCTGCTCGGCGAAGGTACGCCGGGTGGTGTGCTGGAAGCCGTGGGTGTTCTCCTCGACCTTGTCGAACACGATGACGGTGTCGTACAGGGAGAAACCCAGGATCGTCAGCAAGCCGATGACCGTGGCCGGGGTGACTTCGAAGCCCACCAACGAATACACCCCGGCGGTGACGGTCAGGTCGAAACACATGGTCGTCAGCGCGGAGATCGCCATGTAGCGCTCGTAGCGGACGGTGATATAGAGGCTGACCAGCACCAGGAACACCACCAGCGCTATCACCGCCTTCTTGGTGATCTGACCGCCCCAGGTCGAGGACACCGCCGAGTCGGAGATGGCCTGCTGGCTGGGCTTGCCGTCGGCGCCTTTGGGCTGGAACCTCTCGTACAAGGCGTTGCGCAGCTTCTCCGTCTTGTCGTTGGACAGGGTCGCGCAGCGAATCTGCACGGTCGCTCCAGCGCCGTTGCCGACGATCACGACAGACTCGGGGTCGTTGCCCAGCGTTTGCCGGAAGACTTGCTCCACCTGGCTTACCTGGGCATCTCCGCGCGGGAACGACATGGTGGTGCCGCCCTTGAAGTCGATGCCAAAGGTGAATCCGCGCAACACGATGCTGAGGATTGCGATCGCGACGATCGTGCCGCTGACCGCGTACCACATCCGGCGCCGACCAATGACCTCGAACGCGCCGGTGCCGGTGTAGAGGCGCGATAGGAAGCTGTGGCGGGGCAAGTCGGCGCCGGTGTCGTCACCGGCTGCGCCGACGACGGTGGCGGTGTCGTCGCTGAGTTCAACGGCAGTCGTCTCGTCGGCCATCCCGCTACCCCCGTCCCGTCGAATAAGCCGTCGAAGCCCTGGAAGCCAGCGCCCGCCGTTCGCGCGCGACCTGCTGCACCGCTCCCAGGCCGTTATATGCCGGCTTGGCCAGCGTCGTGGACTTGGATGCCAGGTACAGCAACGGCCAGGTCACCAGGAACACCACGACGGTGTCGAGGATCACGGTGAGGCCCAGGGTGAACGCGAATCCCTTCACCTGGCCGATCGCGAGGACGTACAGCACGGCAGCGGCCAGGAAGGTCACCGTGTTACCCGACAGAATCGTCTTGCGGGCCCGTGCCCAGCCGCGGGGAACCGCCGATCGGAACGAACGGCCTTCGCGGATCTCGTCTTTGATGCGTTCGAAGAACACCACGAACGAGTCGGCCGTCGTCCCGATACCGATGATCAAACCTGCGATACCGGCCAGGTCGAGGGTGTAGTTGATATATCGGCCGAGAAGTACCAAGATCGCGAAAACCATTGCGCCGGAAGCTGCTAGCGACAAGGCCGTCAGGAAACCCAGCAGCCGGTAGTACATCAGTGAGTACAGCAGCACCAGCACCAGTCCGATCGCGCCGGCGATCAGGCCCGCCCGTAGCGAGGTCAATCCCAGTGTCGCCGAAACGGTTTGAGCTTCTGATGATTCGAACGACAGCGGCAGCGAGCCGTATTTGAGGACATTGGCGAGCTGGCGTGCTGTGCTCGCGGTGAATGGCGGGTCTCCGCCGGTGATCTGGGTGCGGCCGCCCGGGATGGCCTCGCGGATCTGCGGCGCACTGACCACCTGCGAGTCCAGGGTGAACGCGGTCTGGGTGCCGATGTGGGCGGCGGTGAAGTCCGCCCAGGTGTTGGCCGCCCCGCTCTTGAACTGCAGGTCGACGACATAGCCGCCACTGTGTTGGTCCAGGCCCGAGCTGGCGTTCTCGATCTGGTCACCGCTGATGATCGACGGCGCCAGCAGAAACGCCTCCTTGTGGTCCTTGTCGCAGGTCACCAGGGGCAGGTCGGGGTCGTCGTTGCCGGCCAGAATGTCCTCCTGGTTACACTGCGTGGCCTCGTATTGCAGCGCCAAAAACTGCACACCCTTGTTGGTGCTCTGACGCCATTCCCGTTGCTTGGCGATGCGCTCGGCCAGATCCTTCCGCGGATCCGGTGGCCCGGGCTGCACCGGGGCGGGTGCCGGAGCTGCCGGCGGCGCCGGTGCCGGTGTGGGCGTCGGCGGTGGATCCAGCGGATAAGGCCGCGGCTGCGCAGGCGCCGGCTCACCCGGCAGCGGCAGATCGCCTGGCATGGGCAGGCCCGGCGCGCCGCCCGGGACAGGTCCACCCGGGTGTGCACCGGGGACGGGGCCAGCGGGTACGGGTCCGCCAGGTATGGGTCCGCCGGGTTGTCTAAGCGGCAGCCTCGGTCGTGCGTCGGGCCCAGGCAGCCGTTGCGGGTTCCGCGGCAGCGGACCGGTTTCCGCCGGAAGCGCATTGATCACCGGACGGATGTACAACCGTGCGGTCTGGCCCAGGTTGCGCGCCTCGCTGCTGTCACTTCCCGGCACCGTGATGACGAGGTTGTCTCCGTCGACAATGACTTCAGAACCCGAGACACCCAGACCGTTGACGCGGGCGCTGATGATCTGCTGCGCCTGAGACAGCGCCTCCCGTGTCGGCCGCGTCCCGTCCGGGGTTCGTGCGGTCAGCGTGACCCTGGTGCCACCCTGCAGGTCGATACCGAGCTTCGCATCGGCCCGCTTGTCTCCGGTGAGGAACACCAGCAGATAGGCGCCGATGAGCAGGATCAGGAATACCGTCAGGTAGCGGGCAGGGTGCACCGGCGCCGATGGCGATGCCACGTGTTGACTCTCCTCCGCTCATGCGCGATCCGCCCCTCGCTTTTCGCGCGCCGATCAGTTCGACTGCACCGCAAAGGGTACGTGGCGGGCCGCCAACCCTAGTCCTTGGGCAGTCGCTCCGGGTCGTCGGCTAGATCGTCGGCCTCCTGGGCCTCGGTGTCCAGCACTTCCGGCTCGATGCGATCCCTGATCGCCAGCTTCATCCAGGTGGTCACGACGCCCGCTGCTATCTCGAGGTCCACCGTGTCGTCGGTAATGCGCTTGATGGTTCCCTGCAACCCGGAGGTGGTGTGCACCCGGTCGCCGACGCGCAGCGACTCGTGCAGGTCGATGGTGGCTTGCATCGCGCGCTTCTGCCGCCGCGAGGCGAAAAACATGAACGCGCCCAAGACGATGAGCAGCGGCAAAAAGACAACCATTTGTTGGTTCATGACGGCAACGATCTTCCTGTTCTTCTGCGAGTCGGCTTGGGACCGGATCGGGCCACGAACCGCGTCAGCCACCAGTGTGCCACCACGCCGTCGCCGACTGACCAAGCACGGCGCCTTGACGCGCGGGCGCCGGACTGGCACAACCGCGTCATGACCTTCGAACTCGGGCCTAATCGACCGACATTTCCACGGGCCGCTGCCCGGCCCGCATCGTTGTCGCTCAGCGAGGCGTTGCGCACCACCGGGGCGGTCCGCGAATTCACCGACCAGTCCGTCGACGACGCCGTGCTGGCCCGGGTGCTCGACACCGCCCGGTTCGCGCCCAGTGGTGGCAACGCGCAGGCCTGGCGGGTGGTCGTCGTCAAGGACCCCGAACGGCGCCGCCGCCTTCGGGATTGCTACCTGCGGGGTTCCGCCGACTATCTGGCCCTGCACGCCGCCGGGCTGCGGCCGTGGGCACCGACCAACGACCGGGGCGCCGAAGCGCGGGCCCTGAAGACCGAAAACCCTGCAGCGCCAGGCGGATTCGCTGAAAGGTTCGACGAAGCGCCGGTCTTGCTCGCGCTGTTCGCCGACCTATCGCGGCTGGCGGCAGTGGACCGCGACGCGGACCGGTACACCTTCGCCGGCGGCGCCTCGATCTACCCGTTCGCGTGGAGCATTCTGCTGGCTGCCCGCGACGAGGGCCTCGGCGGTGTGATCACCACGATTGCGATTCGGGAGGAGCCGCAGGTGAAGGCCGTGCTCGGAGCCGCCGACCCGCTGGCGCTGGCCGCGGTGATCGCCCTGGGGTATCCGGTGCGTCGACCGCGCCGACTCAGCCGCCAACCGATCAGCTCCTTTGCTACCGTCGACTCGATCGACGGTCCAGTATTTGGTGCGCCGTGACATTGTGATTGACGAGAGGTCTGCAGATGAGGAAGTTCGTTGTGATTGACGAGAGGTCTGCAGATGAGGAAGTTCGTTCGCCGTCTGGCACCGGTCGCCGCGATGGCGCTGATGCCGCTGGCGGCGGTGACGATTGCGATGCCGGCCGCGAGTTCGGCGGAGCCTCTGAACTGCGACGTCGGCCAGTGGTGGGATCCGACGGGGAATGTGTGCCGGCCGCTGGGCCAAGGGCCGCAGCCGCTGAACTGCGACCCCGGCCAGTATTGGGACCCGACGACGAATGTGTGCCGGCCGCTGGGCGTCGGGCCGCCGCCGCCGGGCCAATAATTTCGGGGTCGTAGCCGGGGCTCGCCGCGGATAGGCTGCTGACGTGTCCGCTGTCGAACAGAGTCGCCACCTGGTCACCGAAATCCCTGGTCCGGCATCGCTGGAGCTGACCAGGCGCCGAGCCGCCGCGGTCTCCCACGGCGTCGGAAACACTATGCCGGTGTTTGCGGCCCGCGCCGGCGGCGGCATCGTCGAGGACGTCGACGGCAATCGGTTCATCGACCTGGGTTCGGGCATCGCCGTGACGACCATCGGCAACTCCGCACCCCGGGTCGTCGACGCGGTACGCGCGCAGGTCGCCGACTTCACCCACACCTGCTTCATGGTCACGCCCTACGAGGAGTACGTGGCCGTCGCCGAGCACCTCAACCGACTCACCCCCGGCTCGGGCGAGAAGCGCTCGGTGCTGTTCAACTCCGGCGCCGAGGCGGTGGAGAACGCCGTCAAGATCGCCCGCTCGTACACCCGCAAAGATGCGGTGGTGGCGTTCGACCACGCCTACCATGGACGCACCAACATGACCATGGCGCTGACCGCGAAGTCGATGCCGTACAAGAGCGGCTTCGGACCATTCGCGCCCGAGGTCTACCGGGCGCCGCTGTCCTACCCGTTCCGCGACGGGTTGATTGACAAGGAACTGGCCACCGACGGCGAACTGGCCGCCCAGCGTGCCATCGACGTCATCGCCAACCAGGTCGGCGCCGACAACCTGGCCGCCATCGTCATCGAGCCCATCCAGGGTGAAGGCGGCTTCATCGTCCCGGCCGAGGGATTCCTGCCCGCATTGCTGGACTGGTGTCGCCAGCACAACGTGGTCTTCGTCGCCGACGAGGTGCAAACCGGATTCGCCCGCACCGGCGCCATGTTCGCCTGCGAGCACGAGGGCATCGAACCCGACCTGATCTGCATCGCGAAGGGCATCGCCGACGGGCTGCCGCTGTCGGCCGTCACCGGGCGGGCCGAGATCATGGACGCCCCGCACCCCAGCGGCATCGGCGGCACGTTCGGAGGCAACCCGGTCGCCTGCGCAGCGGCGCTGGCCGCCATCGAAACCATCGAGGCTGACGGGCTCCTTGCGCGGGCCCGCCAGATCGAACGGCTGATGAAAGACCGACTGCTCACGCTGCAAGCCGCCGACGATCGGATCGGCGATGTTCGCGGCCGCGGCGCGATGATCGCCGTCGAGTTCGTCAAACCCGGCGGCGCCGAGCCCGACGCCGCACTGACCGATGCGCTGGCCGCCGGCGCCCACGCCGTCGGCGTCATCGTGCTGACCGCGGGCACCTTCGGCAATGTCGTGCGCTTCCTGCCGCCGCTGACGATCAGCGACGAGTTGCTTGTCGAGGGTCTCGACGTCGTGGCCGAACTGCTCGCCGGCCTGTGACTAGTCCCACCTGCCACATGCGCCACCGCGGGATCCGGCTTTCGTTTTGCCCGCCTATGAGAGACAACTGGCTCGGTCGCGTAATGCCATGACGCGTTTGTGGATCCGGTGCTCAGTGCCGCGCGGCAGGTAGCCCGGGCCGTACCGGCCTCGTCCGACGCGGCGCACCCTGCCGTGACCCATTTCCCACCGCAAAGCATCCGAAGTGGGCTTCGACGCCCGCCCGCCGACGACAAATCCGTGCCAAGCAAGCCCGTCGACCAGCTCTGTGATGCTCGGTGGCCCGTGGCTAGACAGATGCATCGTCAGCGCGTAGCGAAGCTCGATTCCCCTTAACTGCAGCCGTTGCTTCGTCAGCGGACCGTCGCACGCGGGTCTGACACAGGGCCCGTTGTCGCTCGAAGCCGGGCACATCGAAGCGCCCCTGTTGCCTCATGTCAATATGCCCGCGACGGTATTCGTTGCCTCATGTGCCGGATGCCCGCGACAACTGATTGGTGGCCTGGTTTGCTGGTGCCCGCGTGGGCGGTGCTTTGCGTTGGGGTCCG
>NZ_JBKQTQ010000006.1:0-60170 GCF_052143115.1 Mycobacterium sp.
AGGACGAACGACACTGCTCATGGGCGCGCTCACAGCGGACAGTGGCGCAATGGAGCATTGACAGTGAGTGATGGCCGCCGTGGCATCAAAGCCGGATCCGACGGGCTGTTTACCGACCTTTACGAGGTCCTATCTGGCGGACGATTCGGGCCGACTTCAGAATTCCACAGCGACTCACGTTGAGAAATGGGTTGATACTGCCGGCAAGCCGCCTCCGTTCTGAAGTAGCGAGTGCTCCAGACCTAGCGCTGACCGCGACGTGCGGCTTCGACAAATGCATCGCCGCAGGGCGCCCGGCGACTACCGGTCGTGAAGGATGGGGTGCGCGCGATTTATAGAAAGGGCCTTTCGGCCAGGCGGGCGGGGACTTCTTGCCGCTGACCCACAGCGGTAGAACTTCTAGCGTCATTGACGTACCCGGTTGCCGACGTTGCTACTGCAACGGTTCGGCAGCCGGACGAGGAGATTGGAGTGGTCGTGATGGGCCAAAGCGCAACAGTTCTAGCGGCTTTCGTGGGGATCCTGGTGGTGCTGTTGATGACCGCCTCGATTCGGGTGGTGCAGCAATATCAGCGTGGTGTGCACTTTCGCCTCGGCAGGGTCATCGCGGTTCGTGAACCCGGGCTGCGGTTGATCATTCCGGTCATCGACCGCCTGTGGCGGGTATCGATGCGCATCGTGACCATGCCGATTCAGTCGCAGGGCATCATCACCCGCGACAACGTCAGCGTGGACATCGCCGCCGTCGCCTACTTCCGCGTCATCGATGCCCGCAAATCGGTCGTCGTCATCGAAAACGTCCATGCCGCCATTGATCAAATTGCACAAACCACTTTGCGCAACGTCGTCGGGCAACATTCCCTCGACGACGTGCTCGCCAAGACAGAAGTGATCAACGCCAGCATCCGGCAGATCCTCGACACCACCACCGTGGAATGGGGTGTGGAGGTCACCCTGGTAGAGCTCAAGGACATCCAACTTCCGGACAGCATGAAACGCGCGATGGCCCGCGAGGCCGAAGCCGAGCGCGAGAAGCGAGCCAAAATCATTGCCGCCGAGGGCGAAGCACGCGCCGCCGCGGCGCTCGGCGATGCATCCGACACCATGATGAAGCACCCGCTGGCCTTGCAGCTGCGAAATCTACAGACCCTAGCCGAACTCGGCGTGGAGAAAAACACGACTGTCGTCTTTCCTGCCCCAATAATGAGCGCGATCGGAGAACTCACCAGTTTCCTGACGCGCAAGTCGACCGCATCCAGGTCCACCCCGCCCAACGGTCGGCCCGACGAGGCGCTCAGCCATGCCGCGACGGCGCACTGAACGAGGCCCTGGAAACACGCCTTCACCTACGCGAGTGGGAGTTGCGATGGAGGCAGCGAGCCTAGCTAAGGTCGGCGTGCGCGATCGCGTGATGGTCAGCGTTGAGCCGCGACAGGTCCGCTGGATCGGCAGGCTGGCGATAGCCGGCACGTTGGGGTGGCTGATCCTGTTGGTGGCCCGCGACCATCACGCTGCCGATTGGCACACCCCGGGCCGGCTGACATGGTCGCTATCACTGTTGATAGCGGTGATACTGGCTGCGCGCGGCAGCCTGCTGGGTCGGCCCGTGACTGTTTCTCACGCCGCCATCGCAGTGGTGATGTTTTTGACCGGCCTGGGTGCGCACTCGGTTTCGCTCGACCTGCTCGGCGACGGGCTGGTCGCGGGCGCCGGCGCAGTACTGATGTGGCCGACGGCGTCGCGGCGGGACCCCAGTGCGCTGCAGCGAGTGTGGGCACTCATCGAGGCGACCCACGGCGATCCTCTTGCCCCGTTCGCGATGCAATCAACAAAGAGCTACTACTTTGAAGCCGATGGCACCGCGGCGATCGCCTATCGCACGCGGCTGGGCTTTGCGGTAGTCAGCGGCGACCCCATCGGTCAATGTGACCGGTTCCCGAAGTTAGTGGGCGAGTTCGCCGTGATGTGTCACAGCCGCGGCTGGCGCATCATCGTCCTCGGCTGCGGTGAGCAGTGGCTTGGACTATGGCGTAATGCCGATGTGATCGGTCAATCGCTGCGCCCCATACCGATTGGGCGCGACGTGGTAATCGATGTGTGTCGCTTCAACATGGCTGGGCGGAAATACCGTAACCTGCGCCAGGCAGTACAGCGCACGCATAACGTCGGGATCACCACTGAGGTAGTGGCCGAACAGGAACTCGACGATGCGCTGACGGGCGAATTGGCAAAGGTGCTGCATGCGTCACACCGTGGGGCCCATGTCGAGCGCGGATTTTCGATGATTCTCAACCATGTGCTCGAGGGCCGCTACCCAGGTATCAAGCTGATTGTCGGGCGGGACCGGTCTGGCCGGGTTCAAGGATTCCACCGGTACGCAACGTCGGGCGAGGGCAGCGACGTGACTCTTGACGTGCCGTGGCGCCGTCCCGGGGCACCAAACGGGATCGACGAGCGACTGAGCGTCGACATGATCAATGACTGCAGACAGCAGGGCGGCCAACGGCTTTCATTGGCGTTCGCCGCGTTTCCTGAACTCTTCGACAACAAAAACCGCGGACTGATTGAAAGCACCTACTACATGCTTGTTCACCTGGGTGATTCACTGATCAGACTTGAGTCTCTATACCGCTATCTCCGCAAGTTCCACTCATTCGGCCAACACCGCTACGTGCTCCTGTCGATGCGACACATACCGGCCGCGTTAGTAATTCTGCTGTCGCTGGAATTCATGCCGCACCGACGTGCTTTGCGGCCGGAAGGTCGAGCCGACACAGGGCGGGCCGGCCCGGTCGCTGACGGTGGTCCGCTGAAAGGTTCAGACCGAGGTATTACGTCTGACCGTCCCCCTCGGTGACTTCCGGCCCTATCCGCAAACTATGCATCGCCGAATGATGACATCACGGCAAAATCTCTCGGACGCAAAGGAACCGTTATGGCAACTAGCGGCGGCGATCCACCGTTGTTGTCTCCCTGGCGACTTTGCTCTGCGCTGCAGCGATTTTTCCTTGCTCGTCGTCAGGTGATCTTGGCGAAGTCGCGGCATGGCTGTCACCCAGACTCGTGAGGTCCTCATCGAGGCAACGCCCGACGAGATCATGGATGTATTGCTCGACCTTGAGTCGTTGACCGAGTGGTCCTCGGCCCATAAGAAGGTCGAAATCCTCGAGCGGGACGACCAAGGCCGCCCAAGCAGATCTCGGCAGGTCGTCAAAGTTGTTGGCGTCAGCGATGAGCAGGTGCTCGCCTACTCTGTGCACGACGACGGCGTGAGCTGGACTCTAGTCAGCGCCAAACAACAACGCGCGCAGGAAGCCCGCTACAGGTTGACTCCCGAGGACGATTGCACCAGGGTCCGCTTCGAGCTCACCGTTGACCCTCTGGTGCCGCTTCCGGGATTTCTGATCAAAAAAGGGGCCAAAGGTCTAATGGAAACGGCCACCGAAAGCCTGCGCAAGCGCGTGCTCGAAGTCAAGAACACTCCGAAGTAAGTTCTACCTCGGGCTTGGGGTTCGCCGCGAAAGCGCATGGCCACGCCGCACGCGGCGCTTGATACCAAGCAACACACTCCGCGTGATCAGGGCGATCGCCGGTCTCGCGAGCTCCATGGCAAACACTTCACCGGGGTGCCGCAAGCCAACCCGTGCCCGTGCAATTAGCCGGCTACGGTCGTCCCAATGCGGCTGAAGATGGAATGACCACACCGCCCGCGGCAGATTCGGTGACGTGGCTCGCAGCACGATGCTCCTTTCGGGCGTGATCGCGTCAACGCTCAACGTCAGCCCATTGCGCAGCCCCATCCAGCCTTGCGGGGCCAGTCGCACGACATCACCCACTGCGAGTTGCTGCCATCCCGGATCCACTCGATCGGCGTTGTGGAAGCGGAGGCCGATCAGGTTCGCCAGCGCCTCAGAGTAGAGACTGCCGCGGTCCTGGCCCATCTGTAGTAGCCATGGCCAGACGGCGGACGGCGAAGCGTCGATCCACACCGCCTCAGTCGCCTGGATGACAGGGTCGCCAACCAACTGGTCGCCTGGCAACCGCATCTGGCACTCCTCCTTGGTAGCGCCCCAATTCCGGTAGTACCGTCGCGCCGCGTAGAGCGCTGCAATGCCAGCTGCGATCTGGGCGATTCGTTTCGCGGGAGGTGCCAGGAACTGAAGTCCCGCCCCGTTGAGGACGTTGGTCGTGAATCCCATGTCACGGCAATGGTTCTCTGTGCTCACGGGTGTTGACCACGGACGACGAGCACCGAAGGATTCGCATCGAGCGGCGCCCTCGACCTGGTTAGTTCAACCAATTGCGCGACTTCCTCGTGGTGCTCGGCGCCTAAAACCACCGATCGAATAGACGTTTCGTGCGCTGCCACATACCGGAGGAGCTGGTCGGTGTGCTCGACGCGCATGTCGATGCCGGGATAGCGTCGAGCCCAGTTGACAAGTGACTCGTCGACCGCGGAATCCGTCTGAACATCTCCGGCGTCTGCGTGGCTACCCCGCAGATCGGTCGCGTTGGGGTGGCTCGTCCTCACCACACGCAGGGGAAGCTCGCGTAGCTGCGCTTCTTCCATGGATTGCTGAAGGACGTCGTAGTCGGCAGTCGACGAGTTCAGAAAAGCGGCCACCCAACCGGTTCGCGTCATCGCCGGGTACTGCGCGGCGGGGACGACAGCCACCGAGCAGTGCGCCGCGGCAGCCATGTTGGCGGCCAATGAATCACATGGCCCGTGGGGAACCGCCTTCGGGGCACCGACGCACAGGAGTGCCGCTGACCGTGACTCCTCAATTAGAGTTGTACCCGGATCCCCACTGACGGTTTCCAATTCGAGTTTGACTGGCTTCTGCGTTGCTTCGACCGCGGCGTGCGCGTCCTGCAAGGCGGCCTCCGCCACGAAGTGCTGGGCTTTGACAACGCCCGGTGTGAAGGCCCGATTACGGTCAATCACGTGGAGCAACTTCAAGACGACATCGCGGTGGAGCGCCTCGCCAGCGCCCCACACGGCCGCTGCTACTGCCGCCTGGGAGCCATCAATACCCACTACAACCGACTTTGCAGAGTACTCAGCAATCACGTTGTCTCCCTTGAATTCTTTCGCTTAGTTCTCGCGCATCGCCACAACCGCCGCGGCGAACGACCGTCCAGTTCTTGGCCTTAGGCGTCGACTTGTCCTGTTCCATCTATCGACCTCCGGTCTGGATCGGCCTCGCCGATTCACTTTCCAATGATCCGTTCCCCGGTCGCGGCCGGTCAGGGGAGCAAGTCACCGCGGATATGGCCCAAAGTCACAACATCGCTGAAAGCGCGGATGGCCAGGCTCGCTTGGAACCGTGCGATCGCATCAAGTCGTCACACATAGAAGGAGTCGAGGAGTTCCTTATTCCGCTCGGCCACCACCGCCCGCTTGACCTTCAGCGACGGTGTGAGTTCGCCGCCCTCGACGGTCAGGTCGCGCTCCAGCAAGGCCCACTTCTTGATCGTTTCCCACCGGTTGAGTTCGGTATTGAGTCTGCCGACATACTCAGCGATCATGTCACGCACTGCCTGCAACTCGACCAATTCCTCGTACGTCGCGCCGGTCAAGCCCTGATCGGCGGCCCAACTGGCCGTCACGTCGGCGTCTAGCGCGATCAGCGCGACACAGAAGTTACGAGCCTCCCCGAAGACCAGGAACTGGCTGGCGTATGGGCACAAAGCGATGAACTTCTCCTCGATCGCCGGCGGCACGATGTATTTGCCACCCGAGGTTTTGAACATGTCCTTGATGCGGCCGATGATGCTGAGGAAGCCCTCGTCATCCAAACGGCCCTCGTCTCCAGTGCGCAGCCACCCATCTTCGGTGAAGGCTGCTGCGGTGGCTTCGGCCATGTTGTGGTAGCCCGCCATGACGTCGGGGCCGCGAATCTGGACTTCCCCGTCGGCGCCGATGCGTACCTCGGTCCCTTCGAATGGGAGACCGACGGTGCCGAGCTTGTAGTGATCCGGGCGGTTGATGAACCCCGCTCCCGCGGTTTCAGTGAGCCCGTAACCCTCCAGGATTAGCAGCCCTGCGGCGTGAAACCACTCGGCGATCTCGCGGTTCAACGGCGCTGAGCCGGACACAAAGAAGCGGATACGTCCACCGAAAACCTGACGTACCTTGCTGAACACCAGGCGGTCGAACAGCTTGTGCTGAAGGCTCTTTGCGAGTCCGACCTGTTGACCGGATCGGCGGCTCCTGTCTACGTCGAGTCCCACGGCGACGGCCTTTTCGAACAGCTTGGCCCTAGGTCCGCCCTGTCGCTGTGCAGCGGTGACGATACGTGCGTGCGCCTTTTCGAAGATTCGCGGCGCGGCAGCCATGAAAGTCGGCTTAACCGCCGCGGTGTTCTCCACGATCTTGTCCACCCGGCCGTCCACCGCGCTAACGAAACCGCAGGCCAGCTGGGCAGCTAGTAACACCTTTCCGAACGCATGCGCCAATGGCAACCACAGCAGCTGCAGATCGTCTTCGCCGACCACATCAAGTGCGGCCACGGCCAGCCCTTGATACACCCAAGCCTGATGGCTTAGCCGGACGCCTTTCGGTCGGCCGGTGGTTCCCGACGTATAGATCAACGTCGCCAACCGATCCGGCGTGATAGCTGCGACGGCGTCGCGCACGCACTCTGGATGTTCGGCCAGATACTTGGCACCGAGATCGGTCAAATCCTCCAGTGTTATTACCCAATCCTCGTCGGCCGAGCCATCGAACAACACCACCTTGTCAAGGGTGGGTAACCTGCCGCGACTCTCGGTCAGCTTCGCCACCTGGTCGGCGTTTTCGGCAAAGACGACGCGGGATTCTGAGTCGCCGAGGATGTAGCCGGTGTCCGCCGCATTGGTGTTCGCGTAGACGGTTGTGGTGGCCGCCCCGGCGGACATGATCGCCAGGTCGGCCAAGATCCACTCATATCTCGTGTTGGAGGAGATCCCTACCCGCTGTTCCGGCTCGATGCCCAGTGCGAGCAGCCCGGCCGCCAACGACTCCACCCGGGCGGCAGAGTCTCGCCAGGTCACCGAGACCCACCGTCCGTGATCCAGGTACCGAAATGCTTCCTTATCCGGTGTGGCCTCGACCCGGTCGAGGAAAAGTGCAGCCAGGCTCGGCGCACCAGCTAGAAGGCGAGAATTGTTGGTGGAGGTCATTGGCATCTCACCTAGCCCGATTTAAAGCTTCTCGCGGGTAATCATCGATACCGGCTAGCCGGCCCTGCGTCGTCACCTCGACCGCGGGAGCAGCCAGCAAATCAGGTCTGGGTCGCATAATGTTGGTGTTACGCCGCTGCTGACTCCAACCGTAGGGCCGAAGGTTACCGCGAACGCGGCCGACGGTCAAAACCCGTTTAAACCGCGGGTGTACCCGACCGCCGAATGCCGCATCGTTCCGTTGGGCCAGGTCGCGGCCAGCGAAGGCGGCGTGGGCTGCTCGAATGCAGTACAGCGGTCAAAATTCACTCATGGTTAGCAATGTTCGCTTCGTTCGGGCGTACGCTTGCACCGGGCAACGGCGGTTGCGGAGGTTTCGCGCCTTTGACTAGCGATGACAGCGAATCGACATTTGCGGAATTGGGCCAGCGGGCACCGATCGGCCAGATGCACGAAGGGCTCGACAAAATGCTGGCGGCTCGCGACCAGATGGAACGATTGTTGCGCGCCATCGTCAAGATCGGCTCCGATCTCGACCTGGACGAGACGCTGCATCACGTCGTCACCGCAGCGCTGGAATTGACCGGGAGCCGCTACGGCGCGTTGGCCACCTGCGACCCGGACGGCAACTTGACCTCGTTCGTGCACGCCGGAATGGATGCTGACACGGTGCAGCGGATCGGCAGTTCGCCGGTGGGCAAAGGCATCCTCGGCGTGGTGTTGGACCAGGCATCCGCGCTACGCCTCGATGATCTCACCGCGCACCCGGCGGCGGTTGGGTTTCCCGAGAACTACCCTGCGATGCGAGCCTTCCTGGGCGTGCCGATCATGGTCCGGGGGAGCATGTTTGGCGGCCTCTATCTGACCGACGACCGCCAAGCATGGACATTCGCCGAATCCGATGAGGTCGCCGTTCAGGCGTTGGCGTCTGCTGCGGCGGTGGCCATCGACAAATCACAACTGTTCGAACGCAGTGAGCGGCGGGCAAACTGGATGAAAGCCAGCCGCGAGATCATCACCGAACTGGTGACGGGTATCGACTCGCCGCTGCGGCCCCTGCAGTTGATCGCCGAGCAGGTACAGAAGCTGACGGACGCCGAGCAGGCGATCGTCCTCACTCCTACTGATGCGGACTTGCCGGCCGAGGAAATCGACACGCTGATCGTGTCCGCCGCGGTTGGCGTGCACGCCAACGAGGTAGTCGGGCAAGAGGTTCCCGTCGAAGGTTCGACGACGGGCCATGTCTTTCGCTCCGGGGCACCGCTGATCACCGAATCGTTCCGATACCCGATCCAGGCATTCACCGATGCAGGTGAGCGCTCCGCGATCGCGATGCCGCTGCGCTACGAGCGCACAGTTATCGGAGTGATTGCCGTCGCCCGCAGCAGGGACCAGACACCATTCGATGCCGGCTATCTCGAGCTGGTAGGTGACTTCGCCAGCCAGGCCGCTCTTTCGCTAGCCCTCGCCGCAAACCGTGAAAACGCCCGCGAGCTCTCGGTCCTGGCCGACCGTGAACGCATCGCGCACGACCTCCATGACTACGTCATCCAACGGCTATTCGCCATCGGCATGGATCTACAGGGGACCATCGCGCGCGCACGTTCACCGGAAGTCGCCGACCGGCTCAACCGCACAATCGATGATCTGCAGACCACGATCGAGGACATCCGCACGACGATCTTCGAACTGCAGTCCCCGACCGCTCGTGGTGGCGGGTTCCGTCGGCGGATACAGAAGGTGGTCGCCGATCTCACGGAGAACCGAGGCATTATCACGACGCTGCACATGTCCGGTCCGATGACCGCTGTGGGTTCCGATCTGGCTCAGAACGCCGAAGCTGCCGTCGTGGAGGCGGTCAGTAACGCTGTCCGGCACTCCGGCGCGGCCCACTTGAGCATCGACGTGACGGTCGCCGACGCGCTCAGCATCGACATCATCGATGACGGCTGCGGCATTCCCGCCGACAACCAGCGGCGAAGCGGTCTGGCCAATCTGCGTCGACGTGCCGAGCAGGTGGGCGGCACCTGCGGCATCGCTTCACCGCCAGCGGGCGGAACCCTGGTTCACTGGACGGCACCGCTGGTGGATTTCTGAGTCAGATCAACGGCAATCACTGGCACGTTGCCGACCCCATCTCCACTAGGATCAGTTCGGTATTCCCTTGCGCTCAAGGGTATCTCATTCATTAACCATCTCGTCGCCCACATAATTACCCACCTGCTGACCCCAATAGCTATGCCGAGCCTCGGTCATCCTGGCTATCCCGACGAACCGAGATCACGGATCCATCGAAAAGTTCGACGGCAGTGCCTCACTCACCCAATCATTGCCACACCACACTGCTCGCGAACAATGAGCACGGAACGGCCGACGTCTGCTTGATGATCATCTTGCGGGCCACCAGGTTTGTTGTGACGAATGACCCTTAAAACGGGGGCTTGAGTCCCTAGCACGGGCACCCGCCAAATTGTCAGACGCCATTCGTAAGGTCCGCGGTCACCCGACGAGCCGGGGTCCTGACCCCGCCCCCCGCCGACGTTGTGCTCAGCGACGGCTGTGCGGCCCATACGGTCGACTTCCGACCGACGTGAAAGGCCGTAAGGCCACCTGCGCTAGGGACCAATGCCTCCTTCCCGACGGCCGCTTCCCCTCCTAGCGTCAAAAGCTAACGGGCGCCACATCGTGTCCGGGACTTGGTCGTTAAGGAGGGACAGCCAAATGGCCGACTTGGAAAAGCATTTCGGCATCGTAGTCGGGGTCGACGGGTCCGGGTATTCCGATGAGGCGGTGCGGTGGGCTGCACGTGAGGCCGCAATGCGCGAGCTGCCGCTCACGCTCGTGCAGGCTGTCGCCATTCCGGCCCCCGCCTGGCCCGCGGCGCCCATATCCGCGGAGTTGCACGACCTTTACGAAGCCGATGCGCAGGCCATCCTCGACGATGCGGTCGAGATCGTCGAAGACACCATCAAGGAGGGCGGACCGGCTGACATCAAGCGCCAATTGTTCTTTTCCGGGCCGGTACCGACGTTGGTCGACATGTCGAAAGACGCAGACATGGTCGTCGTCGGCGCTCGCGGGCTGGGAACCGTGCGCCGGGTGTTGCTGGGATCAGTCAGCACCGGGCTGATCCATCATGCCCACTGCCCTGTAGCGGTGATACATGACGAGGCTTCCCTACCGTCGCGGACCGGCCGGGCACCGGTGCTCCTCGGCATCGACGGATCACCGGCATCAGAGCTGGCCACCGCGATCGCGTTCGAAGAAGCGTCGTTGCGAGGCACGGGATTGGTGGCCCTACACGCCGTCAGCGACACCGAAGTGGCGCATATCCCGAGCAAGGGAGCGAGGCTATCTCTTGCCGGAGAAATCCTGGTCGAGCGCTTGGCTGGCTGGCAGAAGCATTATCCCGACGTCAGCGTCCACCGCGTCGTGGTGGACGACCGGCCAGCCGCTCAACTTCTCGACCACGCCGAGGCAGCCCAGCTGGTTGTCGTCGGCAGCCACGGCCGGGGCGGGTTCGCCGGAATGGTGCTCGGATCGGTCAGCAGCGCGGTAGCGCACGCATCCCGCACACCGGTGATTGTTGGCCGCAGTCACTAGCGCCGAAAGGATTCCAGCGCTGCGGCGCGAATTTTACTGGGTTGCACAAGATCTGGAGGTTGATTGTGAGCGAGCACATACGTCTCGGGACGGTGGCGGGTTTCCGCCTAGGTGTCCACTGGAGCGTTTTGGTGATCCTGTGGTTGTTCACCTGGAGTCTAGCCAGCACCCTACCCAGCAGTGCGCCCGGTCGTTCGGCACTGACGTATTGGGTGGCCGGGGCTATCGGCGCGGTGGTGCTGCTGGCGTCCCTATTGGCACACGAGCTGATGCATGCCGTCGTCGCCCGCCGCGCCGGCATACCGGTGTCGGATGTGACGCTGTGGCTGTTCGGGGGCGTGACTCGCTTGGGCGGCGAAGCACAAACCGCAGGAACGGAGTTTCGCATCGCGATATCCGGTCCGGTGACAAGCCTGGCACTGGCGGGAGTCTTTACGGCGCTGGGTGCGGTACTCCGGAACTTGGGCGCGGCGAATGTCGCTGTGGGCGTGGCATGGTGGCTGTCAGGCATCAACCTGCTACTGGGTCTGTTCAACCTGTTGCCCGGCGCGCCGTTGGACGGCGGCCGCGTTCTCAGCGCTTACTTGTGGCGCCGCCATGGAGACAAGGTCCGCGGCGAAGTCGGTGCAACGCACGGCGGGCGCATCGTCGGATACGTGCTCATCGCGCTGGGCCTGTTCGAGTTCATGGTTGCATCGATCGTGACGGGGCGTGTGGACCGTGTTCATCGGTTGGTTCCTGCTCACCGCCGCGCATGGCGAGGAACGCAGGATTCTGACCCGCCAGTCTCTTGCCGGGGTACGCGTCGCAGATGCAATGACCGCTCAGCCGCGTACGGCTCCCGGCTGGATCACCGTGGAGGACTTCATCCACTCCTATGTGCTCGGCGACCGACACTCGGCCTATCCCGTAGAAGGCCCGGGCGGCACCATCGTGGGACTGATCACGCTGGCACAATTGCGGCTGGTAGCCCCCGAGGAACGCGGAACCACCCTGGTGCGCGATGCCGCAATGCCAATGGATCGAGTCGTCACTGCCGCCCCACACGAGCCGCTTACCGTTTTGCTTGAGCGGCTGGCTTCAAGCGACGGCAATCGAGCGCTTGTGGTGCACCACGGTGGGGTGGTGGGCATCGTCACCGCATGCGACATCAGCAGATTGATCGACGTCCGCGCGCTCGACGTACCGAGACGTGCTGATCGGGTGTTGTGATACGCAATCGATTTCTCGGCCGGCCTCACAGCGCCATCCGACACCCCGACTCGCGGCGCCGACACAGCGCATCAGCGCTACACGCCGGCCACTCGTTCGCCGATGACGCGGTCACGGCGCAGGGCATCCAGCTCATCGCGGGACAGTCCCAGGCCACTCAGGATCTCGTCGTTGTGTTGGCCGAGCGTCGGCGGGGCGAAGCGGTGGTGGCGAACAGGACCGGGGGTGATGCGGAACGGCCAGCCGGGATAGCGGTGCCGGCCGGTGATGGCATGCTCGAAATCCTCGTAGTATCCGCGCGCATCGAGCTGCGGCACGTCATACATCCGCTCAGGCGCGATCACCTCCGCGACCGGGATATCGCGATCCTGAAGAACCGCAACGATATTGGCGGGCGACTGTGTCCGCGTCCAGGCGGCGACGACATGATCGAATACGTCATGGTGGGCCGCGCGGCGATCGGCCGTCGCCAAGCGATCATCCTCGAGCTGCCCCGGCCGACCCATCGCGTCGACCAGCCGAGACCAGTCGTCGTCGTCGCGTACCGACAGCGCCACCCACGCGTCGTCGCTGTCGGTCGGGTAGACACCTTGGCAGAATCCGCGCTGCCGGTTACCCTCGCGCGGCCGGACGATCCCGTTCATCGAATACTCGATCACCGGTTCGGCAGTGACGGCGGCGCCGACTTCGATCTGCGCGACCTCGATCAGCTGGCCCTCGCCGGTGCGGCGGCGGTGCTCGAGCGCGGCGAGCAGTGCCACGCCCGCGTGCACGCCGACGATGGGATCGGCTGGACCCTGCACGTTGCACGGCGGACCGTCGGCGTAGCCGGTGACCGCCGACATACCGGAAACCTGTTCGATGTTCAACGCCCAGCCCACGTAGTCCCGCCACGGGCCGTCGAGGCCGAATCCCGGCATGCGGACCATGATTACGTCTGGGCGCAGCGCTGCTAGCGACTGGTAATCCAGCCCGAATTGCTCTACCACCCGCGGCGAGAAGTTCTCCACGACGACATCGGCCTGCGCGGCAAGCCGGCGTGCGAGTTCGCGGCCGGCCTGTGAGGTCAAGTCCAGGGTGATATCTCGCTTGTTGAGATTGGTGGCCTGCCACAGTGCACTGCGCTCGTACCAGTCATCGCCCTCGTGCGGAAACGCGGCTGTATAGCGAAAACCGTCGGGCCGTTGGATCGACTCGACTTTGACCACGTCGGCACCGAAGGCGCCGAGGTAACAGGTGAGGTATCCGCCCGCCCAGAAGGTAGTCAGGTCAAGGACTTTCGTTCCGGCGAAAGGCATAGATGGATCCGCGATCTCGCCGACCGGCCGGGGTCCGCGGGATCGTTCACTGCACGTCCCGGGTCGCGACGTCGCCGGTGTCCTCGAGAAGCGAAACGGCGGCCCCGGACGCCGAAAAGGCCAACCCTGTCCCCCGGCGTCGACGAAGGATCCCCGCTTGACGTACTGAGGACATTCCAGCGCGGTGGCGCCGTCTGCCACCGGCGCCGCCGGAATACGCAGTGCCTGACCCAGTTCGACGATTTCGGCGACGGTTCGCTCGCTCAACCAGGGCTGGGCCGCCGCGAAGAATTCGGCACGTTCCGGACCGCCAATTTGGATGGCGAACTGGTGCTCACCGAACTCCGGCAGTTCGAGCATGGCGCACACGTCGAGCCAGTGCTGCCCGGTCAGGCAGTTGATCCCGACCCAGCCGTCACCCGCCCGGACGACACCCAGCATGGGGGCCGAGCGCGTATTGGATGGCAGGCCAAGTGTGCGCATCCGTTCGGCCATCAGCATCGGGTAGGGCAGCGTGGACAGCAGTGCCTGGAACACCGAGACGTCGACCTCGGTGACCCGACTTCTGGATGCGATCCGCAGCGCCGTCAACGCGCCCAGGGCGGCGTAGCCGCTCGCGACGTATTCGGCGATCCGGGCGCCTGCCTGGACGGGAGGGCGGTCGGGATCGCGTGCTGTGATCCAGCCTGATGCCGCCTGCAGCGTCAGCGACGTGGCCACAGCAGCGCGAAACGGGCCGTGCTGTCCGAAGTTTGAGATGCGCACCGCGACAAGGCCTGGATTGATGTCTTGCAATACGTCGACTCCGAGTCCGGACTTGTCCAGGATTCCGGGAGCCAGCGCGTCGATGAGGACGTCGGCGTCGCCGATGAGCTGACGAGCGACGGCTGCGTCGCTTTCACACGTAAGGTCCAGAACCGTGTCGTGCTTGCCGGCGTTGAGGTACTCGAACAGACCGCAGCGATCGGGGTCAGGCTCGCCACCGGGAAACGGGCCCCATCGGCGCAGCGAATCACCAGATGGCGCTTCGATTTTCGTGACGTCGGCACCGAGATCGACCAACAGTTTGCCGCAGTAAGGACCTGAGATCTCATTGGCGATCTCGACCACGCGAAGCCCGTGGAGGGCCCCTGTCACGTGCGCCACTCCTCGATCCCGGCTGCGCCGGCATCTTCGTCATCGGCTCCGCTCATGTGCGCCACTCCTCGATCCCGGCTGCACCGGCATCTTCGTCGTCGGCTCCGCTCATGTGCGCCACTCCTCGATCCCGGCTGCACCGGCATCTTCGTCGTCGGCGCGCGTCACGCGGGCAGTCCCATGGCCTTCGGCTCCATGTACTGACGAATTCCCATGATTCCGCCGCTTTCCCGGCCGAACCCGCTCTGGTTGAAGCCGCCGAACGGTGCCCCGCCGGGACCGAAGCCGTTGACCGCGATCTGCCCGGTGCGAACCCGTCGAGCGACGGCGACCGCGCGGGCCACGTCGGCGCCCCACACCGCACCGGAAAGCCCGTACTGGGAGTTGTTTGCGATCCTTACCGCGTCGTCGTCGTCGCCATAGCGCAGCACCGACAGCACCGGACCGAACACTTCTTCCTGGGCGATGGTCGCATCCGGCGTCACCTCGGTCAGGATCGTCGGTTCGAAGTAAAAACCGGTATCCAGGCCGGCCGGCCGACCGCCGCCGGTCACCAACTTGGCGCCGTCGTCGAGAGCCTGGTTGACGTGTGCCTGAACACGTTTCAGCTGTGCGGCACTGATCAACGGGCCCATCTGAACCTCGGGATCGGTGGGGTCGCCGACCTTCACACCGCGGGCCGCCTCGACCAGCCGATCGACGACGTCGTCGTGGATCGAGTCGGGAAGCAGCAGCCGGCTGTGCAAAATGCAGGCCTGTCCGGCGTGGAACGAGCAGGACTCGAACAGCATCCGCTCCAAGATCTCGTCGCTGAGCGCAATGTCGTCGAGCACGATGCTGGCCGACTTGCCTCCGCACTCGAGCAGCAACCGCTTCATCGTGCCGCCGGCCGCGGCCATCACCTCCCGGCCGACCGCCGAGCTCCCGGTGAAGCTGACCATGTCGATCCGCGGGTCGACGGTCAGCATCTTGCTGGATTCGATGCCGGAGGGGGTGACCACGTTGACCACACCCGGCGGAATGTCGGTGTGCTCGTCAATGATTCGGGCCAGCGCCAGACCCGCGAGCGGGGCCAGTGGCGAAGGCTTGAGCACGACGGTGTTGCCGGCGGCCAGCGCGGCGCACAGTTTCATGACATTGAGCGTGTGCGGAAAGTTCCATGGCGTCAGAATCGACACCACACCGAGTGGCTCGTAGCACAGCAGGGTTTTACCCGCGGCCCCGTAGGCGTCGATCTGCTCCGCGACCGGATGGGTGGCGAGTTCTGCGGTGTTCAACGCCGCGAATGCCGGTCCTTCGACGTGGATAACTCGCTCGTTGCCGGTGCAGCCCCATTCGAGCTGCGCCAGCGCGAAAAACTCGTCGGCATGCTCGAGCAACGCCGCCCCGAGCTGGTTGAGCCAACCCGCCCGCTGCTGGGGTCCGGCGTCGGCCCCCGGTCCCGCGTCGAACGCGGCGCGGGCGGCCGCGATCGCACTGTCGACTTGAGCGGGACTCGGGTCGGGCGCCGAGGCGATCACCGCCTCGGTGGCGGGACTGATGTCGTCGTAGCGGCCGTTCTCGGGTTCGACCCACTGCCCGTCGATGTAGACCGCGTAGGTGTCGATGAGCGAGCGTGGGTCAGCCATGTTCATTCCTTTGGACGGTCCGGCGGCTCAACGTTTGGTGTACACCTGCCGGAGCACTGTCGTCAATGCTCAGCGTGGCCGAGCGCGTATTTCACCTTGACAGCACGCATATTGACATTGGCGGTATCGCCAGAGTAAACAGGGTGCACCGGACAGATCGTATCGAAATGTACGATCACCGTGGTGTCGAGGGAGGCCAGTGGTCGCTAAGTTCTGTTCGGCGGTCCCTCTGCATTCTCCCGACTTCTACGCCGGCGATCCCTATCCGGCATACCGCGAGCTGCGCGCGACGGCGCCGGTGTGCTGGAACGATGTCACCAAGTTCTGGGCGCTGCTCCGATACGATGACATCCGCTTCGTGTCGAGCAGCCCGGCGACGTTCACCTCGACCAAGGGCATCACTATCCCGGACCCGGCGATGCCGAGCCCGGTGCAACCGGGAAACCTCATCTTCAGCGACCCGCCACGGCACCGGCAGCTGCGCAAGCTGATCAACTCGGGGTTCACCCGGCGACGCGTTGCCGTGCTCGAGCCGAAAATCCGCGAAATCGTCCGCGGAATCCTCGACGGCATGCAACCAGACTCCGTGCACGACTTCGCCGAGGAGATCGCCGCTCCGCTGCCCACCCGGATGATCGCCGAGCTGATCGGCGCCCCGCCGGACGACTGGGAGCAGTTCCGGGCCTGGTCGGACGCCGCCACCGGAACCGCTGACCCCGAGATCGAACTGGACCCGTTTGTGGCCATCGGCCAGCTCTTCGAGTATTTCCAAAAGGTGATCGGGGCCAGACGCGTCGAAGCGCGCGACGACTTGCTCTCGATTCTGGCCGGCGCCGAGATCGACGGAGACCGGCTCACCGACGAAGACCTGCTCAACTTCGCGTTCCTGCTGCTGGTGGCCGGCAACGAGACCACCCGCAATCTGATCGCACTGGGCACCCTCGCGTTGATCGCCCACCCCGACCAATGCCGGCTGCTGGTAGAGAATCCTGCACTGATCCCGGGCGCCGTCGAGGAAATGCTGCGGTGGAACAGCCCGGTGGTCCACATGGCGCGGACCGCGACGGTCGACGTGGAGATTCGCGGTCAGCGCATCGCCGAGGGCGACGTGGTGGTGATGCTGTACGGGTCGGCAAACCGTGACGAGGATACATTCGGTTGTGACTCAGAAGAATTCAAGGTGACTCGCCACCCGAACCCGCATATCGCATTCGGGTGCGGTGAACATTCATGCGTCGGCGCGCAACTGGCGCGTCTGGAGGCGACGGTGATGTTCGAAGAGCTGCTGCGCCGCTTCCCCAGGCTCGAGCTGGTCGGTGAGGTCGACCGGATGCGGGCCACCATGGTGCCCGGGGTCAAGCGGATGCCGGTCCGGCTAGGAGCCTAAGCGATGCAACTCGAGTACACCGCCGAGCAAGAGCAGCTGCGCGCCGAGATCCGCGCGACGCTGGAACAGGTGATGACGCCTGACCGCAGCGCCGCCATCCGCGAACGCATAGAGGGCGGTCCCGAGGTGCGGGAATGCGTTCGCGCCCTGGCCGCCGCCAACCTGCTCGGCGTCGGTTGGCCGAAAGAATTTGGTGGGCAGGGTTTCTCGGCGATCGAACAATTCATCTTCGCCGAAGAGGCGCGACGGGTCAACGCGCCAATTCCGCTGGTGACCCTGAACACCGTCGGGCCTACCCTGATGCAGTTCGGCACCGAAGAACAAAAGCAGACTTTTCTGCCGGCGATCCTCGATGGCACCGTGGAGTTTGCGATCGGCTACTCCGAGCCGGAGGCGGGCAGCGACCTGGCCTCGCTGCGCAGCACCGCGGTCCGCGACGGCTCAGGACCGGACGCAGACTACGTGATCAACGGTCAGAAGATGTTCACCAGCGGTGCCGCGTACGCCGACTACATCTGGCTGGCCGCGCGCACCGATCCAAACGCGAAGAAGCACAAGGGCATTTCCATCTTCATCGTGCCCACCTCTTCGCCCGGATTCTCCTGGCAGCCGCTGCACACCATGCCGGGCATCTCCACCTTCTATACCTTTTACGACAATGTGCGGGTACCGGCGAGCGCGATCGTTGCCGGTGAAAACCACGGCTGGCAGCTGATCACCACCCAGTTGAACTTCGAACGAGCAGCTCTGAGCAATCTCGCCGCGCTCGAGCCGTTGTTCGAGCAGACGCTGCAGTGGGCCACCAACACCGAGCTCGACGACGGCCGTGTCATCGACCAGCCCTGGGTGCAGCTCGCACTGGCCCGGGTCGAGGCGCAGGTCGCCGCGTACAAACTCGTCAACGCGCGGGTGAATGCGGCAATGACGAAGGGCGCGCTCAACATGGGGGAAGCGTCTGCCGCGAAAGTTTTCGGCACCGAGCTGACCCAGCAGGTCGCCCGCCAGCTGCTGGAAGTGCTCGACCACAACGGGTTACGGCGTGGCGCCGACGCGCCGCTACGCGGTGCGCTGGAATCCGCCTATCGGATAGCCGTGATCAACACATTCGGCGGTGGCGCCAATGAGATCCAACGAGACATCATCGCGATGGCCGGGTTGGGTATGCCGCGAGCACCACGTGACCTTCGCCCGACGGACAAGTCAGGAGGACCAACTCAGTGACCAATTCAGATACCGAGTTCCGCAACAAGCTCGAGGCGCTTGTCGGCCAACCCACCGGCGGTGCCGGAAAGCCGTCGGTGGCGCCGGATCCGGTCAATCAGCCGATGATCCGGCACTGGGCGTACGCGCTCGACGACATGAACCCCGTCTACCTCGACCCGGAGTTCGCGGCCAAGTCCCGGTTCGGCGGCATCGTGTCCCCACCGGTCATGCTGCAGACCTGGATAATGCCGTCACCCAAACTCGAAGGAATCGGGGACCGCGGAGGCTCTCCCATCGACATCACCGGTAATCCAACGGCTTTCCTCGATGAGGCCGGATACACCAGCATCGTGGCGACCAACTCGGAATTCGAGATCGAGCGCTATCCCCGGCTGGGTGATGTCATCAGCGCGACGTCGGTGTACGAGGATGTCTCCGACGAAAAGAAGACCGCGCTGGGCACCGGCTACTTCCTCACCTGGGTGATCACCTACACCGATCAGAACGGTGAGGTGCTCGGCCGCCAGCGATTCCGGGTGCTGCGATTCAGGCCGGAACGCTGATGGCGTCCCGACTGGCACCCGCGATCAGCCCGGACACCGAGTTCTTCTGGAACGGGTTGCGCGACCACAAGCTACTGATCCAGCGCTGCAATGGTTGTGGAACGCTGCGCAACCCGCCCCAGCCGATGTGCCCCAAATGCCGCTCCCTGGACTGGGAGGCGATCGAGGCGTCGGGTCGGGGCACTGTCTACAGCTACGTGATGCCGCATCAACCCCGGTTCCCGTTCTTCGACTATCCCTACATCGTCGTCCTGGTGCAGCTGGCCGAAGGCGTACGGTTGGTTTCGAACTTGTGTGATATCGACCCGGCCGACGTCACAGTTGGGATGCCGGTCGAAGTCTGCTACCAGACTTTCGACAACGATCTTGTGCTTCACCAATTTCGGCCCCCTGCCGAATGACCGGGTGACGCCCATGGACTTCACGTTCACCGAAGAGCAAGAGACCATCAGCAACCTGGCCCGGGAAGTCTTCGAGCGCCGAGCCACCCCGGAACGACTGACCGAACTCGAAGCCGACGAATCTTGCTACGACGCCGCGCTGTGGAAAGAACTGGCCTCGGTCGACCTGCTGGGCACCGCGTTACCGGAATCGGTCGGCGGCAACGGCGGTGGCTTCGTTGAACTCGGGGTGTTGCTGGCCGAAGTCGGGTGGAGCGTGGCACCGGTGCCTGCTTACCCGACGCTGCTGCTGGGCGCCGACCCGATCGCCCGGCACGGAACCCCGGAGCAACAGCGGCGCTTTCTGCCCGGCGTCATCGACGGAACCCGCATCCTGAGCGCGGGTCTGCAGGAGCCCGGCCGCTCTGACCCGGTCAAGCCCGCCACCACCGCACGTCGCGACGGCCCGAATTGGCGGCTGGACGGCACCAAGGAGTTGGTGCCGGCAGCCCAACTCGCCGACACCGTGCTGATCCCCGCCTCTATCGATGACGGCACAGACGGCGCCGTGGGCCTGTTCCTGCTGGCGACCGACGCCGACGGTGTCGGCATCCGGCCGGCGGCGACCACTACTCGCATACCACACGCCGATGTATTCATCGACGGCGCAACCGTTTCCGCCGCGGACCTGCTGCAAGGCCCCGGTACCCTGGTCCGTGCGCTCTATACCCGCGCGCTGGTCGGTTTGTGCGCTATCCAGCTCGGGGTCTCTGACCGCGCCTTGCGGATGGCCGCCGAATACACCACCGGGCGTGAACAATTCGGCCGCCCGATCGGCAGCTTCCAGGCGGTGCAGCAGCGGATGGCCGACGGATTCATCGACGTCGAGGCGATCCGGTGGACCACCTGGCACGCCGCCTGGCTGATCGCGGAGGGCCGGCCCGCAGACCGCGCGGCACGAATCGCGAAGTTCTGGGCTGCCGAGGCCGGCGCCCGAGTCGCCGCCACCACCCAACACGTGCACGGCGGGATTGGGATCGACATCACCTATCCCCTGCACCGCTACTTTCTGTGGGCCAAACAGAACGAACTCACCTTGGGCTCGGCTTCCCAGCAGCTGGCTCACCTGGGCAGCACATACCCGGAAGGACGGCGATGACGACAGCCAAAACCCGCGGCACGACTTCTAAAAAGACCCTGCAGTGGGGCGACATCGAGGTCGGTGACGAGGTGACCCCGCTGGAGATTCCGATCACCACCACGATGATCGTCGCCGGCGCGATCGCATCGCGTGACTTCATGCCGGTGCACCACGACCGCGACTACGCCAACAAGCAGGGCTCGCCCAACTTGTTCATGAACATCTTGACCTCCAACGGATATTGCGTGCGTTTCCTCACCGACTGGGCAGGGCCCGAAGCGATGGTCACGAAGCTGTCGATTCGCCTGGGCGTGCCGTGTTTTCCCGACGATCCGCTGCGTTTTACTGGCAGCGTAACCGGCAAGACCGAGGGATCAGACGGTGAGAACTTCGTCGAGGTGACCTTCAGAGCATCCAACAGCCTGGGCGATCACGTCTCCGGCACCGCCGTTCTCAGCCTGCTCGACGGGGCTGGCGCATGAGCGGCGCGCTGCCTGGCAGCTGCGCGATAGTGGGCATCGGGCAGACCGAGTTCTCCAAGGAATCCGGGCGCAGCGAGCTGCAATTGGCGTGCGAGTCGGTCAGTGCCGCTCTTGACGATGCCGGCTTGGCGCCCAGTGACGTCGACGGCATGGTCACCTTCACGATGGACTCCAGCGACGAGATCGACGTCGCACGCAACGTCGGTATCGGCGACCTCAGCTTCTTCAGCCGGGTGCCGCACGGCGGCGGCGCGGCGGCGGGCACCGTGGTACACGCGGCGATGGCCGTCGCCAGCGGTGTCGCCGATGTGGTGGTGTGCTGGCGCGCCTTCAACGAGCGTTCCGGCTTTCGCTTCGGTGGCAGCGGACGCACCAACGCCGAGACCCCGCTGTTCATGGCGCACTACGCCCCCTTCGGATTGCTCACTCCCGCAGCGTGGGTCGCGCTGCATGCCCAGCGCTACATGTCGGCCTATGGAGTGACCAATGAAGACTTCGGCCGCATCGCCGTCGTCGACCGCGCACATGCGGCCAACAATCCCGACGCGTGGTTTTACCAGCGCCCAATTACGCTGGAAGACCACCAGAATTCGCGCTGGATCATCGAACCCGTTCTGCGTCTGCTTGATTGCTGCCAGGAAAGCGATGGCGGGGTCGCGCTGGTGGTCACCAGCGCCGAACGCGCCCGGGATCTCCGGCAGCCGCCGGCGGTGCTCACCGCCGCCGCGCAGGGGGCGGCTTACAACGGCGAGATGATGACCAGCTACTACCGCGACGACATCACCGGGCTCCCAGAGATGGGCGTGGTCGCGGACAGGCTATGGCGCGATTCGGGCTTGAAGCCGCAAGACATCCAAACCGCGTTCATCTACGATCATTTCACGCCGTTCGTATTCACCCAGTTCGAGGAACTCGGACTCTGCGGCCGGGGCGAAGCCAAAGATTTCGCCACCGTCGAGCGGCTGTCGCTGGGTGGGGAACTGCCGATCAACACCAATGGCGGACTGCTCGGTGAGGCCTACATCCACGGGATGAACGGCATCACCGAGGGCGTCCGGCAGATCCGCGGAACCTCGTACAACCAAGTCGACAACGTCGAGCACGTACTCGTCACGTCGGGCACCGGCGTGCCCACCAGCGGCCTGATTCTGGCAACGGACAGGTAGGGAACTGCATCTGCGATGACTCGAGCCTCTGCGTTGACCCACGCGACGGATACCCGCGCGCTCATCGTGGAATCAGCCTATGCCTGTTTTGGCAAGCAAGGACTGCAGAAGGCCACCATCGTCGACATCGCCAAGATGGCGGGTGTCTCCCGCAGCACGATCTATGAGTACTTTCGCGACAAGGCCGCCATCGTCGAAGCGTGCGCCGAGCACGCTTCCGAGCAGTTCTATCGCCGGATGTCTACGGCGATGGACCGGGGCAGCTCGCTGGAGGACAAGCTCAGCCGCGCAGCAGTATTCGTCACCCAGGCACGGCGTGTCATCGCCTCCGAGAAGTACTTCGACGAAGACGCGATCAGCCTGCTGCTGACCAAAGACGCCGCCGTCCTGCTGCGCGAATGCGTGGACTTCCTGGCGCCCCACCTCGCTGCGGCCAAGCTCACCGGCGAGGTTCGCAAGGACCTCGACATTCAGTGCGCCGGCGAATGGTTCGCGCGCATACTGTTCTCGTTGTTCAGCACACCGTCATCGACACTGGACATGGACAACCCCGATGTGGTCGAAGACTTTGTGCGTGCACACCTGGTCCGAGGGTTCGCCAACGAACGTCCGCGGCCGCGGCGCGGTCAGTGACCGCGCTCCGCCAGCGCCCGCATGAAGGGCGCGCCGCTATCAGCTCCGCCATTGCTGTACGGTGGCGAAGTAGACGTCACTGCGCTGCAATATTGCTTCAGCGATACCCAAGGCGGCACGTGCTGCCCATTCGGCAAGGGAAGCAGATCGCGGGTAGCGAGACGGCAAACAGAGTGAGGATGGGGTGGCGTGGCCATGCAAAACGGGGGAGATGCACCCGAGATTCACCCGTCACAAATCCGGGTCGGCGACGTCATCGGCACGATGCGCCCGACGCACGTGCGCTACACGGTCAAGATGATCAGCGGGCCGCAGACAAGTCCACGGCGGTGGACCTTTTTCGGCTCCGACGCAGAGGGGCGGCAGCAAAACGACACGTTCGGGGAGGACGACCTAGTTCGCAGGTACGCCAAAGCGTCCTGACAACGTCCGCGGCCGCGGCGCGGTCAGTGACCGCGCTCCGCCAGCGCCCGCATGAAAAACGTCAGATTGGCCGGTCGCTCGGCTAGCCGACGCATGAAGTACCCGTACCACTGAGTGCCGAACGGTACATACACCCGCATCCGGTTGCCGGCGCCGGCCAGCCTCAACTGCTCGCCGTCGCGGATTCCGTACAGCATCTGGTACTCAAAATCGCCCGCACCACGCCCGGATTCACTCGCCAGTACGGGCACCGCGGCGATGACTACGGGGTCGTGAGAGGCCACCATCGGGTACCCCGAGCCTGCCATCAGCACCCGAAGGCAGCGCAGGTACGAGTCGGTGACGGCCGCGGCGTCCCGGTAGGCCACCGATGCCGGTTCGTCATAGGCGCCTTTACACAGCCGCACCCTGATCCCGGATCTGGCGAACTGTGCACAGTCGCCGAGTGTGCGACGAAGATAGGCCTGCAAAACCACGCCCAGCCAAGGGAAATCAGTCTGCAGATCGGCCGCGATCGACAGTGTGGAGTCCGTGGTGGTGTGGTCTTCGGCGTCCACGGTCACCCACACACCGATCTGCTCGGCCCACTCGCAGATGGTGTGCGCGTTCGCAAAAGCGATCTTCTCGCCGTCGCGTTCCAGTGCCTGACCCAACGCCGAAAGCTTGCACGATACCTCCAGCGGGCGCACACCGTCATGACTGGCATCCGGCCGTCGGCCCAGTGCGGTCAGGAGCTGAAGGTAGGCACGCATAGTCGCATTCGCGCCGTCGATGTCGGTGACATCCTCGCCCAGGTAGTCGATGCTGACGAGTCGGCCCGAATCTCGCAGGGCCGCAACACTGTCCAACACGCGATCGAGCGTCGCCCCCGGTACGAACCGGTGCACCACCTTGCTGGTGACCGGCAACCGTTCCGCGGTGCGCCGTAGCCCGTCGGATCGGCCGGCGGCGAGAATCGCCGGGCGCAGCGTTTTGGCGAACAGGCTCGACATCACTGCTCCGCCATGTGCGGATAGTTGTGATCGGTGGCCGGGACGAAGGTCTCCTTGATGGAGCGCGCCGACGTCCAGCGCAACAGATTCAATGCGGAACCGGCCTTATCGTTGGTTCCCGATCCGCGGGAGCCACCGAACGGCTGGCGGCCCACCACCGCCCCGGTCGGCTTGTCGTTGACGTAGAAGTTGCCGGCCGCGAACCGCAAACGGTTCTGCGCGGCCAGCACCGCGTCGCGGTCGTCGGCGATCACCGCACCGGTCAACGCGTAACGCGAACCGGTGTCGACCACGTTGAGGATGCGCTCGTATTGGTCATCGGGATAGACGTACACCGACAGCACTGGACCGAAGTACTCGGTGGTGAACGCCTCGTCGGTCGGGTCGTCGGACAGCAGCACCGTGGGGCGCACGAAATAGCCTTCGCTGTCGTCGTATTCGCCGCCGACCGCGATCGTCACACCGGCCGCACCCTTCGCGCGTTCAATCGCGTCGACGTTCTTGGTGAAGGCACGCTCGTCGATCAGCGCGCCACCGAAGTTGGAGAAGTCGGTGATGTCGCCGAATCGCAGCTCCGCGGCGGCGGCCAGGAAGTCGTCACCCATCTGCTGCCAGATAGAGTGGGCGATGAATGCTCGCGAGGCCGCCGAGCACTTCTGCCCCTGGTAGTCGAACGCGCCGCGGATCAGCGCGGTCCGCAACACGTCCGGTTGCGCCGAATTGTGGGCGAGCACGAAGTCTTTGCCGCCGGTCTCTCCGACGAGGCGCGGGTAGCTGTGGTAACGCTTGATATTGCCGCCGACCTCGCGCCACAACCGCTGGAACGTCGCCGTCGATCCGGTGAAGTGGATCCCGGCCAGCCGCGGATCCGCCAGCGCCACATCGGAAACCGCGTAGCCATCACCGGCGACCAGGTTGATCACACCGGGCGGCAATCCGGCCGCCTCGAGCAGTTGCATGGTCAGATATGCGGCGAATGTCTGCGTGATTGATGGCTTCCACACCACCGTGTTACCCATCAGCGCCGGCGCGGTGGGCAAATTCCCGGCGATCGCGGAAAAGTTGAACGGCGTGATCGCATAGACGAAGCCGTCCAACGGGCGGTAGTCGGTGCGATTCCACTCCCCGCGTACGCTCAGCGGCTGCTGCGCCAGAATCTGGTGTGCGAAGGCGGCATTGAACCGCCAGAAATCGACCAGCTCACAGGGAGCGTCGATTTCGGCCTGATAGGCGGTTTTCGATTGACCCAGCATGGTCGCGGCCGCGATTGTCTCGCGCCACGGCCCGGCGAGCAGATCGGCCGCGCGCAGAAAGATCGCGGCGCGTTCGTCGAACGGGGTCGCCGCCCAGTGTGCTCGGGCGGCCATCGCCGCTTCGATGGCAGCGGCGGCATCGGCATGGTCGGCGTTGGTCAGCGTGCCCAACGTCGCCGCATGCCGGTGCGGCTGCACGACGTCGATCCGCTCACCGTCACCCATGCGATGCGCGCCGCCAATGACGTGCGGCAGGTCGATCGGCTCATCGGCCAGCGCGGTCAGCGCGCATTGCAGCCGAGTGCGTTCGGGCGAATTCGGGGCGTACTCGTGGACCGGCTCGTTGGCGGGCAGGGGAACATCGGTGATCGCGTCCATGTCTTCAGGATGACCGCCGGCGACCCGCCCATGCTTGGCTGATCGGACAAGGTAACGGTGAAGTTCCAGTAGGATCGGACAATATGCGGAAGGCGGGTGTCGGACTGGGGCAGCTGCTATTGGCCCTGGACACGACGGTGGTGAGCCTGGTCGAGGCTCCCCGCGGACTGGACCTGCCGGTAGCCTCGGCGGCATTGATCGACTCCGACGACGTGCGGTTGGGCCTGGGCCGTGGCGCGGACTCGGCGGACGTGTTCTTTCTGCTTGGCGTCGCCGACCAAGAGGGCCAGCACTGGCTGGACAAGCTTGCCTCCGGCCCGGCCGATCGCGCGCCAGTGGCCATCTTCGCCAAGAACCCCTCCGACGCCCTGGTGGCCCGGGCCGTCGCAGCCGGAACGGCGGTGGTGGCCGTGGATCCGCAGGCCCGCTGGGAGCGGTTGTACCGACTGGTCGATCATGTCCTCGAGCACCACGGCGATCGGGCCGATCCGCGCAACGACTCGGGCACCGACTTGTTCGGCCTGGCACAGTCGCTGGCCGACCGTATCCACGGCATGGTCAGCATCGAGGATGAGCAGTCGCATGTGTTGGCCTATTCGGCATCCAACGACGAGGCAGACGAGTTGCGGCGGCTCTCGATCCTCGGTCGGGCCGGACCGCCGGAGCATCTGGAGTGGATCGGCCAATGGGGAATCTTCAATGCCCTGCGGGCCGGCGGCGATGTGGTCCGGGTCGCCGAGCGCCCAGAGTTGGGCCTGCGGCCCCGCCTCGCGGTTGGTATTCGCCAGCCAGGGCTTGACGCTCGCCGGGCGCCGGTCTTCGCCGGCACCATCTGGGTGCAGCAAGGCTCCCAACCGCTGGCGGAGGACGCCGAGGAAGTGTTGCGCGGAGCCGCCGTGCTGGCCGCCCGCGTCATGTCGCGGCTGGCCGCCAGGCCGTCGACGCACGCGCTCCGGGCCCAGGAGCTACTGGGCCTGTCCGACAGCGGATCGGTCGATGTGGACACCATTGCACGAGAACTTGGGATCGTGGCCGACGGCAACGCCGCTCTGATCGGTTTCCACGCCCCAAACCGCCACGCCAGGCTGGCCGACGTGCTGGCATTGAGCGCCAACGCTTTTCGGGCTGATGCACAGGTCGCATCGCGCGGTTCGCGGGTATATGTGCTACTTCCACATACGGCGAAGCGGTCCTCGCTCACCTCCTGGATTCGCGGCACCATCAGCGCGTTGCGCGCTGAACTGGGACTGCAGTTGCGGGCCGTCGTCGCTGCGCCGGTTACCGGACTGGCCGGCTTGGCCGCAGTGCGCGTAGAGGTCGATCGGGTGCTGGATAGCGCTGAACGTCACCCGGATTCGTTCGGTGAGGTGACATCGCTGGCCGAGGCGCGCACTACCGTGCTGCTCGACGAGATCGTCACGATGGTCGCGGCCGACGAGCGGCTCGTCGACCCCCGGGTGCGCGACCTGCAAGCCCGCGACCCGGCGTTGGTCCAGACACTGTGGGTCTATTTGGACAGTTTCGGTGACGTCGCTGCCGCGGCGGAGCAGCTGCACGTCCATCCCAACACCGTGCGGTATCGGGTCCGCCGGATCGAGAAGCTGCTGTCGACATCGCTGGCCAATCCCGATGTGCGGCTGCTTCTTTCGCTGGGACTACGCGCTACTGAGCGATCCGGCTAAGCGGCGACGATGCGGGCCGCGGGGCGGCCCGGGGAGGAGCCGCGCGATCAAACCAGAGGGCTCACGGTCGTGCGTTCATAGATCTCGGCGAGGAACTGCTCGACGGCCACCGCGGCGTGGGCGGCGCGTGCCGACCCGAAAATGTCGAAGGCATGTTGCGCGAACGGCATTTCCGCGTAGACAACCGGCTGGCGGCTGGCTTCGCGGAGCCGTTTGGTGAAGGCGCGGGCCTGTTCGACCGGGATCAACGAGTCGTTGCGTCCGTGCAGCACGAAAAACGGTGGTGCATCCGCGGAGACACGCGTGATCGGCGAGGCGGTGCGAAGCGCTTCAGATACATCGGCTCGCCCCAGTTTGAACACGTACTTCGCCACCGTCGGCACCATCAGCGGGTGGATCGCATCGTCGGTCCGGGTGAAGTCGTAGACACCGTAGAACGGGACCGCTGCGCGCACGCTGGTGTCGGCCTCCTCGAAGCCGGGCTGAAGCTGCGGATCGTTCACGGTGAGGGCGGCCAATGCCGACAGGTGCCCGCCAGCCGAGCCGCCGGTGATCGCGATCCAGTTGGGGTCGCCGCCGTACTCAGCGATGTGCTCCTTCGTCCAGGCCAGCGCGCGCTTGACGTCAACGATGTGGTCGGGCCAGGTGGAGCGAGGGCTGAGCCGGTAGTTGATCGCCACGCACACCCAGCCGAGCTCAGCCAGATGGCTCATCAACGGATAGGCCTGTTGACGTTTGCTTCCGACCATCCAGGCACCGCCGGGGACCTGCAACAGCACCGGCGCCCGTCCGTCACGGTCCAGGTCCGGTCGTCGCCAGATATCGAGGTGATTCCGCGAACCGTAATCGCCGTAACTGATGTCGGTGTCGTGTGCGTAGTCGCGGTAGATCCGGAGCATGCGAGCCACACCGGGGTTCTTAGCCGTGCCCGCGCCCGCCGGCCGCATCCAGAGATCGGCCGACTGGGTGCGACGGTCGATGCCCAACCCGGCGTCGAGCGCTGCAGTGAGCGGCAGGTTGGCCTGGTGGCCGAGGCGGTTGAGACCCAGCAGTCCCAACCACGACAGCGCGGACACCAGCCAGCTGAACCACCGCAGCCGTGGCGAGAGTCTGCGGGTTATCGCGGCCAGCGCCGCAAACTGGCCGGCGATCAGCTGCAAGGGCAGCTCCGATGCGAACACCCCGAAGCTGAATGCGTACACCGAGAGATAGCCGCGCTTGCCCAGCGGCTGGTACCCATTGGCGGTGACCGCGAGCCCGGCCAGCGAACCCAGCACGGCTGCCAGTTTCTTCACGACTGTCCTTCCGTCGTCAACTTCGACCACTTAATCACCTGCCGGTCCAGGCACCGGTGCGTGGGGTGCCGCCCGTCCTGAAACCACTTGTGTCACTTTAGTTTTACCTGTGCATACTCGCGGCAGTTTGTCGGTCCGCTCCGTTACTATTCGAATATGCGTTCGAGTTGTCGGAAGGACATCGTCGATGCCTTCGACGCGCTCGAGGCCGATCTCGACCGCGCCTTGGAGTTGTCGTTCGACGCGCTGACGACCCCGGAACGGTTGGCAATGTTGCAGCGCTGCGAGCGGATTCGCCGCAGGCTGCCATCCGTCGAGCACCCGTTGATCAACCAGATCGGCGAGCAAGCCGACGCGACCGAGTTGGGCGGCAAGCTGCCCTCCGCGTTAGCCGACCGGCTGCGCATCACCCGCGGAGAAGCATCGCGGCGCATTCACGAGGCCGCTGATCTCGGACCACGCCGCGCAATCACCGGCGAACCCTTGGCGCCCGCGCTGCCTGCCACGGCCGAGGCGCAGCGAGCCGGCCGCATCGGAGCCGGCCACGTCGTGGTGATCCGCAGTTTTTGGCACCGGCTGCCGGACTTCGTCGACGTCGAGACTCGCCAGAAGACCGAGACGCAGCTGGCCCGGCTGGGCAGTGAGCATCGCCCCGACGAGTTGAGCAAGCTGGCCGACAAACTCACCGACTGCCTCAACCCCGACGGCAATTTCACCGATGACGACCGGGCCCGGCGGCGCGGTATCACCATCGGCAAACAAGACATCGACGGCATGTCTCCGATCACGGGATATTTGACCCCGGACGCCCGCGCCACCCTCGACGCCGTCCTCGCAAAACTGGCCGCCCCCGGCATGTGCAACCCCGCCGACCTCGCTCCATGCATCAGCGGCACCCCATCGCAGGCAGCCATCGACAATGACACCCGCAGCGCCGGCCAGCGCAGCCATGACGCGCTTAACGCGGCACTCCGATCCCTGCTGTCCAGTGGAAAGCTCGGCCAGCACAACGGCTTACCGACCTCAATCATCGTCACCACGACGCTTAAAGAACTGGAAGCCGGCGCTGGCACAGCACTCACCGGAGGGGGCAGCCTGCTGCCGATGTCGGATGTGATCCGACTGGCCTCCCAAGCGCATCACTATCTGGCCATCTTCGACAAGGGCCGTGCCCTTGCGCTGTATCACACCAAACGGCTCGCATCACCGGCCCAGCGAATTGTGCTCTACGCCAAGGATCGTGGCTGCACGGCGCCGGGCTGCAACATACCGGGCTACCTCACCGAAGTCCACCACGTCACGGCTTGGTCGAAAACCCACACCACCGACGTCAACGGGTTGGCCCTGGCTTGCGGCCCGCACCACAAGCTCGCCGAACAAGGCTGGACCACCCGCAAGCGCCACGATCGCACCACCGAATGGATCCCACCACCGCATCTCGACCACGGCCAACCCCGCACCAACACCTACCACCACCCCGAGAAGCTCCTGCAGGACGACGAAGACGGGGACGGACCGTAACTCTTGCCGCGCTGGTTTCGGCAGGCATAGGGTCACCACAGAAATGACCCAAACCCACCAACCCGCCATGCCCGGAAAGCGGGATCCCCGGATCGTCATTGTCGGCGCCGGCATGGCGGGGATCGCCGTGGCTCATGCCCTCCGGCAAGCCGGTTTCACCAACTTCACCATTCTGGAGAAGGGTTCCGACGTTGGTGGTGTCTGGCATTGGAACCGCTACCCCGGCCTGCGGTGCGACGTGCCTTCGCACGGTTACCAATTCGCGTTCGCACCCAAACCAGACTGGAAGCACGTCTGGGCCACCGGTGAGGAGATCCAGCAATATCACCATGACCTCGTCGAAGCTTTGCAACTCAGCTCGCATCTGAAGCTGAGCTGCGAAGTCACCTCGGCGGCGTTCGCGAAGAACCAGTGGCGGGTATCCACGGCCGGCGGAGAAGAGATCGACGCGGACTTCGTCGTCGCCGCAACCGGTGTGCTGCACCACCCGTTCATCCCGGATCTTCCCGGCCTTGACTCGTTCACCGGGCCGGTGGTACACACCGCGCGCTGGACTGACATCGATACACGGGGCAAACGGCTTGCGGTCATCGGCACTGGATCGACTGGGACACAGGTGTTTTCAGCGCTGCAACCCGAGGCGGCCCACATCACGCATTTTGCCCGAACGCCGCAGTGGGTGATGTGGATGCCCACGGGGATGAGGCAGCCCCGCGTTGTCGGCCGCATGCTGCGTGCATTGCCGTTTCTCGACAAGACGGTGGAATGGTCGCAGCTGCTCGGTTCGGACTTCCTGGTCGACGTGGCCACCCGACCGACCTGGCGACGGCGGCTGGCCCAGCGCTACGCGTGGATATGCTTGCGAACCCTGGTGCGGGACAGGGATCTTCGCGCCAGGTTGACCCCTGACTACCAGCCGTTCTGCAAACGGCAAGTGATCTCGGGCAACTACTACCGGCGGATCTCCCAGCCGAACGCCAACTTCGTCAACGAACCGATCGCCGAGGTCACCGAAACCGGTCTCCGAACAACCGACGGCGTGCACCGCGACCTCGACGCGATTGTGATCGCCACCGGCTTCCAGGCCCACAACTACATGCGACCGATGACGCTACGTGGCCGCGACGGGCTGTCGATCGATGACGCCTGGGCAAAGGGTCCTCGCGCCTGGGGAATGACCGCCATCCCCGGATTCCCCAACCTGTTCACGGTTCTCGGGCCCAACTCGCCCACCGGATCGATGTCGCTGCAACACGTTGCCGACTTGACCGCCGGCTATATCACCGAATGGCTGCGGCGATTCCGCGAGGGCGAGATCACCACCGTCGAAGTCACCGAGGAGGCCACTAGCCGCTTCGCCGACGACGTCGCGGAGGCGATGGGCCCAACCGTATGGAACACCGGTTGCAACTCGTGGTACTTCGCCGACGATAACCACATCGATCTGTGGCCATTCGACCGCAAGCACTTGACCCGCATGCTGACCCGGCCGCAGGACGACGACTACATCCTCACCCGGTGAAGGCCACCGCAACTTCTGCCGCCAACCGGGCATTAGACAGCACCAGGGAGATGTTGGCGGCAATCGACGCGCCGTGCGTCTCGCGGTGAAAGAAGTCGAGCAGGAACGGCGTGACGTCTTTGCCCCGCACACCGGTCGTTTCGGCGGCAGCCAGGCCGGCGGCCAGCACCCGGTCGTGTAGCGCGCGGTCCATCTCGTCGGCCGGCGCGATGGGGTTGGCCAGCACCAGCCCGTACCCGTCGGTGCCCAGCCGACGTCTGGCCCGCAGCACGTCGGCTGCCTGTGCCGGCGTGTCGACCCGCCAATCCACCGGGTGGCCGGAATCGGCGAGGTAGAAGCCGGGGAATCGGTCGGTGCGGTAGCCGATGACTCCGACGTTGAGGGTCTCCAGTCGCTCCAGAGTGGCCGCCACATCGAGGATCGACTTCACGCCGGCGCAGATCACGAGCACGCCGGTGCGCGAGAGGGTTGTCAGATCCGCGGACTCGTCCCAGCTGTCGCGCGCGCCGCGATGCACGCCGCCCAGCCCGCCGGTGGCGAACACGGTGATGCCCGCGGCCGCCGCCAGGTGCGCGGTCGAGGCGACCGTCGTCGCGCCGTCCCCGGCCCGCGCCGCGAGCACCGCGACGTCGCGGACACTGACCTTGAACACCTCGGTGCCCTCCGCGATGCGCCGCATCGCGTCGTCGTCCAAACCGACGTGCGGCTCGCCGCCGATGATCGCAATCGTGGCCGGCACCGCCCCGCCGGAGCGCACCGCCTCCTCGATCTCGCGCGCGACGCGCAGGTTGTCCGGACGTGGCAGGCCATGACTGATGATCGTGCTCTCCAGCGCGACGACTGGCCGTCCGGCGGCCAGCGCGTCCGAGACTTCGGGGCGGATACGCACGGCTTGCACCCTACGTCGCCCGGTAGGAGAAATTCAGCCGTCGGAGGTGCTGGACCCAGTGGACCCCAGCAGGGCGCCGCGGGTCTAGGTCTCCTCGGGAGTTTCGATGATCTGATATGTCGGGTCGAGCATCGATACCTCGTGGATGCCGCTCTGGTTTGCCTTTCCAGTGAGCCGCAGGACCTGGCCCGGCTGGATGTCGTCGCCCTGCCCGGGCCGAAACGTGACGCGGATCTCGCCGCTGTCGTCCCCGACCAGGATCCAGCGGAACGTTCGTCCGCGTTTGGCGATGTCTTCCACCTGGCTGACTCGGCCTTCGACCGTGCCACGGCGTCCGGGAATCACCCTGTCCACCGGGATCACCGTCCCTGACCGTTCCGGGTGTTCGTAGTCTTCCACGGTCCGGTTTTCGCTCTGCCAAATCCGGTTCTCGACCTTCTCGACCCGGCGCGCGATACGCATTTCCAAAATGTCGGGGAACGCTTCGCGGATCCGGGACTGCACGTCGTAAGGGACGATCGTGGCGGCGGCGTCGGGTATCCGGCTGACAGCCCGGGAGATTTTGTCCGCGGTGCGGTCATGGAGCAGTCGTCCCAGCACCGGCGCATACGTTCGGCGTGGCAGCAGCACCGTCACGTTGGTGTTCGGATGTTCGCTTTGTGCCTTCACCACCAGCGCATGGAGGGCTCGGATGATCTGTCGGTCCGGGCAGTCCACCACCCGAAGCCGCGTGTCGAGATCGAAATGATCCCAACGGTCCCGCAATTCCGCAGCATGTTGAGCGTCGATCATGAAATGCACCGCGATCAGCTCGTCGGCGCGCAGGCCCCTTCCGTAGCGCAGGGCAGCGATCACTGCGAGGTCAAGCGAATTGACCAAGACGAATACGCGATGTCGGGCATACTTCACCAACTCCGGGCGGTCGGTGCGGAAGGCCTCGAGGATCGCGGCCTCGGCCCGGTATTCGCGGTTGAGGCGTATCAGGGCGATGACCAGCACGGGGAAGACGACGACGACCAGCCAGGCGCCCTCGGTGAACTTCGCGATCGCGAAAATGCCCACCACGACCGTCGACAAGATGCCCGCGGACAGGTTGATCGCCAACTTGCGTCGCCAGCCCGGTTCACGATGGGTGAGGTGGTATTTGGTCATCCCGTAACCGGCCATCGAGAAGCCGGTGAACACCCCGATGGCGTAGAAGGGCACCAGCGCGTTGACCGATCCGCCGGTCAGCACCAGCAGCGCCACCGACAGCGCCGTGAGCGCAATGATGCCGTTGGAGAACACCAGGCGGTAACCGCGTGTCATCAGCTGACGCGGCAGGAAGCGGTCGTCGGCAACGAAACTGGCCAGCGCGGGGAATCCGTTGAAACTGGTATTGGCGCCGGTGTACAAGATCGCCGCGGTCGATACCTGGACCAGGGTAAACATCGCGTTGCCGATTAACCCCTTGCCGAAGACGGCGTGGGCCACCTGCGAGAGCACCGACGGGTATTCGTCGAGATACGGCGCGGCGTGCGTCGCATAGGTGAGGTAGCCGACGCCGGCCAGCAACAAGCCGAGAATGCAGGCCATTGCGGTGAGGACGCGTCGCGCGTTGGTGCTCTGCGGCTTGCGGAAGACGTTGACGGTGTTGGAGATGGCCTCCACACCGGTCAGCGACGAGCCGCCGTTGGCGAACGCCCGCAGTATCACCAGGATCGTCGCGCCCATCACCAAACCGCTGCCCTGATGGACTGGCACCGAGCCGGCGGCGTGGCCGGGATCGTATTGCGGCAAGCCCCAGACGATATGGCGGACGACGCCGACGATGATCATCAGCCCGACCATGATCACAAAGCCATACGTTGCAATCGCGAAGGGTCGACCGGCTTCCTTCAACCCACGCAGGTTCGCGTAGCAGATCAGGAGCACGACAGCGACCGTGATCTCCAGGCTGTATGGCCCTAGCGCAGGCAGCGCCGACGCCACCGCCACGGTGCCCGCGGCCGACTGCACCGCTACGGTCACGACGTAATCGATCAACAGTGCCGCCGCGGCCACCTGCGCTATCCGCGGCCCGAAGTTGTCTCGCGCCACGATGTAGGAGCCGCCGGCTTTGGTGTAGACCATCACCACCTGCCGGTACGACGCGGCCACCAGCGCCAGGATCAACAGGATGACGCCCATGATGGGAAGCAACAGGACGAATGCTGCCTAGCCCGGCCTGCGGCAGCAACTCGGTCAGAATCTGCTCGGGGCCGTAGGCTGTCGATGAGATCGCATCCGGTGAAAGTGCTCCCAGCGCAACGGGATTCGACAATCTCTCAGAGGACAATTCCTCGGTGATCAACGGTTTCCCGAGAAAGATTCGCTTGCACAGATCCGAAAAAGAAAACGGTATGTCTTCCTCAGCTGATGCTGTCACACCCACATTCCCTATCCGAATTCATCGTTCCCCGAAGTCTAAGCTGCATTCCGCAGCCGTTGTTCGATGATCTCCGAATCTGAACCGTGGCTGTCGGGTGCCCGACCGGCAAGCTAGTTGGCTTCGGCCCCCGACATCTGTGCTTCTCGCGCGACCCGTGCGGCTAACCCGTCCGGGTCCACCCGCGCTATCCGGGACTCGACGTCGTAGGGCACAATGATCGCGGTTGCACCCTGGATCCGGCTGACAGCGCGGGCCATCTTGTCAGCTGTGCGGTCATGCAGCAGCCGACCCAGCAGTGCCGAATATGTTCGACGCGGCAAAAGCACCGTCACCTTGCTGTCCGGATGTTCCTTCTTCACCTGCAGGACCAACTCTTGTGCGGCTCGACTCAAATGGCGATCGGGGCAGTCGATAATCCGCAGCCGGGTATCGTGCTCGAAGTGCCGCCAGCGCTCCTGCAATTCTGCGGCGTGATCGCCGTCGATCACGAAGTGCACCGCGGTCAGCTCATCGGCGTGCAGCCCCTTTCCGTAGCGCAGCGCCTCGACCTCGGCGAGGTCGACCGAATCCACGAAAACGAACACCCGCAGTCGGGCGTACTTGGCCAACTCGGGACGCTCGGTGCGCGACATCTCCAGCACCGAAGCCTCGGCGCTGTATTGCTGGTTCAGCCGTATCAGGCCGTACACCAGGATCGGGAAGACAACAACGACCAGCCAGGCTCCTTCGGTGAACTTGGCCACCACAAAGATCCCCACCACGATCGCCGACATGACCCCCGCGGACATGTTGACCAGCACCTTGCCACGCCAGCCGTGCCCACGATGGGTGAAATGGTGTCGACTCATGCCGAAGCCGGCCATCGCGAACGCCGTGAACACGCCAATCGCGAAGAAGGGCACCAATGCATTGACCGAGGCGCGGGTCACCAACAGCAGCGCTACCGCCAGCACGGTCAGCGTGATGATGCCGTTGGAGAACACCAAGCGATGACCACGCTTAGTCAGTGGCCGCGGCAGAAAACGGTCCTCGGCAACAAAACTCGCCAATGCGGGAAACCCGTTGAAGCCGGTGTTGGCACCGGTGAACAGGATCGCCGCGCTGGACGCCTGGACCAAGAAGTAGAGGACATTCCCGATCAGCCCCTGGCCGAAAACCGCTCTTGTGATCTCCGACAGCATCGACGGGTATTCAGCCACATATGGGGTGGCGTGCGTGACGTAGGCCAGCCAGGCCACACCAGCCAACAAAAACCCAAGAATGAAGGCCATGATGGTCAGCACCCGACGGGCGTTGTAGCCCTGCGGCGCGCGAAAGACGTTGACCGTGTTGGAAATCGCCTCGACCCCGGTCAGCGACGTGCCGCCGTTGGCAAACGCGCGCAGCACCACCAGAACCGTGGCACCCATCACCAGGCCGCCGCCCTGATGGACGGGAACGGCTCCAACAATGTGTGCCGGGTTGTATTTCGGCAAACCCCAGAAGATTTCACGAACCAGGCCGACCACGATCGTCAACGCGATCATGACGACAAAGGAGTACGTCGTGATCGCAAAGATCCGGCCCGACTGCCGCAATCCGCGCAGGTTGGCAGCGCAGATGAGGACCAGCACCCCGATGGTGATTTCCAAGTGGTAAGGGTGCAACGCGGGTATCGCCGAGCACAACGCCACCGTCCCGGCGGCCGGTTGCACCGCGGCGGTGACCACATAGTCGATCAACAAAGCCGCGGCGGCGATCTGCGCCCACCGCGGCCCGAAGTTATCCCGCGCCACCATGTAGGAGCCGCCGGCCCGGGCGTAGGTCATCACAACCCCGCGATACGACGCCGACACCAACAACAAGATGAACAAGATGACGCCGATGATCGGAAGCAACAACACGAACGAGGCCATCCCGGCGCGCGGCAGCAGTTCGACCATGACCTGCTCCGGGCCATAGGCGGTCGAGGAGATCGCGTCAGGCGAAAGCGCGCCCAGTGCAACAGGATTCGACAATCTCTCCGATTCCAGCTGCTCGCTGGTAAGCGGCTTGCCAAGAACGATGCGCTTCCACCCGTCGACGAAGGTCGGCGAGATGCTCGAGCTACGCTCCGATGTTGTCACCACGTATCACTTCCTCGGGTTACTCGACGACATGTCGGCGCAAATCATTTCGCGTAGGCCCCTTGCGATTCGGGCACGTCTGTCCGGCTATCCGCAACGTCCGGCCGAGCTGGAGGTGGTGCTGCCCGGGTGGCTTGCGAGATTCGAGACTCTATGTCGTAGGCCACGATTTGCGCGCTGACACCAGGGATCCGGCTGATCACCCCGGCGATCTTATCGGCAGTGCGATCATGCAGCAGCCGGCCCAGCAACGCCGAATACGTTCGGCGTGGCAACAGCACCCTCACCTTGGTGTCCGGATGATCCCGCATCACCTGCAAAACCAGCTCTTGCGCGGCCCGGAGCACGTTGCGATCCACACACTCGACCAACCGCAACTCGGTGAGGTGCCCGAAGTGCTGCCAGCGCCGCTGCAACCGCGCGGCATGAGCCGTGTCTAACACGAAGTGCACCGCGACCATCTCGTCGGCGTGCAGCCCTTTCGCGTAGCGCATCGCCTCGACCTCTGCGAGGTCGACGCTGTCGACGAAGACGAACACCCGATGCCGGTCATGCTTAACCAAATCGGGAGGCTCGGTGAGTGACATCTCCAACACCGAGGCCTCGGCGCGATACTGCCGGTTGAGCCGCATCAGAGCCACCACCAGAAGCGGGAAGACCACCACGATCAGCCAGGCGCCCTCGGTGAACTTCGCGATCGCGAAGATCCCCACCACGATCGTCGACAAGATGCCCGCCGACAGGTTGATCACCAGCTTGGATCGCCAGCCGGGCCCACGATGGGTCAGCCAGTGTTTGGTCATGCCGTAGCCAGCCATCGAGAATCCGGTGAACACCCCGATCGCGTAGAACGGCACCAATGCGTTGAGCGATCCCCCGGTGATGATCAACAGTGCCACCGCCACCACGGTCAGCGTGATGATGCCGTTGGAGAACACCAGCCGATGACCGCGTTTCATCAACGGCCGCGGCAAAAAGCTGTCCTCGGCAACAAAACTCGCCAACGCGGGGAACCCGTTGAAGCTGGTATTACCACCGGTGTACAGGATCGTCGCAGTGGCTGCTTGCATCAGTAAGTAGAGAAGGTTCCGGATCGCCCCGTGGCCGAAGACCGCCCGGCCGACCTCGGACAGCATCGACGGATATCCATCGACGTAGGGCGTGGCGTGGGTGATGTGCGCAAGCCAAGCAACACCTGCCAACAAGAACCCAAGTACGCACGCCATGACGGTCAACACGCGACGGGCGTTGATACCTTCGGGCTTACGGAACGCGTTGACCGTGTTGGAAATCGCCTCGACTCCGGTCAGCGACGAGCCGCCGTTGGCGAACGCGCGTAACACGATCAGGACAGTGGCACCCATCACGATGCCGCTCCCGTGGTGGATCGTCACCACGCCGGCAATGTGTTCCGGATCGTATACCGGGAGACCCCAGAAAATTTCACGAACAATGCCGACCACGATCGTCAGTGAAACCATGGCCACGAAGAAGTACGTCGGCAGGGCGAACGGAAGACCGGCTTCCCGCAATCCGCGCAGGTTAGCAAAGCACATCACCAACACCACACCGACAGTGATTTCCAGGCTGTAGGGGCCCAGTGCAGGTATTGCCGAGGCCACCGCCACCGTGCCCGCCGCACACTGGACCGCGACGGTGACGACATAGTCAATCAGTAAGGCCGCGGCGGCGACTTGGGCCACCCGGGGTCCGAAGTTGTCTCGCGCAACCACGTACGAGCCACCGGATCGGGTATAGACCATCACGACCTGGCGATACGACGCAGCGACCAACACCAGAATCAACAAGATCACACCGGTGATCGGGAGTAGTAACGCAAACGCGGCCATTCCCGCTGCCGGCAGCAACTCGATCATCACCTGTTCGGAACCGTAGGCGGTCGAGGAGATGGCATCCGGGGAAAGCACCCCGAGGGCAACAGGATTAGATAATCTTTCGTGCTCCAGCTGATCGGTGATCATGGGCCTTCCGAGAAAGGCCTTCTTACACACGTCAACGAAAGACGGCGTGATCCTCTGTCCGTCAGTCAGCCGTGCCATTAACAGATTCCTTACGCAGTGTTGAGGATTTCTTACGCAGTCTTGACGTACCCCGGCGCAAGCCTACGATGCGCTGCATCGATCGGCGCGCCGAGAACGCGGCCCAACCGGCCTCCAGGAGCGTCTTTACGGAATCTTGACGCTCCCGCGATGCGTATCGCCTTTACGAAATGTCGACATCGCCCGGAAGCCTACGGGGCGCTCTGCCGATCGCGCCCCGCCTGCCCACAGCCCTGGGCATCAGCCGACCACCAGCGCGCCCTCGACCAGGTCGTCGAATCGTTCGATCGCCTCGTCGGCCTCGACGTCGATTCCGCGAAGACGTCCCTGGTCAGAGAGGTGACGCAACGCGTACAACCGGGCGACGAGGGCCTTGCGGTCGGTCTGACGGGTGGCCCGCTCCCAGGCGGCCTGCTCGGTCAACAACGCTCCGGCGTACACGTCACCGATGAACCGCGTGAGCGGGAACAGCCGAGCCTCGGCAACCGCGCCGTCAAGCTTGCTCCAGGCCCTGATCGCCGCTTCGAGATCGTCGACGCGGCAGCGTATCAGGCGCGTCGTCTCGTCATCGTCGGACACCGTTACCGCGTCGTGGAGGCGCTCCAGCAAAGGCTGATGAGCGTGGGCGCGCTCGATGCCCCGCCGTACGTCAAGACACAGGATATTATCAGGACCTTCCCAGATAGTGTTGACCTGCGCGTCGCGAAGTAACCGGGCTACCGGCCAGGCTTCGATATATCCGTTGCCGCCGTGCAACTCGATAGCGTCCGACGCCATGGTGATGCCCAGCCGGCACACTTTGAGCTTCGTCACAGGCACGGCGATGCGTTGACGCACCGCGCGAGGCTGACGGTGATTGGCGAATCCGGTGCCGTCGAAAACCATCGCCTGGGCGGCTTCGACGTCCACGATCATCTCAGCGAGCTTGCGCCGCACCAGCGGCTTGTCCAGCAACGCGTCGCCGAACGCGCGGCGCTGCCGAGCGTAGCAGAGCGATTCGACCAGGGCACGGCGCGCGTTGCCGACGGCGAACAGTGCGATACCCAGCCGGGCCGCGTTGGTCAGTTCCATCATCCGGCCCAGCCCCTTGCCGTCGGACGGGCCGGCCTCGAGAGCCTCGCCGCTCGGCTCGCCAGAAAGCAGGAAGGCCTCGGCGTCGACGAATTCCACCTCGCCGGAGGCCACCGACCTGGTGCCCAGCTTGTCCTTGAGGCGGCGGATGCGAATGCCGTTGCGCGAGCCGTCCCGGCGGGTCCGCAACACCAGGAAGTTCGCCACGCCGCGGCCGGAATCCGGCGCACCCTCGGGCTTGGCCAGCACGACGAACACCTGCCCGTCGCAGTTGGAGGCGAACCACTTGAATCCGTTGAGCAGCCAGGCATCTCCGTGTCGTGTTGCCGTGGTCTCGAGGGCGCCGAGATCGGAGCCGCCGGCGCGCTCGGTCAACAGCTGAGCGGTCTCGCCCTCCCACTCGCCGGTCTCGAACTCGGCAAGGACGTGGTCCCGAACGTCGGCCGGCGCATAGGCCGCGACCAGCGATTTGACCATTCCGCCGCCGGTTCCAAGCGCGCACCCCATTCCGATGTCGGCCTGGTTGAGCAGATAGTTGGCCGCGTACAACGGCAGCGACGGGTTGACGCCGGCCCGCCGCGCATCGCCTTTCAGTGCCTTTTGCGCGTCCAGAATTGCTCTTTTGGACTCGGTGAACGACGTCGGCTGGACGACCTGGCTGATGTCGTGGCCCCAGCGGTCGTAGCGCTCCAGCCGTGCTGGATTGCGATCGGTCTGCTCGGCCCACCGCGCAACCGGGCCGCCCATCAACTCACCGATACGCCTCAGGTGGGGCTCAGCGACGGCCAACTCGTCTGGCTGCAGGTAATAGGCCATCGTGAGCTGCAGGCTCGGGTCGGTTTCGTACCAGTTGAGGCCGACGGCGCCCCGGTAGTTCTCCGTGCGGTAGCGCTCAGATTTCTCCGGCGTGCTGAAGGGCAGCCGGTCCACCGCCTCGAGGTCGTACTGCGTCATCGGCGCCGCTCCTCCTCATCGCTACGCTCTGCATCGTCACCGGCGCGAGTCATCGGCGCCGCTCCTCCTCAGCTAGGAACTCAGCCGCGTCGCCGCCGCGGCGATCCGCTCGTCGGTCGCGGTCAACGCCACCCGGACATGCTTGGCGCCGCGTGGGCCGTAGAACTCGCCGGGCGCGGCCAGGATGCCGCGCTGCGCCAGCCACGCGACGGTGTCGCGGCAAGCCTCACCGCGGGTGACCCATAGATATAGCCCGGCCTCGGAATGGTCGACGGTGAACCCGGCCGAGCGGAACGCCGGTAGCAAGGTGTCTCGGCGGCGGCGGTAGCGGTCGCGCTGCTCGTGCTCGTGAGCGTCGTCGTCGAGGGCGGCGACCATGGCTGCCTGCACCGGTGTCGGCACCATCATCCCGGCGTGTTTGCGCACCGCCAGCAACTCGGCGACCACGGCTTCGTCGCCGGCCACGAAGCCGGCCCGGTAGCCGGCCAGCGAGGAGCTCTTGGACAGCGAGTGCAGGGCCAGCAGGCCGGTGTGGTCGCCGTCGCACACCGCGGGATGCAATACCGACAGCGGCTCGGCATCCCAGCCCAGGCTCAAGTAGCACTCGTCGGATGCCACCAGCGCGCCGCGTTCACGGGCCCAGCCGACGACCTTGCGCAAATGGTCGACACTGAGCACCTGTCCGGTCGGATTACTCGGCGAGTTCACATACACCAATGCCGGCGACTGCGGACCGAGCTGGCTCAGCGAATCGGCGTAGACCACCCGAGTTCCGGCCAGCCGGGCCCCGACGTCGTAGGTGGGATAGGCCAGCTCGGGCACCACGACCAGGTCATCGGCGCTTAAGGCCAGCAGCGTGGGCAGCCAAGCGATGAGTTCTTTGGTGCCGATCACCGGCAGCACGGCCGCTTCGTTCACTCCGGTGACGCCGTGCCGGCGTTCCAGGGCGGCGACGGCTGACTGGCGAAGTTTCGGGGTGCCCGCGGTCGTGGGGTATCCCGGCGCGGCGCTGGCCGCGGCAAGCGCATCGCGGATCAGCGGCGCCACCGGGTCGACGGGCGTGCCGACGGACAGGTCGACGATGCCGTCCGGGTGCGACTTGGCCAGCGCCGTCACGTCGGCCAGGGTGTCCCAGGGGAACACCGGCAACGACGCCGACAATCCCCCGCAAGCGGGGGGTGCCCCCAGCCGGCGGTTCACCAGGCTGCTCAGTCGTCCTCACCCTGGGGCGGCAGATCCTTGACGACCTGCGGGTCGTTCTCGGTCATGCCGACCTTTGCCGCGCCCCCGGGCGATCCGAGTTCAGCGAAGAAATCCGCGTTGATCTGCGTGTATTGATTCCACTGTTCGGGCACATCGTCTTCGTAGTAGATCGCCTCAACCGGGCAGACCGGCTCGCAGGCACCACAGTCCACGCACTCGTCGGGGTGTATGTACAGCATCCGAGCCCCCTCGTAAATGCAGTCGACCGGACATTCCTCGATGCAGGCCTTGTCCTTGATGTCGACGCAGGGTTCGGCGATCGTGTACGTCACGAAGGTCTCCTCCATGTGCTGTTCAATGTGGCTGTTGCTGTGTGCTTTCTGAGGCCCTTCTCAGGCCCTGAGCAGGACGCCCGGGCTTAGTCGGTGCCGATGAAAGTGGGGTGAAAGCCTGCCTAAGTGTGCCCTATGGTTTCGCTTCCCGGATGGGGATCCGTTGGTTACTGATACTAGACGTTGCATATATAACGCAAGTACCGGGCGGCTATGCACACTGCTGCAGTGCAACTCGTTGCATATGTAGCGCCGCGGCCCTTATGCTGCCCGTGTGGCGCTACCCCACGCGATCTTGGTGTCGTTGTACGAACAGGCCGGCTCCGGCTACGAGCTGGCGCACCGGTTCGACCGTTCGATCGGGTACTTCTGGAGCGCCACACATCAGCAGATCTACCGCACCCTGCGGGCGATGGAAGACGACGGCTGGGTATCCGCCGAGCTGGTCGTCCAGCGCGGCCGGCCGGATAAGAAGGTCTACACCGTCTCCGACACCGGCCGCGCCGAACTGGCCCGATGGATCGCTGCGCCTCTCGGGCAGGGCAGGTCCGGACGCGGCGGCGCACTCAGCGACAACCGCAACCGTGATGTGGCCGTCAAGCTGCGTGGCGCCGCTTACGGCGACCCGGCGGCGCTGCGGGCGCAGATCTCCGCGCTGCGCGCCGAACGCGCCCAGCTGTTGGACACCTACCGCGGATTCGAGAAGAGACAATTTCCCGACCCGTCGGCACTGCGCGGCAGCGCGCTACATCAGTATCTGGTGTTGCGCGGCGGCATCCGCGCCGAGGAAAGCACGATCGATTGGCTCGACGAGGTGACCGCGGCATTACAGGAGACTTGATGACCTATCCAAACCTGTTGTCTCCGTTGGACCTCGGGTTCACGACATTGCGCAACCGGGTGATCATGGGTTCGATGCACACCGGCCTGGAGGACCGTGCTCACCATATCGACCGGCTCGCCGAGTACTTCGCCGAACGCGCCCGCGGCGGCGTCGGACTGATCATCACCGGTGGCTACGCACCCAACCGGACCGGCTGGTTGCTGCCCTTCGCCGCGGAGCTGGTCTCCTCCGCACAGGCCCGCCGGCACCGTCGCATCACCGGCGCGGTGCACGAAGCGGGCGGCAAGATTCTGCTGCAGATGCTGCACGCCGGACGGTATGCCTACCATCCACTTTCGGTCAGTGCATCGTCGATCAAGGCGCCGATCAATCCGTTCCGTCCACGCCGGCTCTCGTCGCGCGGTGTGCAGAGCACGATCGACGACTTCGCGCGCTGCGCGCTGCTTGCCCGCGAGGCCGGTTACGACGGCGTCGAAATCATGGGCAGTGAAGGGTATTTGATCAACCAATTCCTGGCCCCGCGTACTAACAAGCGCAGCGACGCCTGGGGCGGCACACCCGAGAAGCGACGCCGGTTGCCGGTCGAGATTGTGCGTCGCACCCGGGCGGCTGTCGGATCCGATTTCATCATCTGCTACCGGATGTCGATGGCTGACTACGTCGAGGACGGCCAGAGTTGGGATGAAATGCTCTCGCTGGCAACCGATGTCGAGGCCGCGGGCGCGACCATGCTCAACTCCGGCTTCGGCTGGCACGAGGCGAGAGTACCGACGATCGTCACATCGGTGCCCAACAGCGCCTTCGTCGACATCAGCCATGCCGTCGCCGGACACGTCGATATCCCTGTGGTGGCGTCCAACCGAATCAACATGCCGCAGGTGGCCGAACAAATCTTGGCCGACACCCACGTGCAGCTGATCTCGATGGCCCGGCCGCTGCTGGCGGACCCGGAGTGGGTGCTGAAGGCGCAAGCCGCGCGCGACGACGAGATCAACACCTGCATCGCCTGCAATCAGGCCTGCCTGGATCACGCGTTCGTGAAGAAGACGGTGTCCTGTCTGCTCAATCCACGGGCCGGCCACGAGACGCGGCTGGTGTTGTCTCCAACCCGGCGCACTCGATCGGTCGCGGTGGTCGGGGCCGGTCCGGCCGGGCTGGCGACCGCGGTCAACGCTGCTCAGCGCGGTCACGACGTCACGCTGTTCGAGGCCAACGACTTCATCGGCGGCCAGTTCGACATGGCCCGCCGAATCCCGGGCAAAGAGGAATTCAACGAAACCATCCGGTATTTCACGACGATGCTGGAAATACACGGCGTGGCCGTTCGGCTGGGCACCCGGGTGTCGGCGGCCGAGCTGACCGGCTACGACGACGTGGTGTTGGCGACCGGCGTGGCGCCGCGGATTCCGACCATTCCGGGGATCGACCATCCGATGGTGCTCACATATGCCGAGGCCATCACCGGTGTCAAACCGGTCGGGAAGACCGTCGCCGTGATTGGCGCCGGCGGCATCGGTTTCGATGTCAGTGAGCTCCTGGTGACCGACGACTCGCCAAGGCATGAACCGCAAGGCCTAAAAGAGTGGAAGGCGGAGTGGGGTGCCGCCGACCCGTGGGAGCAGCGGGGCGCGCTGACGACTCCGATTCCGACGCCGCCGGCGCGCGAGGTATATCTGCTGCAGCGCACGAACGGTATTCAGGGGAAGCGGCTGGGTAAGACCAGCGGTTGGGTACACCGGGCTTCGTTGAAAGCCAAAGGCGTTCACCAGCTTTCCGGAGTCAACTACGAGCGGGTGAGCGACGACGGGCTGCACATCAGCTTCGGCCCCAACCGGGAGCGACCGCAGCTGCTGGCCGTGGACAACGTGGTGGTCTGCGCGGGCCAAGAGCCGGTGCGCGACCTGGAAGACGATCTGCGAAGCGTCGGCATTGACCCGCACATCATCGGCGGTGCCGCATTCGCGGTCGAACTGGACGCCAAGCGTGCCATCAAGCAGGGCACCGAGCTGGCGGCCCGGCTATAGAGGCGCTCAGGTCAGTAGCCGGCCAGCAGACTGCGTACTCTGCCCAAGGTTTCCGGACCGACACGGCTGCAGATCCGCGATGGGTCGGCGGGCCTGCGGCCCCACAGCAGCAGGACACGCGTTGCGGCGTCGGTTTCCAAGGTGGCCGGACCGTCCGGGTCGGCCAGCCGGATGGTGGTGCGGTTGGCGTCCGCATCGACCACGACGTCGTCGGCGTCGGCAACCCGCAGTCGCGCCTCGATTCGCTCCCCGGGCCGCAGTTGCTTGGCGCCCTTGGCCAACAGCGGCTTTCCCATCGCCAGCACACTGTGGGTGGTCATCCAGGGCTGCGCCATCCAGGCCTGGGCCGCCGCATCGTCGCCGGTGATGTCCCAGCCGTGCAGGACGAGCTCCTCGCGCATGTGCTCGGCGAACCAGGGCACCTTCATGGTCCGCCCAGTCCACGCCACGTCCGTGTCGGCCGGAACGTCATCGGCGGCTTCGGCGACTTCGTTCAGCGTCGCCATGTTTCGGTGCAAGGCTGCCCACAAGTCGGTTTCGTTCATGGCGCGCAACGGCGCCTCACGTTCCTCGAACCCGCGCGTGGCAACCGGCTCGCCGGCCAGGTGCGCGCCCAGCACCCGGGCGAGCTCTTCGGCGTTGCCGGCTTGATGGATGACGATGTCGCGGACCGTCCAGGCTTCACACCAGCTGCCGGCGTCGGGGCGGCGCTGCTGGACGGCGTCTAAGAACGGCTGCCACTCGGGGAATCGATCGTCGTCGATCTGTTGCTTCACGGCATCGGGTATACCCGCCGCCTCTGACAACTAAGCCGCGAGCGGACTATACGTCGTGGTGCGCTGGCGTGCCGGACGACCGATGCCCTCAGCGATCGCAATCAACTCGGAGGCCGTCTTGGCCGATCCGTATTCGGAGCCGGCCATCCGGGAGATCGTCTCTTCCATCAGGGTGCCGCCCAAATCGTTGGCGCCGCCGTTGAGCATCACCTGCGTGCGCTCGACGCCGAGCTTGACCCAGCTGGTCTGGATATGAGAGATACGGCCGTGCAACATGATCCGCGCCAGCGCATGCACTGCGCGGTTGTCCCGGTGGCTTGGCCCAGGCCGTGCCGCACCGGCGAGGTACAGCGGCGAGTTCTGATGCACAAACGGCAGCGGCACGAACTCGGTGAAACCTCCGGTGCGGTCCTGAATGTCACGCAATACGTTGAGGTGACCGACCCAATGCCGCGGGCTGTCGACGTGGCCGTACATCATCGTCGACGATGACCGCAGGCCCACCTCGTGGGCTGTGCTCACGATCTCGATCCACATCGAGGTTGGCAGCTTGCCCTTGGTGAGCACCCAACGGATTTCGTCGTCGAGGATCTCCGCGGCGGTGCCGGGGATGGTGTCCAGGCCCGCCTCACGCAGGCAGGTCAGCCACTCACGAATACTCAAGCCGCTCTTGGTTACACCGTTGGCGATCTCCATCGGTGAAAACGCGTGCACGTGCATCGACGGCACCCGCGCCTTGACCGCCCGCACCAGGTCCGCATATCCGGTGACCGGCAGCTCGGGATCAATGCCGCCCTGCATGCATACCTCGGTGGCGCCGGCGACATGGGCCTCCCACGCACGTTGGGCGACCTCGGCCGTCGACAGCGAGTAAGCATCGGCGTCGCCCTTGCGCTGCGCGAAAGCGCAGAACCGGCACCCTGTGTAACAGATGTTGGTGAAGTTGATGTTGCGGTTGACGACGAACGTGACGTCATCACCGACCACCTCGCGGCGCAACGAATCCGCCAGGGCGGCAACAGCATCCAGCGCAGGACCGTCAGCGGTGGCCAACGCCAGGTACTCCGCGTCGGTGCGGCCGGCAGGGTCACGTTCCGCTGCACTCAAAGCGGCGAGCACATCGGTGTCAATGCGTTCGGGGGCACGGGCGGCCAACTCGTCCACCTTCGATCGGATCGAGTCCCAGTCCCCGAATGCGCTGAGCAGATCGCTGCGGGCTTCGGTGCTACGGCCTTCGGTGTCGATCGCGGCGTTCAAGTCCACCCGGCCGGAGGAGGCGACGTCGTCGGGCTCCTGCCACGGCATGCCCACCGGTTTCACATCGCGAGCCAGTCCGGTGGCCGGGTCGGCCAGCACCGCAACGTGGTTGTGAACTCGCGGATCGATCCAGGCCGCCCCCGCCTGGACGTACTTGGGCTGGGCTGTCAGCCGCTCCACCAAGTCGTATCCCGCCTGTTCGGTGATGGCGGCGAGCTCGTCGAGCGCGGGCCATGGCCGCTCGGGGTTGACGTGGTCAGGCGTCAGCGGTGAAACGCCGCCCCAGTCGTCGACACCCGCGGCGATCAACGCCATGCACTCGTCGCCGGACACCAGGTTCGGCGGCGCCTGGATGCGCATTCCCGGGCCGAGCACCAGTCGCGCCACCGCCACCGTGGCCAGGAAGTCATCGATACCGGCGTCGGGCATCGAGGCCATCGCCGTGTGTTCTTTGGCGCGGAAGTTCTGCACGATGACTTCCTGAACGTGGCCGAACTCCTTGTGCGACTTGCGAATAGCATGCAGTGTCTCGGCACGCTCGGTGAGCGTCTCGCCGATGCCGACCAGTAGACCGGTGGTGAACGGTATCGACAGCCGCCCCGCGTCGGTCAAGGTGCGCAGCCGAACCGCGGGATCCTTGTCGGGACTGCCGTAGTGCGCCAAGCCCTTCGTTTCGAACAGCCGCCGCGACGTCGTCTCCAGCATCATCCCCATCGACGGCGCCACCGGCTTCAACCGCGACAACTCCGACCAGCTCATCACGCCGGGGTTCAAGTGCGGCAGCAGCCCGGTTTCCTCCAGCACCCGGATCGCCATCGCCCGCACGTAGGACAACGTGGAGTCGTAGCCGCGTTCCTCCAGCCACTCGCGCGCCTCCGGCCACCGATCTTCGGGCCGATCACCGAGGGTGAATAGTGCTTCCTTGCAACCGAGTTCGCCGCCGCGACGAGCGATATCGAGAATGTCGTCGGGCTGCAGAAACATCCCGGCGCCCTGGGCACGCAGCTTGCCGGGCACGGTGACGAAGGTGCAGTAATGGCAGCTGTCGCGGCACAGATGCGTCACCGGGATGAACACCTTGCGCGAGTAGCTGACCGGCAGCCGTCCAGCAGTGCCGCGTCGTCCCGCCGATTCCAGACCAGCATCGCGTACCCGCGCCGCGCTGCGGCACAGGTCGGCCAGATCCTCGCCACGGGCAGTCATGGCGACCGCCGCCTCGTCCACATTCAGCGCAACCCCGTCGCGGGCGCGCCGCAACACCCGCCGCATCGCGGACGCGCTCGCCCGCGGCGGCACCGACGGGTTGGGCAGCAGGGTTGATTCTTCGCCCGGAGTCAGTGGCACGTTGGTGTAACTCCCGTCCACCCGGATTTCATCCGCGCGCAGCAACCGTTTGCATCCCCGACGCGTGCCATAGGCGCAACAGTAGCGTCCAGTTGCGCGCTGGCGGGCCCTGCCCTCTTTCTCCAGAGAGCCTGGTCGCGCGACTCGTCAGGATTCGGCTCGGCGCTGCCACAGTACCCACAACGGCGGTGCCGCACCCGCCGCGAGCAGCAGAAATGGGCCGTAAGCGAGCACTCCTCGGCCACCGAAGATGACGTCGCCGCCCGGACCGCCCATCGCCATCGCGGCGACCGTCAACAGCCAGGTCCACAGCGGCAAGGCGGCCAGCCTCGCCGACGTGGTCCATCGGCCGGCGGCCCAGACCAGAGCCGCGTTCACCAGACCGCTGATCAACGCGCTGATGGGAAATGGGATTGAACCGAGGTAGGCCGGGAGCAGCAGCGCGCCGGCGACCGCGGAGAGAATCCCGTCGACGGCGAGTAACGCCAGAATGACGATTCGGATGGAAGGGTCCGTCGCGCCGGCGTCGTCGATCTGGCCGACGCGCGGCTTGGTGGCGGTCAGGTCGGGACGCTGTCCAGCTGCGAAACGATGGACATGAGCTCCCACTGGAAGCTGTCCAGCCGGTCCTGCCGGTGTTGCTGGTTGTAGTCCAGATCCGGATCCATACTTTTCCTTCCTGGTCCTCGCGGCGCTTGCTTGGTCGGAAGCCTACCGCGCGGCGGACCCGGCGAGGTCGAGTCCGGCGAGGAGATCGGTCTCCCAGCCGCGCTGATCGCGATCACCCGCGACGCCGCCAGCCAAAATATAGTGCTCCTGGCCGACGATCGGCAGCGCGAAGTTATTCGACAACGCGAGAGCTCGGCCGGTGGGGCCGACGATCAGCTGGGTGGCGTGCGCCGCCAGCGCCGCCCTCTTGGCCGGCAGCGCGTCCAGGTCCTCGACGACCGCGTCGATCTCTTCGTCGGAGTAGCCGAGGCCGCCGAATTCGCCATCAGCGGGCGGGATCACCCATTCGCGCCGTAAGTCGTCAGGCCCGAGCGCCTCCCAACCTGCGATGAACGCGCTCCGGGCGATGACCGTCCAGTAAAACTTCGGCACCGTCCATGGCGTGCCCGGGTAGTCCTCGGTGCCAGCCGCGGCCACCGCCGCCGTGGTGACGACATGGGCCTGCACGTGATCGGGATGCCCGTATCCGCCGTTGGCGTCGTAGGTCACCACGACGTGCGGCCGCAATGTGCGAATGACGTCGACCAGCGCGCCGACGGCTTCGCGTTCGTCGGCGTCCGTGAACCGCTGAGAACCCCGTCGGCCGCGCGGTTCGGTGCCCGCCATGCCCGAATCCCGCCAGCGCCCCGGCCCGCCGAGGAAGATCGGCGCGTCGACACCCAGGGCGCGCAGCGCCGCGGTGAGTTCGCCGATGCGGTAGCCGCCGAGTTGGTCCGCGTGATCGACGGCAAGTTGCGCCCAACGGTCGCCGATGACCTCGCCTTCTTCGCCGAGAGTGCAGGTGACGACGTGCAGCTCAGCCCCGCGGGCCGCGTAGTGGGCGATGGTGGCGCCATTGGTGATGCTTTCGTCGTCCGGGTGGGCGTGTACGAACAACAGCCGCGGCGTCTCCTGCATGAACGCACCATACCGGTGTGATGCGCGGCGACGGAGTCGGTTAGCGAATACGTAACCCGGTGGGCCGCAGCCACAATCGGTGGCCCGGCAAAGCCGATGTTTCGCCAAAAGAAACGCCGGTGGCTACTATCAACGCATGGCACAGCAGACCATCTCCATGCCGAAGACGATCCGCACTCGCCGCCGGGGCAAGGAACTCGAGGACGCGCTCTACGACGCGACGCTGTCGGAACTGGCCGCAGTCGGCTATGGCGGTCTGACCATGGAAGGGATCGCCGCCCGGGCCCGCACCGGCAAGGCCGCGTTGTATCGGCGCTGGTCCTCCAAGCACGACCTGGTCCAGGCGGCGCTGCGCTACGCGCTGCCGCCACACCCGGAGCCGGGTAGCGACCGATCGGCGCGGGAGAACCTGCTGTCCGTCTTCACCGCGCACTGCGATGTGCTTTCCGGCAAGACTGCATTTCCGAGCCTGGCCATCATGAATCAGCTCATCCACGAGCCGGAATTGCGTTCCATATTCGCCGACGCCGTCGTGGCGCCCCGTCTGCGGATCATCGAATCGATCCTGCAGGCCGGCGTGGCCAACGGCGAGATCAATGCCGCCGTGCTCACGCCCTACACCGCGCGCGTCGGCCCAGCGCTGATCAACCAACAGCTGCTGCTGACCGGGGCCCCACCGAACAAGCGCCAACTGGCGCACATCGTCGACACCGTGGTCGCCCTCGCCGCGCCAGTGCAGGCCGGCTGACGCTAGTCCAGGCGGGTAGCCGCGACCGCCCAGATCGGAAAGTGCACCCGATGGTTATCCAGCAGTGGGCCAATGGTTTTCATCCGATCCTGTATTGGCCCGAACCGCACTGCCATGTCCGGATTGGCGCTCATCATGGTGGTCAAAAAGTCGATGGTCTCGGGTCGGAAAATACCCACGTAGGTGGAGGGGCCTACATAGTCGACACGCCATCCGCTTGAGCCGAAAACCTGCTCGAAGTTGTCGGCCGGCAAGCCGTCGAACTGTAAGCCGTTGACGTTGTGGCGGCCGAACTCGAACATGAACAGTCGCGCGCCGGGCTTGGTGGCGCGGTGCAGCGCTTGGGCGTAACGGGTCTGGGCTTGCCGATCGTCGAGGAATACGTGGTAGAAGGCACTGTCGACGACGGTGTCGAACCGGTCCTCGAACCCGTCCAGCACGGTGGCGTCGGCCACCTGGAAGTCAACCTGCACCCCGGCCCGCCTGGCGTTGGCTTTCGCACGCTCGATCGCCGAAGGCGAGCCGTCGACGCCGGTTGTCGAATAGCCTTGTGACGCAAAGTGGATGGCATGATAGCCCGGACCGGTGCCCGGATCGAGCACCTCGCCGCGCACGGCTCCGTAGGCGACCAGCTGCTGCACCACCGGCTGTGGCGCGCCGATGTCCCAAGGGATCAGGCCCTCGCTGGAGCCCCCGATGCCGTACAACTCCTCGAACACGGGGTCGATGTCGTCTGCCATGCGACCAACCTACGCGCAAGGAACGCCGACGGCCACTAAGGTGCCTTTCGGATGACAGCAAAGCGCGGGCCGCCCCCTAGCGGCCCGTGCTTTGAGTCGAGGGATTAAAACAGGCTCGAGAAAAGCCCCCAGAGGTCCGCCAATGCCGAGTGCATGTCGGCTACATCGAAGAAACCGAAGTCATAGGCCAGGATCTCCACCTCGTTGCCGTTGACCGCGATGAAGACGTCTGCGTCTGCAGGATTGAACGTAATCGGGTCCGTTGATATCTGTCCCAGAGCCGTCTCGACGGCCTTCGCGCCGTACTCCGAGTCAAACTGTTCTTAGATAGTTCGGACCCAGCCCAAAGCATCTGGTTGACCTGCATATATACCTGGCCTACTGCGAGGTTTTGACCCACTGCCCAGCGTCGCCGACGATCCCGACCGGCACCGAACCGGAGAGGCTCACATTGAGCACGCTGGGGCCTGCGGCGACGATCGTGGTGTCCTGCAGGATCGGCAGCACGGTGGACATGTTCCACAGCCGTGGCTCGACCGCGTTGACCACGTCGTTGATGTTCTCGGTCCCGGCCAGCGCGGCATCGATATCCGACTGGATGCTGTGATCGCAGATGCCGGTGAGGTTGGACGGCGCCTGCACCAGTGCTCCGGGTTCCTGTGCCCGGCTGGGCGCAGTCGACGTGGGAGCCGCCGGCGTGGTGGCAGGAGTCGCCCTGGCCGTCGCCGATGGGTCGGGTGAGGCCGTCGGGGCCGCCGCCGTCGAGACCGCGGTCGCCTCCAGCGCCGGGCAGCTGTAGCGGGACGCCAACAGCGTCGCCAAGTTCCCGCCCGCTTCGCGCCAACCGACCAGGGCGTCCACCCGGTTGTTGACCAACGCGTCGCGGTAGAGCGCCACCGGATCGAGCGCCAACACGGTTGCGGCGATACCGACGTTGCGCAACTGATCGGCGGCGGTGTTGGCCACTGCCACCGACGTCGGGTCGTTCGCCGCGACGCCGACGATCAGCGACAGCTGCTTGCCGTCCTTGCTGATCCGCCCCCGGGTGATCTCGGGCGGCCCGGTTTTGGGCGCCGCCGAGGGCGCTGGAGGTGGCGGAGTGACCGACGCCGACGTGTCGTTCTCGATTTGGTATCCGGATGCTTCCAGCAACCCCAACGCCTCCGTTCTGGTCAGCGCGGGCGGTGCGGTCGGCACGTAGCCGGGGTCGCTGGGTGAGCGTATCTGCGCCTGGTCCAGGGTGACGGTGTTGTCGCTGCCGGCGCCCACGGCGGCGAGCAAGTCAACGTCGAGCATGCCCAGAATCGCCTTGCGAACCGCGGAATCGGCCAGCTTAGGCTCGTTGGCGCGCAACGTGAGCTGCATGACCCGCGGCGTCATGATCCGGGCGGTACGCAAATCCGGGATGGCCGACAACTGCGCGAAAGCTGCTGAGCCACCGTGTACTTGGGCGACCTGAGTGTCGCCGTTGCGGACCGAATCGGCCAGTGCGGCCGGTGCCCCGGCCCGCCGGAACAGGATCAAATCCGGCTTGGCCGGCGGCCCCCAATAGCGATCGTTGCGGGCGAGCAGGATTTCGTCGCGCTGCGGGTCGATGTTTTCCACCCGGAACTGTCCGCCGGTGACCGGCAGGGCGCTCGCCAGCCCGGCCGGGAAACCGCCGGGCACATCCTTGACGATGTGCGCAGGCAGAATGTTGCTGAACAGCTCGCGCCACGCCGGGTATGGCCGGGAGAACGTGACGACCGCCTGCTTGCCGCCGTCGATCGACTGCACGCCGGTGATCAGGTCGTAGCCGACCGGATCGACCACACCGGGCTGGCTGACCATCTGCCGCCACAGATACCAGAAGTCGTCGGCGGCGATGGGAGCGTTATCCGTCCACTGCGCCTCCGGCCGGATTTTGTAGGTCACCGTGAACGGGTTGTCGTTGGTGACATCCGCGGACACCAGCAGCGTCGGGTCCATCTCCCATCGGGATCCGGTCGACGTGGCCGGGTCGGCAATCGGACGGAACGCGCTGGGCAGCACCAGCGCACCGATTGCGGCGTTGACCGCGGAAAGGTCGGTCAACAGATGCGGGTTGAACCCGGCACCGATCGAGTCGATGCCCATGATGATCTGCGTCTTCCGCATGGGCGGCGGCGCGGTGCTCCGGGTGGTCTCGGTGCTCTGCGGGGCCGGCGGCGGACTGACGGTGCAGCCTGCCAGCGCCAGCGTCGAAACCAGCACGCCGATGACTAACCAGGCGCGGCGAGCTCGGTTCGGCACGCCCAACAGGGTATCGGGGCCCCGCGGTTGATCAACTGCTGCTTGTGCTTGGCCAGCGCTAACCACGGGCCTTGGCCCGCGCCTTGCTGCGCGCCCGGGTGGTGGCGTCCAGGTCGTTCTTGCGGACCCGGACGATCTCCGGCGTCACCTCGACGCATTCGTCGTTCGCACAGAATTCCATGGCCTGCTCCAGGTCGAGCTCGAGCGGCTTGGCCAACGTCTCGAAGACGTCCGCGGTCGAGGACCGCATGTTGGTCAGCTTCTTCTCGCGGGTGACATTGATGTCGAGATCCTCTGGGCGTGGGTTGATCCCGACGACCATTCCCTCGTAGGTCTCCTGGCCAGGCTCGACGAAGAACTGGCCCCGGTCGGTCAACTGGATCAGGGCAAACGGGGTGATGGTGCCGGTGCGGTCGGACACCAGCGACCCGGTGTGCCGGGCCCGGATCTCGCCGGCCCACGGTCGGTAGCCGTCGAACACGGCGTTGGCAATGCCGGTGCCGCGAGTGAGGGTCAGAAAATCGGTGCGGAAACCGATCAGGCCCCGGCTGGGCACGATGAAGTCCATCCGCACCCAGCCCGCGGCATGGTTGGTCATCTCCTCCATGCGGCCCTTACGGCCGGCCATCAACTGGGTGATCACCCCGACGAACTCCTCGGGACAGTCGATCGTCATCGCCTCGAACGGTTCGTGCAGCTTGCCGTCGATCGTCCTGGTGACCACTTGCGGCTTGCCGACCGTGAGCTCGAACCCCTCCCGGCGCATCTGCTCGACCAGCACCGCCAGCGCGAGCTCGCCGCGGCCCTGCACCTCCCAGGCGTCGGGCCTGTCGATGTCGACGACCCGCATGGAGACGTTGCCGACCAGCTCGGTGCCCAGCCGGTTGCGGACCATGCGCGCGGTCAGCTTGTGCCCCGAAACCTTTCCCGCCAGCGGGGAGGTGTTGGTGCCGATCGTCACCGAGATGGCCGGCTCGTCGACGGTGATGCGCGGCAGCGCGTGGGCATGGTCGGGATCGGCCAGCGTGTCGCCGATCATGATCTCGGGCAGCCCCGCCACGGCCACGATGTCGCCGGCGATCGCCTCGTCGGTGGCGGTGCGCTCGACGCCCTCGGTCGCGAGCAACTCGGTGATCTTGGCGTTGGTGATGACGGGCAACCCGTCCACCTCGCGCATCCACGCCACCTGGTGGCCCTTGCGCAGCTTGCCCTTATAGATCCGGACCAAGGCGAGCCGGCCGAGGAACGCCGACGCGTCCAGGTTGGTCACCAACGCCTGTAGCGGCGCTTCTGGGTCCCCGATCGGCGGCGGGATGTGTTCCATCAGCACGTCGAACAGCGGGTCGAGGTTGTCGCCCGCGGGCACCTCGCCGTCGGCTGGCGCCTCGGTGCTCGCGATGCCGGCGCGCCCGGACGCGTACAGCGTCGGCAGGCCCAGCGCGTGCTCGGCGGCCTTGGCCGCTTCGTCGTCGAGATCGGGCGCGACGTCGAGTAGCAGGTCGTGGCTGTCGCTCACGACTTCGGCAATCCGGGCGTCGGGCCGGTCGGTCTTGTTGACGACGAGGATCACCGGCAGATGCGCGGCCAGTGCCTTGCGCAGCACGAACCGGGTCTGCGGTAGCGGACCTTCGGAGGCGTCGACCAGCAGCAGCACGCCGTCCACCATCGACAGCCCGCGCTCCACCTCGCCGCCGAAATCAGCGTGCCCAGGGGTGTCGATGACGTTGATGATCGTCACGGTCCCGTCCGGGTGATGCCGATGGACGGCGGTGTTCTTGGCCAGGATGGTGATGCCCTTTTCGCGCTCCAGGTCGCCGCTGTCCATCACGCGGTCCTGCAGATCACCGCGTTCATGCAACGCACCGGACTGCCGCAGCATCGCGTCGACCAGCGTGGTCTTGCCATGGTCGACGTGGGCGACGATGGCGACATTGCGAAAATCCACGCCGGTGATTCTGGCAGTGCGGGCTGTCGATAGCGAACTGAGCGCGCTCAGCGCGACCCCAAGACTCGGTTCAGTGCAACCAGAAAGCCCCGATCGGCGGGCACCCAGTCGATTTCTTGCAGTTGCGCGGCCGCCACCCAGCGCAGCGCGCCGTGGTCGTGCGGCTGCGGTTCACCGCGGACCAGGCTGACCTGGTAGGCACGCAGCGTTGTCGACTCGGTGAGCGCAATGTCGTCGCCCAAACGTGCGCCGACCGCGACTTCGACGCCCAGCTCCTCGGCCAGTTCGCGGGCCAACGCCTCGGGCTCGGTCTCACCGGGCGCGACCTTGCCGCCGGGTAATTCCCAGCGGCCGGCCAATTCGGGTGGCCGAAGACGTTGTGCGACCAGCACCGTGGATTCGGCGATGATGGCTGCGGCGACCACGATCTGGTTCGGCATCGCGGTGACGGTATACGGTCGAGAGATGGCTGTGTTAACGGATGAGCAAGTTGATGCCGCACTGCCTGACCTCAACGGATGGGAGCGGTCGCAGGGCGCGCTGCGCCGGGCGGTCAAGTTTCCGGCATTCCTCGCAGGTATCGATGCGGTGCGCCGGGTGGCTGAGCACGCCGAAGCGCAAGATCATCACCCCGACATCGATATCCGTTGGCGGACGGTGACTTTCTCGCTGGTGACACACTCCGAGGGCGGCATCACCGACAAAGATGTGGCCATGGCGCACGACATCGACGGGATCATCGGTTCTTAGCCTCGGCTCGTCGCGCGACCCTTCGTCTAGCGCGGCGAGAGCCTGCGCGCCTGGATCGAACCCAGCCTGTGTTCTACCTGAGAATCCAGCCTCGCGGCATTTACGCGGGAAATCTGGTGCAGTCCTTGCCCTCGGACAGCCGTTGAAGACTGGAAAGTCTTGCACCACAACAACATGGTCAGTCCATAGTGAAGCAATTCGCAAATCTGATCACAGATACGTTCGATACCCCCCTCGGCGACTTCGCCATTCCGACTGCGTTTGACGCGTCGGCTCTAGCTCTGTCTTTGGGCGACTACTTCCCATGAGCCGAGCGCTCTGAGTCCGGTCGGCTAGACGTCCCAGCGCCGCAGATTGTCCGGCGGCCTGGGCGTCTAGCGGGTGCAGAAGGCTGTGGTCTCGCCACAGTCGGTTGGTCACCCCATCGCGACGGCAGCCACCAGACGAGGGGACGAATAGCCCCACTCGGCCCTCACCGCTGAGTGGGGTTATTCGAAACGGAGGCGCGTGCGTGCTGGCGGCCATCCAACCGGGGCCCGCTCGCCGCGATCCAAGCCAAGGTTGCCAGCGTCGCCACGATATAGACCATCCCGCCCCAGGCCAGATACCACGCCCTGCCGTTCTGCCAGATGGTCGGTTGGGCAAAGCTGAGCAGCCAAGGCACGCCGAAAACCAGCAGCACCAGCCAGCTCCAGCCAAGGATGCGCGCGCCAAGACGTTGCGATAGTGGTCCGTGCAGCAGCCAGATCATCAACGGCACCAACCACACCCAGTGGTGTGTCCAGGAAATCGGTGAGAGCAGCAGCCCGAACAGCTCAACCACCAGCAGGGTGCCTAGCGGGTCCGGCCCGCGGCTGGTCAGCGCACGCCAGGCCAGGATGGCCAGTATGGCGGTGACGGCGATCCCGGTCAGCACCGGCGGGCTGTAGCCGGCGTCGTGGCCGAAGATCCGACAGAAGCCGCCCCGCCAGGACTGATTGAACGTCGTGCAGATCGGCCCGACCCGGTCGGTTTTGAAAATCAGATCGGTGAAGTAGAGGCGAGTCTCGTCGCCGACGACCAGTGCCGACACCGCAACGGTGGCCAAGAAGACGACCGCGGAAAACACCGCCGCACCCCACCGGCGAGCGCCGAGGAAATAGAGTCCGGCGATCGCTGGCGTCAGCTTGACGCCGGCCGCAGTGCCGACCAATAGGCCCGACAACCACCACCGGGTGGTGTAAACCGCATACAGCGCGGCCAGCACCAACAACACATTGATCTGGCCGTAGTCGAACGTACTGCGCAGCGGCTCGAGCCAGATGGCGACCGCGGTCCAGAGCATCGCGAGACGGTGGCCCTCACCCGCCGCAACGCCGAGCAAACGCTGGCTGATCCGGACTACACCGTAGAGCGCGGCCATCGTTCCGACCTGCCAGCAGAAGGCGACCAGGCCGAACGGCAGCAGGTGCAGCGGGTAAAAGATGACCGCCGCAAACGGCGGGTAGGTGAACGGCAGCGGGAAGTTCGGCGTCTGGTCGGCGTAGACGTAGTGGTACAGGCTGCCCGGGTGGTCGATGGTGGCCGCACCGCCGATGTAGACGTGCAAGTCGACGAAGTTGGCCCCATTGGGAGCGAGATACGTCCAGGCCAGCCGCGCAGCGACGCTCAGAACCAAGAGCACCGGCCCGACCGCGTTCAGCGAAATCGCTCGCCGGGTGATAGCTGCCGCCGGGGCGGCCGAGTTGGTGTCTATCTGAACGACTCTAACGGGGCCACGACAGGTGCGGCGGCAGACCGCTTTTCACCGCCCACCCCTGCGCTGCGAGGCCGTTGGTCACCGCCGTCACTCGTATCCGTAACGATCGAATAAACGCCACACGTGTCACTTGAGTCACTTCCATATCGAGCGAACTATCAGCGCGGGAGGACCCCGTCATCGAGAACCAGGAGAGTCATGTCAACCATTTGGACGTTGTTACGCGCCACCGCGGTTGTGGCGGGCTCATCGGCCGCGCTACTCGCAGGCGGTCTGATGGGCACAGCCCACGCCGACCCGGCGCCACCGGTACCCGCACCCAATATCGGGCAGCAATTGGTCACTTCGGCGGCCGGCGCACCCCAGGTGCTGCAAAACCTTGGGACGGCCCTGAGCGGACAGCCAGCGACGCCGCCGCCGTTGGCCAGCATCAGAGTCCCGCAGCCTTCGGCAGCGGGCGTTCCAGGAGCCACCTCAGCCGTACCCGGCGTAACCTCGCCCATCCCCGGCACCACAAGCGCTGCTCCGGCGGCGACGAGTGCGACACCCGGACTCGGGATCCCGGGGTTGACACCGACCCTTCCGGCGCCGGCCGCGCCCGCGTCCGGGCTCACCGGCATTCCGGGGTTGACGCCGACCGTGCCGGCGGCGCCTGCACCGGCGACAGGACCCGCGGGATTGCTGCCCCAGGCGCAGCTCAACTTGCCGCAGATGCCGTTCCTGCCAGTGCCGCTGCCGCAGCAGATTTCGCTGCCCCGCGACCTGAGCTCGTTGATAACCGGTGGGCTCCCGGCTTCTCCCGGCGTCGGCTCGCCCGGATTGGTGCCCGTTCCGGCCGCCGCTCCGGCGACGTCGCCCAACCCGTTGTACTTCCCGGTGTCCGGCCTGCCCTGATCCACCCTGGCCGGCGCGCGCCCCCCGGCGCTAGCCGGCCACCCCCACCAACACTGTCCCGGAGGACCCCCTGGTAGTCACCAGGAATCTGATCAGCCGCTTGGCCGCCGCGGCGCTCGCGTGCAG
>NZ_JBKQTQ010000007.1:0-77693 GCF_052143115.1 Mycobacterium sp.
CAATCGAAGCGACGCGGCCGATTACGCGGCTGCGGACCGGCGGGTGCACCGGCACCGCGATGGCTCCGGCATAGAGACACCCGAAAAAGCCGGCGACAAAATCCAGGCCCGAGGGGCAGAGGACAAGTACACGTTCGCCCGCAGCGCCCTGTCTTTGCAAAGTCGACGCGATTGCCCGAGCCTTTATGTCCAGTTCGTGATAGGTCAACCGACTATGTTCTTCCCCAGCCGGGGAATGGCGACAATAGTCAAAAGCAAGCTTGTCTCGATAACGCTCTGCTCTGTGCCGCACAAGATCTAGCACAGTTCGTGCCGTGAACGCCGTGTCCTCTGGCATCTCGTCGCCTGATCTTGAGCTGTGAATACTCGTCACTTTATCTTGAACGTCAGAGCACCGCTCGGTTTATGCACTCTTCGGGGATGCGAGCAGAGACTCGCACCCCAGAAATGCCGGCGAGCCCGGTTCACCACGGTTTGCCCGGTGACCATAACTTGGTTACTAATTAATGGCCTCCTATCCGGTGACCCAAAGAAGCAGTTTGCCGTTGTACGAACTGTTAATATTTCTCGTACTTCCATTGATCGCTAGGGTATTTCGGCCCTTGCCACGGGGCCGCAGTGCCTGTGTCGCGGCGCTCGGCGGCACCTCCATTACAGTAACTGAGCAACTTTTCCCCGGTGGCTCACCGCTCAATCGCGCGCGCGGTCAACACTGCTGGAACCGGCTCAGTCGCGCGCCGTCAACACAATCGGGGCCCCGCCGGCTGGCACAGGTAATGGGTGTGTGAGGCTGGAGCGACCGCCGCGGCGACCGTCGACCGCACGGAGCCGGCGGTGCTGCAACAGCGTCCGCAACAGCACGCGCGCCTCGAACAGCGCGAACTCCGCGCCAAGACAGTAGTGCACACCACCGCCGAACGGCACCCAGGTGTAAGGCTGCGGTCGCGAGCCCAGAAATCGTTCGGGCCGAAACGCGAGCGGGTCAGGATAAAGGTCGGCGCGCTCGTGCAGCGCCATGATCGCGATGATGATAAACGCGCCGCGCGGGACGAGCAGCCCGTTGAGGTTGAAGGGCGCTAGCGTGCGGCGGCCGGTGAACGGCAACCCCGGGCGCAACCGCAACGTCTCAGCGATGACCGCGTCGAGGTAATCCTCCTCGCCCCGGTCCAGGCTCTGCTCGAGGGCTGCGAGCGCGTCGGCGTGGTGGACCAGCAGGTCGCCAAACCAACCGATGGTGACCGAGGTGGCCGCGTGGCCGGCCAGCATCAGCCCGCGCATCGAGCGCGCCAGGAATGCGTCGTCGTACGGCTCAGCTTCCTGCTCGTTTAGCTCCAGATAGATGGTCAGGCAGTCGTCGCTGCGTGATCCCGTGCGCCGGCGCTCCGCGATCTCCTCGAGGACGATCGCGTCGACCGCAGCGGCGGTCCGCGCTAACCGCGGGATGGACAGCCAGCCGCCGCGGAGCACCGTCGACAGCACGCCGACGCCGAGGAAACTTGGGCCCTGCGCGACCCCGCAGTAGGCGAGCATCGCGCGCTCCAAGCGTCGCATCCGCTCGGGCTTCGAGACGCCGAAGATCACCGTCATCATCACGTCGAGCGCGAGCTGTCCGCCGATCGTGCTGAACCTGACAGGCTTGCCGAGCGGATATTCGGGCAACCTACGGAGCACGATGTCAACCATCGCGCGCTCGTAAGACCTGAGTACCTTGCCGTGTAACGGCGGCGCGATCTTGCGGCGCTCCGTCAGGTGAGCCTCGCCCTCACGGAAGATGTACGCGTCGCTGCCGAACAGCGCCTCATGGGGCGTGAAGCGCCGTAGCACCTCGCCGAAAGAGAGCGCGCCGTCCCGGTCGGCGAAGACCACCTTTGCGTCCTGAGGGCACGAGGTCATGACCACCCTCGGACCCGCATGAACATCGATCAGGAAGCGGTCGCCGAGGCCCCACAACGGCGAGTGTTGTCTCCCAGGTCGGAAGAAGCGGCCGTGGTCACGCGCCAACTCCCGGATTCCAACCCTGGGCAAGATATCCAGTGAGGACAGCGGACCCGTATCCAGAGAGGACTGCGGATGCTCGGGAGCCGTGTGGGTTTCACGGTCGCCCCCAGTGCTGGCGGTCATCACTGCCTCCAAGTTCAAAACGTCACATGACGCGGACGCATCAGCGCCCGACCGGCTGTACTTCTTCATCAATCAAACCATGACCCGCACGAGACGAAACACGGCTTTGCTCAACAGGTGGCCGCCAGGCCTGGTGTCTGCCCCCGCCAGGTACGGCGACCCCGATGAACGGAGCCTGCTGCGGGGCAGGGAGCAAGTACGTCGCCTGGTGCGGATCGCCCGGGAGCTACCGGACCTGTCAGACCCGCCCCGGCTGTATGTCGTGACCAGGCGGGCGCAGATAGTCCGGCCCGACGATCAGCCGAACCTGGATCAGTCCGGGCTACGCGGCCTGCTCCGGGTGATCGGCGCCGAACACCCACAACTGCGGCCGACCCAGATCGACCTGGCCGACGACAACGACGCTGAACAACTGGCGCGGGAACTATTGAGCGGCTCAGACGAGGACGAGACCGCCTGGCGCGGCGGCCAGTGGTACGCGGCCCGGCTACGTAACAGCCCACTGGGGACCGGGGAGCGGCGCACCACCACCGTGGACAACCAACGTGACGGCATGCGCCTGGAAGCCCGCAATCCGGGCGACCTGGAAACCGTCGAGCTCGTCCCGTTCGATCGCAGGCCGCCGGGGCCGGGACAGATTGAGGTCAAGATTGCCGCCTCAAGCGTCAACTTCGCCGATGTCCTCGCCGCCCTGGGACGGTACCCAGCATCGACGGGCGCCGGGCGGAGCTGGGCATAGATTTCACCGGCGTGGTCACCGCGGTCGGGCCCGATGTCACCGATCCCCGGGTGGGTGATCAGGTCGCCGGCTTCTCGGGCCTTGCCAACGGCTGCTGGGGCACGTTCGTCACCTGCGACGCTCGGCTTGCCGTCACCCTGCCGCCCGGCCTGGCGGCCGGCGAGGCCGCCGCGGCGGCGAGGGCATACGGCACAGCCTGGCATGGGCTGCACGACCGGGCCAGGATCGAGTCCGGTGAGAAGGTGTTGATCCACTCGGCAACCGGCGGCGTGGGGCAGGCGGCGATTGCGATCGCGCGGCTGGCGGGAGCGGAGATCTTCGCCACGGCCGGCAGCCCGCAGCGACGTGCGCTGCTGCACAACATGGGCGTCGAGCACGTATATGACTCGCGGACAACCGAATTCGCCGATGCGATTCGGCGCGACACCGACGGGTATGGCGTCGACGTCGCGCTGAATTCGCTGATCGGCGCCGCGCAGCGCGCCGGGCTGGACCTGCTGTGGTTCGGCGGCCGATTCGTGGAGATCGGCAAACGTGACGTCTACGCCAACACCCGGCTCGAGCTCTATCCGTTCCGTCACAACCTCACGTTTTTCTATTTCGACATCGCGCTGTGGAGCGACAGCCACCCCGAGCAGTTCCATGATCTGATCGGCACTGTGTAGCGGCTCGTTGCAGACGGGGAGTTGCCGCCAGCGGAGATCACTCATTACCCGCTTCACGATGCGCCCACCGCGATTCGGGTGATAGCCGGGGCCGAGCACACCGGCAAACTCGTGCTCAACGTTCCCCGCGCCGGGCACAGCAGCGTGCCGGTGCCGCGGCAGCGGGCCCGGGTCTTCCGCCGCGACGGCGCGTACATCATCACCGGTGGCCTTGGCGGTATCGGATTATTCCTGGCCGCCGGGATGGCCGCGGCGGGCTGTGGCCGCATCGTGCTCACCGCGCGCTCCAAACCCGCTCCCGAGGCCATGACGGCCATCGAGCGCATCCGTTCGACCGGGGCCGAGGTCGTGGTGGAGTGCGGCAACATCGCCGAGGCTGACACCGCGGCCCGCGTTGTGGCCGCGGCAACCGCAACGGGGCTGCCGGTGCGCGGGTGCTGCACGCCGCAGCGGTAGTCGAAGATGCCACGCTGGCCAACATCACCGACGAGCTCATCGACCGAGACTGGGCGCCCAAGGTCTAGGGTGCGCGGCACCTGCACAACGCAACCGCCACAAAGCCTCTCGACTGGTTCTGCTCGTTCTCCTCGGCAGCCGCCCTGCTCGGTTCGCCCGGCCAGGGCGCTTACGCCGCGGCCAACAGCTGGCTGGACGCCTTCACCCACTGGCGCGCAGCCAGGGCCTGGCAGCCAGCGCGATCGCATGGGGAGCGTGGGGCGAGATCGGGCGCGCCACCTTCCTTGCAGGAGGCGGCCGGACCATGATGATCACCCCCGACGACGGCGCGTACGCGTTCGAACAACTGTTGCGTCACAACCGCAGCTACACCGGCTATTTTCCGGCAACGGGAACCCCTGTGGCTGGCGCTCGTGAACCGCAGCCCGTTCGCGGAAGCATTCCGACACGCGGATGGGCAACACCCGGCGGACATCGCCACGCTGCGAGCCGACTTGTTGACTCTTTCGCCGGACGAGTGGCCCACCCGGCTTGGACGTCTGGTAACCGAGCAGGCCAGCCTCATCCTGCGCCGCGCGGTGGACCCCGACCGCCCGTTCACCGACCACGGTCTGGACTCGCTGGCCAACCTCGAGCTACGCACTCGAATCGAGACCGAGACCGGAATACGCATCACCCCGAAGGCCATCGCCACCCACAACACACCGCGCGCACTGGGCCGACACCTGTCGGACACGCTGGCGGCCGATGACGCCGTAGCAACGGCATCGTGACTCAGTTCAGCCGGTGATGCGACGCGGTCGAAGGTCAGCGCCAGAGCCTGGCCGGGCGCAGCACAAATCCCCGAAGACCCGTGAGGGGAACTTGAACCTGTCATACTTCCCCGGCATGGCCTCCATTCGTTCTCGGTCCGAAGCGGTTGAGCAAATCGGCTTGGGTCTCGTCTACCGCGTGGGGTCCGTCCCGTTCTTCCTGAAGTACTGGTATCCCTTGATAACCCGCTGGCTCTACGCGGACGATGTCGTGTTTCTCAACTGGGGCTATGAGGAGGATCCGCCGATGGCTCTGCCGCTGGCGGCGTCCGACGAGCGCAACCGGTTCTACATCCAGCTCTACCACCGCACGGCGACGCAGGCCGAGCTCAAGGGCAAACAAGTGCTGGAGGTCAGTTGCGGCCACGGCGGCGGAGCTTCCTACCTCGTGCGCACCTTGCGCCCGGCCTCCTATACCGGGCTGGACTTCAACCCCGCCGGCGTCGCGTTTTGCCGAGAACGGCACAATCTGCCCGGCCTGGATTTCGTGCAGGGCGACGCCGAGAACCTGCCCTTCACCGACCAATCCTTCGACGCGGTGATCAATGTCGAAGCCTCACACTGCTACCCGCGGTTTCCGCGTTTCCTCGCCGAAGTGGCGCGCGTGCTGCGCCCGGGCGGGCATTTCCTGTACACGGATCTCCGTCGGCGCGAGTTTGCTGCCGAATGGGAGGCGGCGCTCGCCGACGCACCGATGCGGCTGCTTTCGGACAGGGTCGTCAATGCCGAGGTCCTGCGTGGGATGGAGAAAAATACGCAGCGGTCACTGGACCTGGTCGATCGCCATGTGCCCGCGTTCCTGCGTCGCTTCGGCCGCGAATTCAGCGGTGTGCAAGGCTCGCAGGCCTATCGTGACCTTGAACGCGCAAAACTCTCGTACCGGATGTATTGGTACGCCAAGGATTGAATCGGCCCCCGTCCCGCAGTGCTCGAAAACCTGACGCCGGCGGGTTACCCACCGGACTGGCCCGCCATGGAACTCGGCGCACATGTTTGTGCGGCCAGCTCGGCCCGGTCCAGCGCCTCGCGGATCGCGGCCAGCCGCACGGTCTCGGAAACCGTTGTGTCGGAAGCCATCTCCAGCAGCTTGCGTAGGCTCACCCGCCGCCCGTTGAGCGCAACGTCGTTAAAGTCGGCAATAGCGGTCTTGCCGCCCATGTCGTTGGTGACGCACGGGCTGATGGTGCAGCTGCTGCCCGGCCAGCCCTGACTGCGACACGTAAACCTCCGCGCCAACACGCCGAAAAACGCCGCGCGCATTCCGTTTCGCGCAACCGGACCAACAGGCCGCCCCTCGACCAAGCGCCCCTGGGGCCGCATCTGGCTGCGGACCGGCTTGATGCCGCGCTGGCTGGTGGCACTGAGTTACTTTGCGGCGCTTTCGATCCTGATCGTCAGCGACCTGAGCATGTGGGTGACGTTGGCCTTCCCGGTGTGGGTGCTGGTCGTCAGCGCCCTGATCCTGGCTCGCTCGGGGTTGTTCGAGCACCTCCGTGCCGGCCACATCCAGGCCACCCCTAGAGTTCTGCCGCCGAAGACACCAAGTTGGGGCTCGGGAACCGCAGCCCTAGGTGTTCTTCACGGGCAGGTTGTGGACACGTAGGCGCTCAATAGGTGTTTTTCCGCCGATGCCGGTGTGGGGTCGGTGGTGATTGTAGTGATGCAGCCAAGCTTGGTAGGTCGATGCACGGTCTGCCTCAGATAGGTAGGCCTGGGCGTAGGCCCATTCAGTGGCCATCGTGCGGTGGAACCTCTCGATGCTCACTGGTGGCGCCAAAAGAGCCGGTGCTCTCCACGCCGATCGCCCGCAGCGGTCCAAACGTACGCATCCACGAAAGCAACGCCGCGTAGCCGCTGTCGGTGGCGGAAAACTGCTGATGACCATGGAGTCGGCCGAGCTTGTCGATGACCGCGGCATAGTGGGTGTGTTTGTGGGTGTCGACGCCGCCAATGACATCGTTGTCCTCTGTTGTCATGATGGAATCCGCTCCTCCGTTAGGACTGATCTGACGGGGTGGGCGAACCGGTCGGGCGGAGCGACAAGTCTGTGACGGGGCTTCTAGTCCAAGCTCCTATCAGGTCAGATCCGTCTGGCCGGTGCGCGCCGCGACGCTGCACCGGCGTCGACCGACAAATCGAACGAAGGACACCGTGGTCACACCTTGGCCGGGGTCAGGCCGAACCGGTGCAGCGTCGTCGATAAGTCTTCACAGACTTTCCCATTAGTCTGAGGTCGATAAGGTCGGGTCTTCTTGTGGCTGATGTTGGGCCCGAGTGCTTCGGCGAAAAGCTTTGACCGATAACAGGATCCATTATCAGTCAGCACCCGTTTGACGGTGAATCCGTGTTCATTGAAGAACTGGTTGGCACGGGCCCAGAACTGCGCTGCGGTCTCTCGACGCTCATCGGCGAGGATCTCCGAATATGCCAGTCGGCTGTGATCGTCGAGGGCATGGTGCATGAATCCGTACCCGCGCCCACGCTGGCCGCTGTGACGGCGACCGACTTGGCGGCCCACAATGCGGTGTCCGCCGCCCTCGGGGATGCGCCCAAGCTTCTTTATGTCGACATGGACCAAATCCCCAGGGGCGGGATGTTCGTAGCGGTGCGGCCGGGGCCGGCGTACCGGCAAGCCACTGGCTTGGTCCAGATCGCGCAGCAAGGGCATGCGGTAGCGGCGCAGTACCGCCTCCACGGTGGACCGGGCCAGCCGCAGGTAGGCAGCGATACGGTGCGGTCCCCACCGGCGTGTGAAGCGCACGTTGATGATTCGGCGCTCCCGACGCTTATCGAGCCGGCGCGGGCTGTGATGCGGACGACTGCACCGGTCTACCATGGCCGCCGCGCCGCCAGCACGGTACCGGTCGGCCCACTTCTTGGCTGTGGTCGGCGAGCATTGGAACCGTTCACCAGCCCGGCGTAGCGGCCAGCCGTCCTCAACAACACAGCGGGCCAGCCGCAACCGGCCCTTGGGGGTCAATAAAGCATTAGCGTGGGACATGAGGACCTCTCGGCAATCGAATGTGCGTGTGGTAACCACACCGATACCGGAGGTCCTCATCTACATTCCGCTAGCCACGCCGTTCACAACCTGTCTGGGAGTTACACCTAGGGCATCCGCAGCCGACAGCTCCGCATCAACACCGTCTTCGGCGCCGCCGCGGACACTTTTGGCACATATAACAAGCCCGTTGATCCCAGACGGAACACGCCCCGCGCCACTCCCCTGAAGCGATCAACGGAGACCGCGACCGAGGTCTCCGGCCTCGGCGTCAGAGGTGGCAAGATCACGGGAACCTGCCGCGTCCTACTCACCGCCAACGCCGACGAGCTCGAGCTCTTCCAGCCAGGGGAGATCCTCGTGTGCCACGTCACCGATCCGAGCTGGTCGCCGATCTTGTCGATCGCCGCCGCTGTGGTGATCGACATCGGCGGCCCGCTCAGCCACGGGGCGATCGTCGCCCGCGAGTTGGGCATCCCCTGTGTGATCAACACGAAACGCGGTACCGCCGTTCTGCGCACCGGCGACCTAATCGAGGTCGACGGAGACACCGGCGCGGTACGCATGGCTTAACGCATCGGCAACCGTGGCAACGGCACCACCGGCTACGGCGGCAGCGAACGTATCGGGATCTGGCCTAATTCCCGCCGTAGGTAGGGCCTTGCACGCCATCGCGGTAGGTAGTGCACTTCTGCGATGGCCCGGTGGAGATGCAACAGGTCTCGATCAGGGTGGGGGCCGAACCGAAGTGAGGTGATACCTCCTCCGACGTATATTGGCCGCCGGAATTCGCGCAGTTGGTCTGAACATCGGTTTGCGCGTGGGCAAGAGGTGCGGCCAAGATCGTCGCCGCAACGGCGATCCCGAAAGCGGTCGCGGGCCTGGCCTTCAATACACGGCGCTTCATGTTCCTCCGTAGCTCGGCGTGAGTCTCGAGGCCATTCCTCCAAGCCGATGCTCTTGCGGAACTGACGGCGACAGTCTACCGGCTCTGCGCTCGACGCCGGTCCGTTGCCGCGGCTTCCGCAGCGGTCCGTGAACGCAGGTAAACTACAAACATGTAATTCGGCGTGACGCGGGCGAAGATCGCCCTCGCCGACCAAAGGAACGGCCCATGGACCCACTCAAAATATCCAGCGTTGAGCTCGACGATCGGGATCCTTTTCGAGCGACCTTCAACGTGCACCTGTCCCGCGACATGACGGACTTCGAACGCCAGACGCTGCCCCCGCTGCTCTCCGGGAGTTTCTCACCGTCGGAGGCTCGAGGTGCTGCGGTGGTGGCCATCAGAAACGCGACCATCGCGATGATCGAAGACCACCGGGACCTACTCAAGCATATTGTCGCGGAAGCCGAATCTTTGGCCAGGACAATGGAACACGATCAACATGCGGTTTCCGCCCAAGTCGCGGCCAGAGTGGAGGACGTCCCGCAGCGCGCCGCGGCTATCGACTGGAGCTGAAGTCAGCGGCCGCGGAAGGGCAGACTTGGACGCATGCCCGTAGCGAGGTTCTTTGCCGCGCTGCTCGTCGCGGTGTCCGCCCCCAGCTGGGCTGCCCGCGCCAATGCCGACGTGCCGCCGCTGAGCCCCGAGGCACGCTCGGCGGGATTTGTCGATGTGCGTTCCGTCGTTCCCAGCGCGCTCATCGATCTGCGCTACGCGACGCCGAACAATTTCACCGGCATGACGTTGTATCCGGCCGATGCCCGCTGCCTGGTGCACGAATCCATGGCTCCCGGGCTTGCCGCTGGGGCAAAGGCATTGGCTTCGCATGGCGAGGTACTGGTTTTCTGGGACTGCTATCGACCGCACGATGTGCAGGCCAAGATGTTCAACGTTGTGCCGAATCCCGCCTGGGTGGCCAAGCCTGGTCCCTATGCGCGCAGCCATGAGGCGGGACGTTCGGTTGACGTGACGATCGCAAGCGCACAACAGCAATGCCCGCCCCCGCGCCAGTTGGCCGGCCTATGCCTCGCCGATATGGGAACCGATTTCGACGACTTTTCGCCCCGCGCTACTGCCTTCGCCACTGACGGCGTCAGCGCCGACGAGCAGGCAAACCGGGCGCGGCTACGCAATGCGATGAGTGCCGGCGGATTGTCGGTGTACTCCGGGGAGTGGTGGCATTTCGACGGCCCCGGGGCCGGGGTCGGGCGCCCGATCCTCAACGTTCCGGTCGACTGAGCCGGCGTGACGTATCTCAATATATGAGATAACTGTTTCGGATTATGAGACACCCGGCGGTAGCCTTTGGTTCGGGCATGGTCCGATCACAAGGAGCCGCAGGATGAACACCAAACCTCAGGCCGTCTACACCCACGGGCATCACGAGTCGGTGCTGCGCGCGCACCGCAGGCGCACCGCGAAGGACTCTGCCGGCTACCTGCTGCCGCACCTGCGGTCCGGGATGTCGGTGCTCGACGTGGGCTGCGGACCCGGGACCATCACCGTCGACCTTGCCGCCCTCGTCGTGCCCGGCCGGGTCACCGCCGTCGAACTCACCGATGCGGCTTTGGATTTGGCTCGCGCTGAGGCGCGGGCACGCAACCAGTCAAACATCTCGTTCGTGACATCCGACGTGCACGCTCTCGACTTCCCGGACAACACCTTCGACGTCGTGCACGCGCATCAGGTACTGCAACACGTAGCCGATCCGGTGCAGGCGCTGCGGGAGCTGCGGCGGGTGTGTGTGCCGGACGGAATCGTCGCGGTCCGCGACGCCGACTACGCCGGATTCATCTGGTTTCCGCTACTTCCGCCAGTGGAGCGTTGGCGGGAGCTTTACGACGAAGCGGCCCGCGCGAATGGCGGTGAGCCCGAGGCCGGTCGTCGTTTGTTGTCCTGGGCGCAAGAAGCGGGGTTCGACGACATCACGCCGACGGGCAGCATGTGGTGTTTTGCGACGCCGGAGACCCGCGACTGGTGGGGCCGGATGTGGGCGGACCGGATCGTCGAGTCGGCCCTGGCCCGTCAGCTGGTGGACTCGGGGATGGCCACGACCGCGGAGCTCAACGAGATCTCGTCGGCATGGCGGGATTGGGCCGCTGCGCCGAACGGCTGGCTGGCGATCCCGCATGGCGAGATTCTCTGTCGGGCATAGCTAAAGCCTCCGCTGAGCCGTTCGAAGGCATCGGCGAACGTGAGCACCGTCTCGTCGTCAACCGGTGCAGTCTCACTTTGCGCTGGTCAGGCGCATGGTATTGGCATTCTCTTTTTTTGCAAGTACGTTATCCATCGATGGATAACCACACAGAAACCTCATCCGGCATCCCGCTGGAGCCTGTGTACGGGCCGGGGGACCGTGGTAACGAGCCGCCGCCACCGGGCACCTATCCATTCACCCGGGGCAACTTCGCCAGCGGCTACCGCGGCAAGCTGTGGACGTTTCGGCAGTACTCGGGGTTCGGCACCGTCGAGGAGTCCAACCGGCGTTACCGCTACCTGCTGGAACAGGGTGGAACCGGGTTGTCGGTGGCGCTCGACCTGCCCACCCAGTGTGGATACGACTCCGACGATCCCGAGTTCGGTGAGGAGGTCGGCCGGGTAGGAGTCGCGATCGACACCCTCGCCGACGCGGAGATCCTGTTCGACGGCATTCCGCTGGAGAAGATCAGCACCAGCTTCACCATCAACGGGACCGCTGCGATCCTGCTGGCGTTCTACGTCGCGGCCGCCGAGCGCAAAGGGGTGCCCCGCGCCAAGCTCACCGGCACCATCCAGAACGACATCCTCAAGGAATATGCCTCACGCGGAACCTGGATATGGCCGCCGGAGCCGTCGCTGCGGCTGATCGCCGACACCATCGAGTTCTGCGCGGCCGAAGTTCCCAAATTCAACGCGATCTCGGTGGCCGGGGCGCACTTCCGTGACGCCGGGGCCAATGCGGTGCAAGAGATGGCGTTCACCTTGGCCGACGGCGTTACCTATTGCGACACCGTGGTGGAACGCGGCCGGATGACCATTGACCAATTCGCACCGCAGATTTCCTTTTTCTTCTACACACATGGCGATTTTTTCGAGGAGATCGCCAAATATCGTGCCGGACGCCGACGTTGGGCGACGATCGTGCGGGAACGCTACGGCGCCACCACCGACAAGGCGTCGATGTTCCGCTTTGGCTGCGTCTGCGGTGGCGCGTCGCTGTATGCGCCGCAGGCGCAGAACAACCTGGTGCGAGTGGCCTACGAGGCGATGGCCGCAGTGCTGGGTGGCGTGCAGTCGATGTTCACTGCGGCCTGGGACGAGCCGTTCGCGCTACCCACCGAGGAGTCCACCACCCTGGCGCTACGCACCCAACAGATCCTGGCCCACGAAACCGGCGTCGCGCGCGTCGCGGATCCACTCGGCGGCTCTTACTTCGTCGAGGCCCTCACCGACGCCACCGAGGCCCGCATCATCGAGATCATGCATGACCTCCAGCAGCACGGTGGAATGGTCCGCGCCATCGAAGACGGCTATCTACAGGGCCTGATCGCCGACGAAGCCTATCGGATCCACCAGGACATCGAGGCCGGCACGCGGCCGGTCGTCGGGGTCAACCGGTTCGTCTCCGAGGAGCCGGCGCCGGACGTCGTCACCTACGAGCTGGACGCCGAGGGACGCGATCTCCAACTCAAACGGCTCTCCAAGGTGAAGGCCGAAAGAGATGCTGCCGCAGTAGAATCCACCCTCGCTGCGCTGTCGGGTGCAGCCGAAGGAACCGACAATCTGATGCATAAGCTGATCGACTGCGCAAACGCCTACTGCACGGTCGGTGAGATGGTCGCGACGCTCAAAGCGGTCTGGGGCGAATTCCAGCAGCCGGTGGTGTTCTAGATGGCGGTGCGGATCCTGGTTGCCAAGCCCGGCCTCGATGGACATGACCGCGGCGCCAAGATCGTCGCCCGCACCCTGCGCGACGCGGGATTCGAGGTGATCTACACCGGCATCCGGCAGCGCATCGAGGACATCGCGTCAATCGCCGTACAAGAAGATGTGGCGGTCGTTGGGCTGAGCATTCTCTCCGGTGCGCATGTCGCGTTGACCACCCGCACCATCGCGGCGTTGCGCGCGGCCGACGCCGCCGACATCGCCGTCGTGGTCGGCGGGACGATACCCGAGGCTGATGTGCCCAAGCTGCTGACTGCCGGTGCGGCGGCGGTGTTCCCGACCGGGACGCCGCTGGATGTCCTGGTGCGCGAGATCCGCACTCTCACTGGCAGTCCCGAACCGACGATGGAGGAACCGTGCGCCTCGGAGTAATGATCGGCGCCGAGCGTGGCGATTCTGCGCACAAGGTCAGCAAACTGCTCGCCGATATCGAGTGGGCCGAGGCGGCAGGGATGGACACCGCCTGGATTCCGCAGGTTCCCAACGACTTCGACGCGCTGACGGCGGTCGCGCTGATGGCGACCCGCACCAGCCGCATCGAGCTGGGCACCGCGGTGGTGCCGTTGCAGGCACAACACCCGATCGCGTTGGCGCGGCAGGCGTTGTCCGTGCATGCCGCCGCCGGAGGCAGGTTGGCGCTCGGGGTGGGGCCATCGCATCACTGGATCATCCGCGACATGCTCGGATTGCCCTACGAGCGGCCTGCCGCCCACACCCGCGACTATCTCGAAGTGCTGCACGCGGCGTTCCACGGCCCGGGGCCGGTCGACGTCGAGAACGAGACTTTCACCGTGCACAATCCGCTGGATCTCAGCACGGTGGCACCGCTGCCGGTGTTCGTCGCCGCACTGGGTCCGGTGATGCTGTCGCTGGCGGGGGAGCGTTCCGACGGAACCGTGCTGTGGATGGCCGACGAGCGTTCCGTCGCCGAGCATGTGGTGCCACGGATCACCAAGGCCGCCGACAACGCCGGCCGTCCGGCGCCACGCATTGTCGCGGGAATACCCGTTTGCCTTTGCGCAACAAGCGAAGTCGACGCGGCCCGCGAGCGCGCCAACCGGATCCTGGGCGAAGCCGAGGTCTCGCCTAACTATCAGCGGCTGCTGGAGTACGGCGACGCGCGGGATGTCGGCGACATCTGCGCGGCCGGCGACGAGGAGGCCATCCTGGCGCGGATGCGCCGGTTCGCCGACGCCGGAGTCACCGACCTGTCGGTGCGGCTGCTGCCGATCGGCGACAACCGCGATGAGCTGGTCGCGTCGAAACGCCGTACCCGAGAAGTCATCGCGGCACTCGGCGCCGAAGTGCGATGAGGGGCCCGCTGGCGGGGATCAAGATCCTCGAGGTCGGCACCATGCTGGCCGGGCCATACGCCACCATGCTGCTAGCCGACCTCGGCGCGCAGGTCACCAAGATCGAGCCGCCCGGCGGCGAGATCTCGCGGCGGGTCTCCGACAGCTACTTCGCCAGCCTCAACCGCAACAAGGACAGCGTCTGCCTGGACCTGAACTCGGGCGAGGGTCAACGAGAGCTGGGGAAGCTTGTCGCGGAATCCCATGCGCTGCTGGTGAATTTGAAGCCGTCGGCGATCAACCGGCTGGGGCTGACCTACCAGTCGCTGCGACGGTGGAACGAGCGCATCGTATGCGTCGCGATCACCGGTTTCGGGTTGGACAACGGCGATGACCCGGCCTTCGACTACGTCATCCAGGCCGCCACCGGGATAGCCGCGCTCACCGGCGAGCCGGACGGGCCGCCGACGCTGCCCGGCTATTCGTCGGCAGACAACTCCACCGGATTGGCGGCGGCGCTCGGGCTGCTGGCCCAAATCACCTCGGGGCGGGGCGGTCAAGTCGATGTGTCGCTGCGTGACGTGATGCTGTCCCAGTTGAACTACCACGCATCCGCTTACCTCAACAGCGGCATCGAGCCCCAGCGCCGACCGTTCGGCGCTCACTCGTATTACGTTCCGGCGCAAATGTTCTCGACGGCGTCCGGCTACCTGGCGTTGTTCATCACCCATGACGGCTTCTGGAAATCCTTTGCCAATGAAGCGAACATCACCGGGTTCGAGACGATGGCCGAACGGGTGTCGCGGCGTGAAGAGGTGCTGACCGTCGTCACGGCCGCGCTCGCGACCGACACCGCCGCTAGTTGGGAAGCCCGCCTGCGTCCGCTGGGGGTGCCTGCGGCAGCGGTGCGCACTCTGCCCGAAGCGTTGCAGGCCACACCGGAAATCGTGGTCACCGCGGGTGATTTCCGCCTGGTGGGCAACCCCATCCGGGTCGCCGGCTACCAGCCGGACTACCGCCCGCCGCCGAAGCTGACTGACGCCTGACCGGGGCCGGTGAGGTGGGCTTCGGCGAGTTTGCGGAACGCCGCCACCAATCGGCTGCGATCCCCGGCGCGGGTCGCTAAGACGACGTGGCTGGGCTCGACGCCTTCCAAAGGGACCGTGGTGATGTCGGGGCGCACGCTGTTGCCGTGGAAGCCGGCTGTGATGGCCACCGCCTGGCCGGAAGCGATGAGTTCGAACTTGTCCTCGAGCGCGTCGATGAACGGACCGTCGGGTGCCCTGCGTCCGTCGGGACGAGGATCGATGCGCCAGAAGGCACTCCAGGCCGGATCGGAGTGCCGCACCCGCGGCATGGGCTCGTCGGCGATTTCGTCGAGGGTGACGGATTCCCTGCCCGCGAGGCGGTGATCGATGGGCACCGCCAGCACCCGGGGCTCGTCGTAGAGGACCGTCACGTGCAGCTGGTCGGTCGGGAACGGCAGGCGGGTCACCACCGCGTCCACTCGATGGTCGAGGAGCGCATCGCGCGCCTGGTCCCAGTCCAGGTGCGAGACTTGCACGTCGGCGTCCGGGCGTTCGCGGCGCAACTCGCGCACCGCCGGGGTGACGATCATGCCCGTCGTGTAGCCGATGATGACGCGGCTGGGCTGGGCCGCGGCCCGGGCCTGCGCCGCGGCTTGGGCCGCCGAACGCAACAGGGCCTTGGCCCGCGGCAGGAACACCTCACCCGCCTCGGTCAGCCGGGTGCCTTGCGGTGTGCGGTCGAAAAGGCGGACGCCGAGCTGGTGTTCCAGGCGGCGAATCTGCCGACTCAGCGACGGCTGCGCAACGCGCAACGCGCTTGCCGCGCGGCCGAAGTGTCGGTGCTCGGCCACCACAACGAAGTACCCGACTAGTCGCAGGTCGAGGTCCACCACCGGCGATGTCGAGTCGGTCATGCGCAAATTGTAGCGGTCCGATAAGCCTCAGATCTTTGTATGGCCTTAATGAACTGCGGTGATGCCTAAACTGCATCGCATCATATGGAATAGATCTTGGACGCGCGGCCAAGGCGCTCGTTGACTTGATGGCATCGGACGCCAATCAGAAGGGACCTGAAACCCATGCACGTTTTTGTTACCGGCGCGAGCGGACACATCGGTTCGGCCGTCGTCGACGAACTCCTCGAGGCCGGGCACCGCGTCACCGGCCTGGCCCGTTCGGACACCTCCGCCGCGGCGCTGACGGCCAAGGGCGTTGAGGTGCACCGGGGGACCTCGGCGATCTCGACGGCCTCCGGGCGGCCGCCGCGTTAGCCGACGGCGTCATTCACCTCGCCTATCGAGACGACTTCGACAACGACTTCCTGGGTGCCGCCGAGACTGACCTGCGTGTCGTCAACGCAATGGGCGAAGTGCTCGCCGGTTCCGACCGACCGCTGGTAAACACCTCCGGCACCCTATTGCTGGCGGGAGTCGCGCAAGGACGGACCGCGACGGAAAACGATGTCGCCGAGGGCGGTCCGCGGATCGACTCGGAGAATGCGACCATCGCGATGGCCGAACGCGGCGTGCGATCGTCCGTCGTCCGGCTGTCGCCGCTGGTGCACAGCACACTCGATCACCACGGCTTCGCCCACCGCCTGATCGACATCGCCCGCGAGAAAGGCGTCGCCGCCTACGTCGGCGACGGGTCCAACCGCTGGCCCGCCGTCCACACGCTCGATGCAGCGCGCCTGTACCGGCTTGCGGTCGAGGCGGCTCCCACGGGGACCAGGTTGCACGGTGTCGCCGACGAAGGCGTGCCGTTCCGTGAGATCGCGGCTCTCATCGGCCGTCACCTGGACCTGCCGGTGGCGAGCATCTCCGCCGAAGAAGCCTATGAGCACTTCGGATTCCTTTCGGTCTTCGGATCTCTGGACAATCCGACATCAAGCGCCCTGACGCAGAAAGTGCTCGACTGGCATCCCGACGGTCCAGGCCTCATCGAGGATCTCGACGCGGGCCACTACTTCCAACAGTGATGGCTCGCCAATCGCTGGGGCCGGTGGGCGTTTGCCTGCCGGTCTCGTTCACCAGCACCCCGCAGGCCGATCTGCAGCGTGCGGCCGTGCGGCGGCTGGAAGACGCTGGCTATCAGCGATTTGGACGAATGAGGTCATCGGCAAGGACGCCTTTGTGCAACTCGGCGTGCTGCTTGCCGCGGCCGAGCGGACGGTGTTCGGCACCTTTATCGGCAATATCTGGGCCCGGCCTGCGCAGACCATGCGCGCCGCGGCTGCCCAACTCGCCGAGGCGTACCCCGGCAGGCTCGCTGTAGGTCTGGGCGTCGGGTATCCCGAGCAGGCGGCCAGCGTCGGACAGAAATTCGGCAGCCCGCTGGCCACGATGCGCGACTACCTGGACCGGATGGACAGCCCCACCTGGCCGCAAGCACCTGACGCGGCGTATCCGCGGATCATTGCCGCCAACGGGCCGAAAATGCTTGCGCTGGCTGGCGAGATTGCCGATGGCGCAATGCCGGCCGGGCTGCCCGCGACGTTCACCGCTCACGCCCGCGAGGCGCTTGGACCCGACAAGCTCTTGGTCGTCGGACTGTCGGTGATCCCGGACGCCGACGCTGACCGGGCGAAAGCCGCTGCGCGGGAATCGGTGTCGGGCCGGCTCGCCGCGCCGTCATACGCGGCCAGGATAGCGGGGCTGGGCTACTCCGCCCAGGAGATCGCCGAGGTGAGCGATCGGCTGGTGGATGCGGTTGTCGCGCACGGTGATTCGACGGCTGTCGCGGTCAAGGTGCGCGAGCACCTGCTCGCCGGCGCGGACCACGTGACGCTGCTGATGCCGATCGGCCGCGAATTCAGCGCGGGCATCGACCAACTCGAACAACTCGCACCGGCGCTGGCCGAACTCGGCTAATTTGACGCCGGGTTGGCGTAAACGCGCGTGGGTGAGATCAACACAGCGGTGCGACGTTGCTCTCGCATCACCCGATCATAGGTGTCCCAGTCGTCGTGGGTTCCGCCTGCCGCCGTGAATATTTCGCGGAGCAGGACGCGGAGCCGCTCCTCGTCCACCTCCGGGTGGGGGTCATCAGGACCGATCAGCTGGGCCGAACCTTCGACCGTGGCCCACTGCCAACCGGCGCGGGCTACGACCGTGGTTCGCGGGTCGGCGCGCAGGTTGGCCAGCTTGCGCGCGCCCCCGATGGCCACCAGTGCGACCACCGGCGCACTCGTCAGCGGGTGTGGCATGACCCCGGCATTGACCACCGACGCCTGGGCACTGCCGTCGCGGCGCAAGGTGGTGAACACTATAAGCCCCTGATCGGCGGCGGCGAGATCAGCGAAGGCTGAAAGGTCGGTCATGAGTCGTGCTCCTTTCCGGCCAGGGCTATGCCTAAGCCGTTGCAGTGCAGGGCTACTCGTAAACCACCATCACCGAGGATGTGTCGGGTACCGCCTGACACGTCAGAATATAGCCGTCGGCGAGCTCGTCGTCTTCGAGCACGTCATTGTTGCGCATGGTGGCCTTGCCCTCGGTGAGCCTGGCCATGCACGTCCCGCAGTTGCCGGCCTCACAACTGAATGGCGGCGACAGCCCGGCGCGTCGCGCGCTCTCCAACAGAGTCTCGCCGGGGACCTGCGGCACCGACACCTTCTTGCGCTCGAGGTGGATCGTCACCGTGCCCCCCGCCTCGCCGTCGTCGGCGGCCACTTCGGATGCAGGCGATTTGACCGGTGGTGATGCGTCGAAGTCCTCGACCAGGACTCGCGCCGCATCCGGCAGCGCGGAGCGCACCACGGCCATGAAGCCTTCTGGGCCGCACAGATAGCATTCGGCATCGGTATCGCTGCCGACGAACTTCGTGACCGCATCCGGGTTCAACAGCCCGTGCTCGGCATCGATATGGCGGTCCACCGACAGCCGGCCGGGATAACGCTCGACGAGTTCGTCGATGGCCGCCTCGAAGACCACCGCCGCCCGGTCGCGGTCGGCGCACAGCATCCGCACCGCGCGGTCCGTGGTCGCTAACGCGCTCTTGGTCAGCGACAGGATCGGCGTGATGCCGCTGCCGCCGGCAAAGGCCAGCAGCGGCACGGAGGTTGGACTCAAGACGAAGGTTCCCGCGGCTCTGGTCATGGTCAGCTCGTCGCCCTCGACCACGTTGTCGACGATCCAGTTGGATACCCTGCCGCCGGCGACCCGCTTGACCGTGGTCATCAGCTCACTGTCGGTCTCCGGTGCGCTCGACATCGAATACGACCGATATAGCTCCTCGCCGTCGACCGTCACCCGGAATGTGCAGAACTGTCCGGCGCGATACGAGAAGGGCTGCTCGTGTGGGGCGATCACCAAGGTGCGGGTGTCGGCCGTCTCCTTGATGATCCGGGTCACCGTGGCCTGCTGGAACACGTGGCGTTCCGCCATGCCTGCACCCTCCACACTTTGCGTTCTTCACTTCAGAGAATACTATTCTCTCAAAACGATAGGATGTTCTCAATGTTCTCAACGTCCTCGATGTCGCAGTGCGGGTTGGCGCCGCCGCGTGAGCCGACCGCGCTTGTGTTCGAAGACCGGCACTACAGCCTCGCGGAGCTCAACGCGCTGGCTGACGGGCTGGCCGCGAGCCTGGGCGGACGTGGCGTGACGGCTGGTGCGCGGGTGGCGTTGATGGCGTCCAACCGCCCCGAGTTCATCATCGCGCTGCACGCGATCTGGCGGCTGGCGGCGACCGTCGTGCTGATCAGCCCCGCCTGGAAGCGCGACGAAGTCGAGCACGCGCTGGCGTTGACGAATCCGTCGCACGCCGTCGGCGACCATGCGGTCTTGTCGGAACTGATGCCGATGCTGCATCTCGACGAGCCGATCTCGCCAGGCGAAGCGGTGTTCGGCTCACCGCCGCCGGATGCCGACGCCGTGTTGGCGTTCAGCTCGGGCACGACCGGTCTGCCCAAGGCCGTCCGGCACACCCATGCGTCATTGCACGCCGCGGTTCGGCATTGGCGTGACGCGCTGGGCTTGACCTCCCGCGACCGAATCCAGATCGCCACGCCGCCGTCGCACATCCTCGGGTTGCTGAACATCGTGACGGCACTGCAGACCGGCGTATGGATGCGGTTGCATCGCCGATTCGACATCGACCGAATCCTGCAGCACATCCAAGCCGATCGAATCACCGTCGAGATGGCCGTCGCGCCGATCGCTTTGGCCATCGCGTCGCACCCGCACCTGGAGTCCTACGACCTCTCGTCGCTGCGGTTCATCATGTGGGGCGCGACCCCGGTCAGCGAAAGCGTCGCCCAGACCGTCACAAAGCGCACCGGCGTCGGTTGGGTTCCCGCGTATGGCACCACCGAGCTGCCGGTCATCACCTGCAACCCACTTGACGGCGCCCGGCTCGATTCGGTTGGGCAACCAGTGCCGGGCGTGCAGGTGCGGGTGGTGTCGCTACAGACCGGCGAGCCGATCGGCCCGGGTGAGGTCGGTGAGATCCAGGCGCGGTCGGACTCGCTGATGGCCGGCTATCTGCCGTGCGAGGCAACGCGAGATACCTTGTGCGACGGCTGGTATCGCACCGGTGATGTCGGATATTTAGACACCGGCGGTTGGCTGCGGATCACCGACCGGGCCAAGGAGATGATCAAGGTCCGGGGTTTCCAGGTCGCGCCCGCCGAGATCGAGGCCGTGCTGCACGCTCACCCCGCCGTCGAAGACTGCGCGGTGTTCGGAATCCCCGACGGCGTCGACGGGGAGTCGGTGGTCGCCGCCGTCGCGACGCGGGCACCGGTCGACGCCGCCGAACTCAGTGCCCGGGTGGGCGAGCGGCTCGCGTCGTACAAACGCTTGAGCCGGGTCGTGTTCGTGCCCGAAATACCTCGGCTGCCCTCCGGAAAGGTGCTACGCCGAGTTCTCAAGGAGCGCTATGGATGTACGTCTGACAGCTGAACAACAACAACTGCGCGACGCCGCGGCAAAGCTGGCCGACGATCTCGGCCCGGGATCGGTGCAAGCTCTCGCCGACGACGATCGAATTTCCCGGTTGGACAAGCAAATCGAGATCACGGGTTGGCGATCGCTGCGTTCCGACGGTGCCTCCGGCGTCGAAGTCGCCATCGTCGCTGAGGAATTCGGCCGCGGATTGGTGGACGCGCCGTTTCTCGGTCCGGTCCTCGCCGACGATCTGGCGCGGCATGTCGGCCACGACGGCTCCGGGTCGACGATCGCGCTGGGTGGTCACGGCATCGACGCACGGGGCTACCAGCGGGCGTTGGCGTTGGACGGGACCACGGTGCTCGCCGCCGACCTGGGCGCCGTCCGCGACGCCGTCGACCTGACCCGGTCCACCGCCGATGTCGTCGTGACACGGGTCGCTGTCGGCGAAGTCGACTCCGATGTCGCCGACCGGTGGCTGGCACTCGCTCTGGCCGCTACGTCGGCGGACCTGGTCGGAGCGGCCCGAGGCGCACACACCCTGGCTTGTGACTACGCGAAAATCCGTGAGCAATACGGCCATTCGATCGGGTCCTATCAAGCCGTCGCGCACCTGCTCGCGGAAAGCCTGGCGCTGATCGAGGGTTCGTTGAGTGTGCTGCGCCATGCCGCCTGGGCGGTTGACGAGCTCGCCCCGGTCGAGGCGATCCGCGCCGCTCGGGTCGCGAAGATCTACTGCGCGCGCGCCGCACGAACCGTGTGCGAGACCGCCATCCAGGTGCACGGCGGCATCGGCAATACCTGGGAGTGCCTGGCGCACGTCTATCTGCGACGTGCGCTGACATCGACCGAACTGTGGCCCGTCAAGCTGGAGGAGATCGACGTTGGACTTTCGTGATTCGCCCGACGAAGCCGCCTTCCGAGAGCGGTTACGATCGTGGCTTTCGGTGCACGCCAAGGAATTTCCGAGCTCAGGCGACGAGTATCGGGCCCGACAGGGTGAATGGCATCGTGCGCTGTATGAGGGCGGCTTCTTCGGGTTGTCCTGGCCGCGCGAGTACGGCGGGCAGGAACTGCCGCCGGTGTACGACGTCATTCTCGACGAAGAGCTGGCACGGGCCGGCTCCCCGCCCCGGCCCAGCCTCGGCTACCTCGTCTCCGGCCTGACCCGACACGGCAGCGAAGAGCTCTGCCGCCGGTTTCTGCCCGGCATGATCAACGGCACCGAACGGTGGTGCCAGGGCTTCAGCGAGCCCGGCTCGGGCTCCGATCTCGCCTCGCTGACAACCACCGCCACCCGCGAGGGCGACAACTACGTCATCCAGGGACACAAGATTTGGACCAGTTACTCCGATGTCGCTGACTGGTGTCTGCTATTGGCCCGTACTGATCCGGACGCCAAACGCCACCGCGGCATTTCGGCGTTCATCATCTCGATGAAACAGCCTGGCGTGCAACAGCGTCCGCTGCGCATGATCAACGGTGTCACCACCGAATTCGGCCAGGTGTTCTTCGACGGTGCTTTCGCGCCGGCGGACCACATGGTGGGTGCCCCGGGCGAGGGGTGGGCACTTGCCATGACGGTCGTCGGCCACGAACGCGAACCCTCCACGCTGGGCTACGCGGCCCGCTACGGCAAGCTCGTTCGCGAGCTGGCCGCGCGCACCGACGGGCCGCCGGGCGAGGAGCTCGCCTGGGCGGTTGTGCAGACCGAGATGCTGACCCATCACGTCCGGCGGCGGTTGTCCGAACAGCTCGACGGGGTGACGCACACGTCGGACGGATCGCTGGACAAGTTGTTGATGACCTGGGTCGAGCAGTCGGTCGGCCACGCCGCGTTGGCTGTTGCCGGCATCGACGACCCCGGCCTGCTCAGCGCCTATCTGTACAGCCGCGCGCAAAGCGTGATGGGCGGAACATCGCAGATCCAGAAAAACATCATCGCCGCACGAATCTTGGGATTAGGAGCCTGACATGTACGACATGCCGACCGAAATCGACGTGCAGGCCGACGGGCCGCTGCGCATTATCACGCTGAACCGGCCCGATTCGCTGAACTCGGTCAACGATGACCTACACCACGGGCTGGCGAAGCTGTGGCAGCGGTTGAGCGACGACCGCAGCGCCCGAGCCGTGGTGATAACCGGTGCGGGCCGGGCCTTTTCGGCCGGTGGTGACTTCGCGTATCTGGCCGAGTTGGCTGGCGACGCAGACCTGCGCGCCAAGACCATCGCCGACGGACGCGAGATCGTGCTGGGCATGGCACGGTGCCGGATACCGGTAGTGGCGGCGGTCAACGGCCCGGCAGTCGGTCTGGGCTGCAGCCTGGTCGCGCTAAGCGACATCGTCTACATCGCCGAGAACGCCTACCTGGCCGACCCGCACGTGCAGGTGGGGTTGGTGGCCGCCGACGGCGGACCGCTGACCTGGCCGCTGCACATCAGCCTGCTGTTGGCCAAGGAGTACGCGCTGACCGGCACCCGGATCCCCGCCGAGCGGGCGGTCGAACTGGGCCTGGCCAACCACATGGTCGCTGATCCGGTCGCCGAGGCGGTGCAGTGCGCACAGAAGATCATGCAACTGCCGCAGCAGGCCGTCGAGAGCACCAAACGCGTGCTGAACGTGCATCTCGAGCGCGCGGTTCTTGCCACGCTGGACTACGCTCTGTCCGCCGAGAACCAGTCCTTCCAGACCGAGGACTTCCGCTCGATCGTGACCAAGTTGGCGGCCGGCAAAAACTGACCTGCCGCCGGCATGCTGCCGAACGTCACGCCAGAGTGGCGTTCGGCGGCGACGGTCGCGCTGGCGTGACGCTCGAGGCGCCGACGCCTACTTCGGCGGGAACCGCAGCGCACCGTCCAGCCGGATGACTTCGCCGTTGAGGTAATCGTTTTCGACGATGCTCTGCACGAATGCGCCGTATTCGGCAGACCTGCCCATCCGCTTGGGGTAAGGGATCTGCGGGCCCCAGTAAGCCTCCAGCTGGTCGCCGGCCTTGCCGTAGGCCGGCGTCAGGAACGTGCCTGGGGCGATGGTGACCACGCGGATCCCGAGCGGGGACAGGTCACGGGCAGCGACCAGCGTCATGCTGACGACGCCGCCCTTGGCGGCCGCGTAGGGCAGCTGGCCGATCTGGCCCTCATAGGCGGCGATCGATGCGGTGTTGACGATGACGCCGCGTGCGCCGTCGACGGGTTCCTGACGCGCCATGGCCGCGGCGGCCAGCCGCAGCACGTTGAACACCCCGGTCAGGTAGACGTCGATCGTGGTCTTGAAGCCGTCCAGGTCCAACGGCGAGCCGTCCTTGCCGACCAGCCGGCCACCGCTGGCCGGGCCGCCGTGCGCATCCACCGAGATTCGCGGCGGGCCAAGCGATTCCGTTTCGGCCAGCGCCGCCTGCACGTCGTCGGTGTTGGTGGCATCGGTGCGCACATAGCGGGCATCGAGCTCGCTGGCCAGCTCCTTGCCTTTGTCGTCGGCCAGATCGGCGATGACCACCTTGGCTCCCGCCGCGTGCAGCCGACGAACGGTGGCCTCACCCAGACCGCCGGCGCCGCCGACGACGATCGCCGAGCTACCGCTGATTTGCATTGATGTTTCCCTTCTTGCAACTCTTACTCTCGAACTGAGAGAATAGTATTCTCGCCTCGCCGCGGGCGACTCGGGTCCCGCTTGCCGAATTGGAGAGAAACCGCGATGTGCGAGGTTCCGGCTGCATGATCATCAGATGACCATCGGTGATCTGATCGAGGCCGCGCGTGGCGGTTCCCCGCGTGCCGCAGGCCGGCTGCTCAGCCTGGTCGAGGGTGAGCGTCGCGACGAGGTGCTGGCGAACCTCGGTCCGTCGTCGATTCTGGTCGTTGGGATCACCGGCCCGCCGGGCGCGGGTAAATCGACGACGATCGCGGCGTTGGTGGGGGCTTATCGGCAGCGCGAGTTGCGGGTGGCGGTGCTTGCCGTTGATCCGTCATCGCCGTTCAGCGGGGGTGCGCTGCTCGGCGACCGAATTCGGATGGCGGCGCACATCAACGATCCCGATGTGCTGATCCGCTCGGTGGCCACCCGGGGACATCTGGGCGGGCTCGCCGCGGCCGTGCCGGCGGCCATCCGGCTGCTCGGGGCATTGGGTTACGACGTGATCCTGCTGGAAACGGTCGGCGTGGGGCAGTCCGAGATCGAGATCGCCGCGGTCGCCGACCCGACCGTCGTCATCCTCAATCCCGGTGCCGGCGACGCGGTCCAGGCTGCGAAGGCGGGACTGCTGGAGGTCGCCGACATCGTTGCGGTCAACAAAGCCGACCGGGACGGCGCCGAGCAGACCGTCCGCGACCTTCGGGGTGAGACCAAAGCCCCGATCATCAGCCTGATCGCCGCGAAAGGTGAAGGGCTGTCGGACTTGATGGAGGCGATCGACGCGCACCACCGCGCCGACAGCGCCGCGCGCCGGTCCGCTCGCGCGCGAGCGCAGATCCTGTCGTTGGCACAAACCCGGCTGCGCACGCACCCGGATCTCGATCGGCTCGCGGAGTCGGTGGCCGATGGCCGCGACGATCCCTACACCGCGGCCGAACAGCTGCTGACCCCCGGAGCGGGGAGCGGATCTACTCAACCGGCAGGTTGAGGATCCGCCGTGTCGTGCGCAGCAGGTCGGCGCGCAGGGTGTCGTCGTCGATGTCGGTAACCAGTGGATGCATGACGCCGGCGGAGATGGCTCCCGACAGCATCGGCGCCGGAACGCGCGCCACCGGATCGAACTGCAGCACGCTCATCATGTGGCGGCGGGCGACAGCGCGTTGTCGCCGATCGGCTATTGTGCCGAGTGGTTCATCGGCGACAAACCCGGCCCGCGGAGACTCATGACATCGCGATCAACGGACAACGAGGTTCTGGTCATCATCGGTGCCGGCGGGATGGGGCTGTCGATCGCCCGCCGCGTCGGAGCGGGACGAACAATCGTGCTGGCCGACGTGAACGCGGCAGGCCTGAATGCTGCCGCCGATGCGCTTACCAGCGACGGGCATCGGGTGCTGACGCGAGAAGTCGACGTCACCTCGCGGCGTTCGGTGGCCGCCGTTGCGGAGATGGCAGACGAGGCCGGCCGTGTCACGGCTGTTGTTCATACCGCTGGACTTTCGCCGCAACAGGCACCCGCTGAAGCCGTTCTGGCGGTCGACCTGCTGGGGGTCGCGCTCAGCATCGACGAGTTCGGCCGCGTGATCGAGCCCGGTGGCGCCGCGGTCGTCATCGCCAGCATGGCCGGCCACATGCAGCCGGCGCTTGATCCGGCGGTTGAGCGGCAGCTGGCGAGCGCGCCGACTGACGAGCTGCTCGGCCTCGAAGCGTGCTCGAAGATCACCGATAGCCGGATAGCGTATCCATTCGCCAAGCGGGCCAACCAAATCCGCGTTGCCGCCGCGGCCGGGTCCTGGGGTGAGCGCGGCGCGCGAATCAATTCCATCAGCCCCGGTGTCATCTCCACGGCGATGGGTCGATTGGAGTTGAGCAGTGAATCCGGCGCGCTCATGCAAGCCATGGTCGACAACTCCGGCCTGCGACGTCTTGGGACCCCCGAGGACATTGCCGCCGCCACCGAGTTCCTGCTCGGCCCGTCGGCCGCATTCATCACCGGCACCGACCTGTTGGTCGATGGCGGCGTCGTCGCCGCGATCCGAACCGGCACGATCGATCTCGCCAAGGCACTCGCCGAACGCTGACGCGCGTCTTTGCAGACGAGGAGCTTCGATGAGAGCGTCCGTGGTGACAGCGCCGGGACAGATGCAGGTCGTCGAGCTACCCAAGCCTGCGGTCGGACCGACGGATGTCCTGGTGAAGATACGGGCCTGCGGCATCTGCGGGTCGGACGCGTTGTACATCGCGCTGGGCGGGCTGCCGCCGCGGCAGGGACAGATGCCGCTCGGCCACGAACCCGCGGGCGAAGTCGTTGAAGTCGGTCGCGACGTCACCGGCGTGTCCGTGGGCGATCATGTCGTGATCAATCCGATGGCGGCGCCCAGTGGCATCATCGGCAACGGCGGTGCGACCGGTGCGCTCGCGGACTATCTGCTGATCGAGAACGCCGTTCGTGGTAAAAGCCTTGAGATCGTGCCTGACCACATACCTTTCGAAGTGGCGGCACTGAACGAGCCGATGGCTGTCGCGCGACATGGGGTGAATCAAGTCGGGCCGAAACCGTCCGACAAGGTCGTGGTATTCGGTGCCGGTCCGATCGGGCTCGGGGCAACAATCGGATTCAAAGCCGTTGGTGTACAACATGTCATCGTTGTCGACCTGATTTCGTCACGGCTGGAGAAGGCCCTCGAAGTGGGTGCCGACGCGGTTATCAACTCCACCGATGAAGACGTGGCGCGCCGCCTGATCGAACTCCACGGCGCAGGCGAGTCGATGTTCCCGGGGAAGGCCGCCACCGACATCTATCTGGACGCCGCGGGTGCGCCCGCGGTGATCAACACCGCCTTGACGGCCGCCAAGCCGGGAGCCCGGGTCGTGGTGGTCGCCGTCCACAAGAAGCCGATACCGGTCGACTTTCTCAACGTCATGAGCAACGAAATCACCATCGTCGGATCGATGGGCTATCCGGAGGAGATCTTCGAGGTCACCAAAGACATCATCGACAACTGGGAGAAGTACGCGGTCATTATCAGCCATACGGTCCCATTCGATGACGTAGCCGAAGCGCTGCGGCTTGCCACCACGCCCGGTGCGGCCGACAAGGTGGTGGTCACTTTCGGCAGCGGAGACGTGTAACGGTCTTGATTTATTGTACTGCAACGTGTTTCATAAAGTAATGACTCGTTCTGCTGATGAGCTGGTAACCGAATTCTGCAAGCTGTGGTCGTCCCCCAACCCGGAAGAATTGGCCGGGTACTTCACCGAAGACGCCGTCTATCACAACATTCCCATGGAGCCTGTGCAGGGTCGAGAGGCGATCAAGCAATTCATCGCGGGATTCCTCGCCGCGGTTGACGGCATCGACTTCAATGTGCACCGGCAGGTCAGCGATGGCACGGTGGTGATGAACGAACGCACCGACGTGATGCATCGCAAGGACGGCGGCGAGGTACCGCTACCGGTGATGGGTGTCTTCGAGGTACACGACGACAAGATCGCAGCCTGGCGTGACTACTTCGACATGGCAGCCATCACGAAGGCCTTTACCTAGGCCGTCAGCTAGTCAACCGACTTGCCTGTTGCCGCGGTGTAGCCGGCGCGGAATCCGAAAACCATTGCCGGACCGATGGTCCCGCCGGCGCCGCCGTAGGCCCGCCCGGTTACGCCGCCCATCGCGTTGCCGGCGGCATACAAGCCCGGTATCGGCGCGCCATTGACGTGCAAGACCCGTCCGTCGCGGTCGGTACGCGGCCCGCCCTTGGTTCCCATCGCACCGACCGAAACCGGTACCGCGTAGTAGGGGGCGGTATCGACGGGGCCAAGCGTCTTGCCGGCCAGCGTCGTCGCGCGGTCGTCACCCCAATAGCCGTCGTATGCGCTTGAGCCACGGCCGAAGTCGGGATCCGATCCCTCACCGACATTGTGGTTCCAGTCCTCGGTCGTGCGGGTGAGTCCGTCGAGTGCGATTCCGGTCTTGGCAGCCAACTCGGCCAGATCGGCCGACGCGCAGAACCAATCCGGAATCGGGTCTCCCGGCTCGACACCCAGGAACCCGTAACGCTTGAGGTGCAATGAATCGAACACGATCCACGCCGGGTCGTTGACGTAGCCGTCACGTGGGTCCAGGTAGTGAAAGGCGCCGGCCATCGAGTTGTAGTCGCAGGCCTCGTTGACGAATCGCTTCCCGGCCCGGTTGACGATGATGCTGCGCGGGCGAGTTCGTTCCAGGCGTACGCTGCGGCTGCGTTGTTTCCCCTCGATCGTGTCGCCCGGGATCTGGACGATCGGCACCCACCACGCTTCGCCCATGTTGGCCAGATCGGCACCGTGAGCCATCACCATGCGCAACCCGTCGCCGGTGTTGTTGGGCGGTGAGACGGCGCCGTGCATCGGTCCGCGCAGGAAAGCGTTGACCAACGACGGATCCCATTCGAACCCGCCGGTGCCCAGGATGACGCCGTGACGGGCATGCACCCTCAGTTGCTCTCCCGCGCAGCTGATCCGGACCCCGACAATCTCGCCGGCTTCGGCATAGAGCTCCTCGGCCCGAGCATTCGTCTGCGGCGTCACGCCGGAATCCAGCAATCCCTTCAGCAGCCCGGCGATCAGCGCAGTACCTGCCACGCACAGGTCCGTTGTGCTCTCATCGATAGCCGCGTGCAGCCTCGCCCGGGTTTCGGCGTCGAAACCGACGTTGGACCAATCGGCCGGGAACGAGGTGATCCGATCCCGCCATTCGCCCAGTCGGGCGAGATCGAAGGGAGCAGCGGTCAGCGATCGTCCCCCGGTCGGCCGGCCGCCGGGCAACTCCGGTTTGTAATCCGGGAAACCATTAGCGATCTCGAAGTGCAAACCGCTGTGCGCCTCCACGAAGTCGAGCATCGCCGGACCGGTTCGCACAAACGTCTCGACCAGCGCCTGGTCCATCGAACCGAACGACTGCGCGTCCAGATACTTCAGCGCATCATCCACCGTCAATTCCCCGTCGGACGCACGCTTATGCGCGGGAATCCACACCACGCCGCCCGAAACCGCCGTGGTGCCACCGACAGTCGCGGCTTTCTCGTAGACCGCCACCGAAGCGCCGCTGGCCGCCGCGGTCAATGCGGCGGTGAGAGCGGCACCGCCGCTGCCCAGTACGACGACGTCGACTTCGTGGTCCCAAGACGGCATAAGCTCGTTTCCTTCCAGCTCAGGTCAGCTGAGTATCGCCGATAATTCCTTGGCTGCCTTGATGACTGCGTCCTGGCCGCGCATCACCACGTCTTCCCGGTGCGAAATCAGGTTGATGCAAGTCGGCGGCGACGGCGGTGGGCGGTGCACCGGAACGGCCAGGCCGTAGGTGTTCGGCTCGATCTCGCCGTGGGTAATCACCCAGCCCTGCTCGCGGGCGCGGACGACGAGGTCGCGTTCGTCCGGGCGTGCGGGCATGCTCGCCAGCAACGCGATGCCCGCGGCTCCCCGGTCCAGCGGGTAGCGGCTGCCCTCGTGGAAGGCCAGCTGGTAGGCGACTTGGGTGGGGACGATCACCGCGACGGCCACCTGCTGGTCGCCCTCGGCGACGAGCAACGACACCGTGGTACCCAGATCGTCGGCGAGCGCGCGCAGGGTCGGCAGACTCAGTTGGCGCACGTTGCGGTCGAACGACGCGCCGAGAATCGCCAGACCCGCAGCCGGCCGATAGCGTCCGTCCTCACCCCTGGCGACGAACCGAAATTGGGAAAGTGTGGCGAGCAGGCGATAGGCGATCGTCCGATGCACGCCGACGCCATCGGCGACCTGCTGCACGGTCAGCCCCGCCGGGGCGTCGGCTACCAGTTGCAGCGCATTGAGCCCCCGGGCCAGCGTTTGCGAACCGGGCGCTGTGGTGGTCGGCGTCTCAGCCATGTCGGCGCTCCGGGACGGGGCCGGCCAACGCGACCTGCGCTTCCCTTGACAGACAACCGGCGGAGAGTGATGCTCTATACATAGTGCACATCAGTGTGCGATTTTAGCACAGGATGTTGGCGTTAAACGAGAACAAAATTTCCCTTAGGGGCCGCGAGCCTTAACACGAGAGGAACCGGTGGCCGAGCACGAAAGCGTGTGGAGCGATCTGCAGGGTGTCCCCTTCGAGCAGGGCTACCTCGACGCCGGCGACGTGCGAACCCGCTACCTGCGAGCGGGCGATTCGGCCAAGCCGGTGCTGGTGCTGTTGCACGGATCGGGTGGCCACGCCGAGGCGTATGTCCGCAATCTGGAAGCGCACGCCGAGCATTTCTGGACCTGGTCGATCGACATGCTGGGGCACGGCTACACCGACAAGCCTGGCCACCCGCTGGAGGTCGCCCACTATGTTGAACACCTGATGGCGGTCTTCGACGCCATCGGCGCCGAGCACGCCAGCCTGTCCGGCGAATCACTCGGCGGCTGGGTGGCGGCCCGCGCCGCCGTCGACCATCCCGACAGGATTGACCGGCTGGTCCTCAACACCGCCGGCGGTTCGCAGGCTGACCCCGAGGTGATGAAGCGAATCATCACCCTGTCGATGGCGGCTGCGGAAAATCCGACCTGGGAAACCGTCCAAGCGCGAATCAAGTGGCTAATGGCCGACAAGTCCAAGGACTACGACGATCTGGTCGCCAGCCGGCAGCGGGTGTATCGCCAGCCGGGCTTCGTGGCGGCGATGCGCGACATTATGGCCCTGCAGGATCCAGAGATTCGGGCGCGCAACCTCCTCGGCCCGGCCGAGTATGGGTCGATCACCGCGCAAACTCTGGTTTTGTGGACCAGCGATGACCCGACCGCCGATGTCGCTGAGGGCCGCCGAATCGCGTCGATGATCCCCGGCGCGCGGTTTGAGCTGATGCCCGGTTGTGGTCACTGGCCGCAGTACGAGGACGCCAAGACCTTCAACCGCCTGCATCTCGACTTCCTGCTGGGGCGCTGAAAGTGGCCCGTAACCAAGAGGCCCAAGAGGTCCACGAGGTCGACGTCGACGTCGTCGTCGTCGGCGCGGGCCCGGTCGGCCTGACCCTGGCCAATATCCTTGGCTTGCAATGCGTACGCACCGTGGTGGTCGATGAACGCGCAACGCTGATCGATTATCCCCGCGGTGTGGGGCTTGACGACGAGTCGCTGCGGACCTTTCAGGCGATCGGTCTGGTCGATCGCATTCTGCCCCACACGGTGCCCAACCAGATCCTGCGATTCGTCGACGCCAAACGTCGAGTGCTGGCCGAAATGGCCCCGCCTGACGCGCGGTTCGGCTGGCCCAAACGCAACGGTTTCGTGCAACCGCTGGTCGACGCCGAGTTGCTCAGCGGCTTAGACAGATTCGAGCACGTTGACGTGTGGTGGGACCGCCCCATGACCTCATGCACAGAAACCGACGGTGCGGTGACGGTCGAACTCGACGGCCAGGCTGGGCGGAAGAACCTGCGGGCCCGTTACGTGGTCGGCTGTGATGGCGGGCGAAGCACCACACGGCGGCTGATGGGGGTGTCTTTCGACGGCACCACCTCGTCGACACGCTGGTTGGTCGTCGACGTCGCCAACGATCCGCTCGGACATCCCAACAGCGAGGTCGGCGCCGACCCGCGGCGCCCCTACGCCTCGATCTCGATCGCACATGGGATTCGCCGCTTCGAGTTCATGATTCACGCCAACGAGACCGACGAGCAGGCAGAGGATCCGGCCTTTCTCTCGCGAATGCTCGCTTCATTCGTCCCGTATCCCGACCGAGTCGACGTGATCCGGCACCGGGTTTACACCCATCATTCGCGGATCGCCGGGACGTTTCGTCGTGGTCGGCTCCTGCTCGCAGGAGACGCCGCGCACCTGATGCCGGTGTGGCAGGGACAGGGCTACAACAGCGGTATCCGAGACGCGGCGAATCTGGGTTGGAAGCTTGCCGCGGTGGTGACCGGATACGCCGAGGATGCGTTGCTCGACACCTACGACGTGGAGCGCCGCAAGCACGCCCGCGCGATGATCGACCTGTCGACGATGGTCGGGCGCGTCATCTCTCCGACCAATCGGCGAGTCGCCGCGGCTCGCGATCTTCTGGTGCGGTCCGCGTCAATTGTGCCCTCGCTCAAGAGGTATGTGCTGGAGATGCGGTTTAAGCCGATGCCGCGATACGAGCAGGGGGCCGTCGTGCATTCCGAGCCGCGTCGCACCGACTCGCCGGTCGGTACCTTGTTCGTGCAACCCCGGGTGGACACCCGCGAACACCAGAATGTCCTGCTCGACGACGTCCTGAACGGAGGGTTCGCCGTTCTGTGCTGGAACAACAATCCGCGCGAAATACTAGGCGCCACAGCGTTTGCGAACTGGAAGGCGCTGGGCACGAAGTTCGTCGCAGCGCGGCCGCTGAGCCAGCTGCACTGGACCGGTCACGACCATCCGGACGTCGTGGTCGTCGGGGACCGCGGCGGTCATCTCAAAGCCTGGTTCGACACCCACCAAGAATCCGTGCTGTTCCTGCGCCCCGATCGTTGCATTGCGGGCGCCTGCATCGCTCAACTCGCACCCGAGTTGAGTGTCTCGCTCTTCGACGTCCTCGTCCTGATACCGGGAGGAAACCGTGCCGCTAGCCCTGTGTTGTATGTCCCACAGCCCGCTACTGAATCTGCCCGGGCCGTCGCAGGACCTCCTTGACCACATTGACACGGCACTCGCGCAGGCACGGGAATTCGTCGAGACCTTCAACCCGGAGCTCGTCGTCATCTTCGCCCCCGACCACTACAACGGCTTCTTCTACAAACTGATGCCACCGTTCTGTATTGGCACCGACGCGCAGGGAGTCGGCGATTACGACACCCACAAAGGGCCGCTGGACGTTCCGGAAGCCACCGCCGTTGCCTGCGCAAAAGCGGTCCTGTCCGCAGGCGTCGACATAGCCATATCGGCGAACATGGACGTGGATCACGGCACCGTTCAACCGCTGGAGAAATTGTTCGGTGCGGCCACGGCGCATCCGGTGATACCGATCTTCATCAACTCGGTCGCCACCCCGCTAGGGCCGTTGCATCGTTGTCGGACGCTCGGCACCGCGGTCGGCAGTTATCTGGCCACCCTGAACGAGCGGGTCCTGGTGGTGGGATCCGGTGGGCTGTCACATGATCCGCCGGTCCCGACGCTGGCGACGGCGACTCCGGCAGTCGTGGATCGAATTGTGCACGGACGGCCGATGACCTCTGAACAGCGGCTCGCGCGGCAGACCGCGGTAATCGACGCGGCCAGGAGCTTCGCAGACGGGGTAAGTGAACTCCAACCACTCAACCCGGTGTGGGATCACCGATTTCTCGACATTCTCGACAGCGGCCGACTCGACGAGCTGGACAACTGGTCCAACTCGTTCATCGCTCGAGAGGGCGGCAACTCCGCACACGAGATCCGCACCTGGGTAGCCGCTTTCGCGGCACTGGCGGCTGCCGGTCCGTACCAGACGGGATTGCGTTACTACAAGCCGGCCCCCGAGCTGATCGCCGGCTTCGCCGTTAGAACGGCGGTGCCGGCGACGTGACAGCAGTGGCGCCAAGCGCTCCCGGTACGTTCGACCACGTCGTCGACGTACTGGTGATCGGTTCTGGAGGCGGCGGCATGACGGCGGCGCTGGCTGCCCACGCTTCTGATCTGGAGACGCTGGTCGTCGAAAAGTCCAGCCAATTCGGCGGTTCCACCGCGCTGTCCGGCGGTGGCATCTGGGTACCGGGAGCGCCGGCGCAACGCCGGGCAGGCTACACGCCGTCTCCAGGCGGTGTCGTCGACTACCTGCGGCACATCACCGAGGGCCTGGTCAGCGATGCGCGGATCCAGCAATACGTCGACTCGGCGCCGGAAATGATGGAGTTCCTCGAACATCTCAGCCCATGGTTCGAGTTTGTGTGGAAGCCCGGCTATGCCGACTACTACCCGGAATTGCCGGGTGGTTCCGAGCTCGGCAGCACGATCAACGTCCCCCCGATCGATTTGCGCGCGTTGGCGGAGGAAGAACAACATCTGCTGCAGCCGTTGGCGTTGGCGCCCCGGGGAATCTGGCTGGGGCCAAAGGAGCTTCGGTCGTTCTACCAGGTGCGCCAGTCGTGGGCGGGCAAGGGCGTCCTGGTGAAGCTGGTGTGGCGCATGGTCCGGGCCCGCGTCTTCGGGGATCGAATCGCGGCGATCGGCCAGTCGCTGGCCGCGCGGCTAAGGCTGGCGATGAAGGACCGCGGTATCCCGCTGTGGCTGGACTCACCCATGACGGAATTACTCACCGACGACGACGGTTCGGTCACCGGCGCGATCGTCGTGAAAGACGGTACACCGCTGAGGATCTGCGCCAAGCGGGGGGTGATCGTGGCAACCGGCGGATTCGACCACGACCTCGCATGGCGCAAAGAGCACCAGCCGATCGTGGAACAGGATTGGAGTTTCGGCAATCCCGCCGCGACCGGCGACGGCATTCGGGCCAGCCAGCGGGTCGGTGCCGTCGCCGATCTGCTCGACGAGGCCTGGTGGTTTCCGGCCATCCAATGGCCCGATGGTCGAATGCAATTCATGCTCAATGAGCGAATGATGCCGTCGCAGTTCATCGTCAACGGCGAGGGGAAGCGATTCATCAACGAGGCGGCGCCCTACATGGACTTCGGCCACGCCATGATCGACGGCCAGAAATCCGGCGTCACCCACATCCCCTGCTGGCTTATCACCGACCATCGGTCGTGGAATCGCTACGTCGTCGCCGGACATCTTCCGCTGCCGAAGATCCCGGGCGCGCCCGTACCCACCGGGCGAAAGATCCCGGCTGCCTGGCTGCAGTCGGGTGTGGTCAAAGCGGCGAAGAGCTGGGAAGAACTCGCAGCCAAGATCGGGGTGCCGGCCGGCCAACTTCGCGACACCGCCGCGCGCTTCAACGAACTGGCCCACAGCGGCCACGACGACGATTTCAACAGAGGTGACAGCGTTTACGACAATTACTACGGAGACCCCACCCTGCCTAATCCGAACCTGTATCCGCTTGGCAAACCGCCCTACTACGCCTTTCAAGTCGTTCTCGGCGACCTCGGCACATCCGGTGGTCTGCGCACGGATGAGTACGCCCGCGTGCTACGCAGCGACGACACGATCGTGCCCGGCCTGTACGCCGTGGGCAACACATCGGCGGCGGTGATGGGACGCAGCTACGCCGGCGCCGGCGCGACCATCGGTCCGGCAATGACTTTCGGCTACGTCGCGGCCAAGCACCTTGTCAACACGAGCTCAACTCACTCGATTGTTCCGGGAGGTACCAATTGAAAATCTCATTGTTCTACGAATTCGCCCTACCCCGCCCATGGCAGCCGGACGACGAGCATGAGCTGCTGAAGGACTGCCTCGACGAGGTCGAGGCGGCCGACAAGGCCGGTTTCTCCACGGTGTGGCTGACCGAGCACCACTTCCTTGAGGAATACTGTCACTCCACCGCTCCGGAGATGTTTCTGGCCGCAGCCAGCCAGCGGACCAAAAACATCCGGCTGGGATTCGGCATCATGCACCTCCCGCCGGCTGTCAACCATCCCGCCCGGGTCGCCGAACGTATCGCCACCCTCGATCTGATTTCCGACGGACGAGTCGAGTTCGGCACCGGCGAATCCTCCTCGATCGGCGAGTTGGGAGGCTTCGGTATCGACCCCGCCGACAAGCGTGCCCAATGGGAAGAGGCGCTGGAGGTGGCGATCCGCTGCATGATCGAGGAACCCTTCACCGGGTTCAAGGGCGAGCACATCGAGATGCCGGCTCGCAACGTCATCCCCAAGCCGTTGCAAAAGCCGCACCCGCCGGTGTGGGTCGCCTGCACCAGGCCGGCGTCGGTGCAGATGGCCGCCCAGAAATGCATCGGCGCACTGAGTTTCGCTTACACCGGCCCGGGTCCGCTCACCGAGCGGGTGAACGGCTACTACAAGGAGCTCGAGGAAAGCGGTGTCCCAATCACCCCGCAGATCAACCCGAACATTCTTGCCATCGGCGGCGATTTGTCGATGATGGTCGCCCGCACCGACGAGCAGGCACTCGAGCGCCTCGGGATGGGCGGCGGGTTCTTCTCGTTCGGGATCATGCACTACTACATGACCGGAATCCACACGCCCGGACGGACCGGAGTCTGGAAGCGCTATCTCGAAGAATGTGAGAAGGACCCGACGCTGGCTTACGGTCCGGGCCGCGGCGCCATCGGCTCGCCGGCCACCGTTCGGGAGTTCCTGCGCGGTTACGAGGAGAGCGGCGTCGACGAGATCATCCTGCTGCTCAACCCGCGCAGCCACGAAGGCACCATGGAATCCATCGAGCTGATGGGTAAAGAAGTGCTGCCGGAATTCATCGAACGCGACGCAAAGGCGGTGGCCGACAAGGCCAAGCGGTTAGCGCCGGTCATCGAGAAGATCGAGGCGCGTCGGCCGGAGTCGACCGCCCCGCAGTTTGACGAGGGCTACTCGTTCGGCGGCCTGCCCACCGGCCGCGGAGGGAAGTTCACCGCCAGCGAGATCCCAGAGGCCATGGCCGAAATCAACGAAGGTCGCGTCCAGGCGGCGCAGCGTGCCAAAGAGCAGAAAGAGCAGCAGTCGTGATACCGGAAGTTGCCTGACCTTGGGACAGATCGACGAGCTGTGGCGTTACGACGGTCGCCGTGCTGTGGTGACCGGATGCGCGTCGGGCATTGGGGCCCACGTCGTCAGACAGCTCACCGAACTCGGGGCCGACGTCGTCGGATTGGATAAGCATCCGCCCAGCACCGATATCGCCGAATTCCACGCCCTTGACCTGACCGACCCGCCATCCATCGACCGCGCTGTGGCGTCGATTGGCCGGGACGTCGATGCGTTGTTCAACATCGCCGGCGTCTCCTCCGGCATCGGCGATCGGTTGCTCGTCGTCACGATCAACTTCCTCGGCCTACGCCATGTCACCGAGGCGTTATTGGAGCAGATGCCGGCCGGATCGTCCATCGTGAGTGTGTCCTCGCTCGCGGCGGCCGGGTATCGGGAGCACCAGCAGGTCGTCGGCGGACTGCTGAACACCCGCACGATGCCCGAGGGAATTCAGTGGTGTCACCGCCATCCCGACGCGCTGGCCGACGGGGGCTACCGGTTGTCCAAAGAAGCGATCATCCTTTACACCATGAGAAATACCGCCGCGCTCGGTGCTCGAGGTATTCGCATCAACTGCACTGGGCCGGGCGTTACCGAGACCCCGATTCTTGACCAGTTGCGCACTGCCTACGGGCAGCAGTACCTCGATGACATCCCCAAACCATTGGGCCGCGTCGCCGACCCGGCCGAACAGGCCGCGGTCCTGGTGTTCCTGAATAGCCAAGCCGCCAGCTATATCTCGGGCCAAGTCCTCTGGGTCGACGGCGGCAATGTCGGCGCCGCAGTTGCGCGCGAGTTCGAGGAAGGGCGAGCACTGTGGCCAGCCTGACCGACTTCCGCCGAGTCGCCGGCGATGTCCGCAACTGGGGAAGGTGGGGAGACGCCGACGAGCTCGGGACGCTGAACTTCATCACTGGGGACAAGGTCGCCCAAGCAGCCAGTCTGGTCAAGCACGGCAAGGTGTTTCCCTTGGGGGTGGACTTCGGTTCGTCGGGTCCCCAGGGGGCATTCAAGTTTCGGCACAACCCGATCCATGTGATGACGGTGGACGGTGGCGATGTGAACACGCTGGCTCGCTACGGGTCGGAATGGGCCGCGAACCCGGGTGCGCGAGAGCTTGGGAAATACTTCCAGGACAGTCTATTTCGTTTCAACGACGACATGATCATCATGCCGCTGCAGGCGGCCACCCAGTGGGATGCGCTCTCCCATGTCTATTACGATGACAAGCTCTACAACGGCTTCCCGGCAGACTCGGTGACCAGTCTCGGCGCATTCCACTGCGGAATCGACAAGGTCGACGGCAAGGGCATCACCTCGCGTGGCGTGCTGCTAGATCTCGTTCGCCATCGCGGTGTGGAGACTTTTCTCGAGCTCGGCAATCCGATCACCGCTGCCGAACTCGACGACGTTGCCCGATCGCAGGGCGTTACAGTCGGGCGCGGCGACATCGTCCTGATCCGAACCGGCTGGTGGGCAAGGTTTCTGGAGACCGGCAACGGGGCTGAGCCTGGTTCGGGGCTGGACTGGCGTTGCGCCTCTTGGTTGCATGACCACGACATCGCGGCTGTGGCCGCCGATAATCTCATGGTCGAAGACCCGGTATCCGGGGTCGAGGGAACGTTTCTGCCCATGCACATGCTGTGCCTGCGGGACATGGGGCTGGTGCTCGGCGAGTACTGGGATCTCACCGCACTGGCGGTGGACTGTGCGGCCGATGGTGTGTACGAGTTTCAGCTCATCGCGCCACCGTTGAGAATCGTTGGTGCGGTGGGCTCTCCGGTGAATCCCATCGCGATCAAGTAAGGAGGGCACGGTCGATGTTGACGGAAGGCCCGGAAGGCCAAGGGCCGCTGGTTGTCGGCGTCGGCGGCACCCTGAGGTCGAGCTCATCGACCGAACAAGCGTTGCGCCAGTGCCTGGCTGCCGTCGAGCGTCAAGGCGGACGCACCAAACTCTATTGCGGCGACGACATCGATCTACCGATGTACAACCCGCACGAACCCGCCCGCACGCAGGAGGCTGTTCAGCTGATCGAGGCCCTGCGTGAGGCCGACGCCGTGATCGTCGGCTCGCCCGGCTACCACGGCGGGGTCTCCGGGCTGGTGAAGAACGCGCTGGACTACATCGAAGACATGCGTGCGGACTCGCGGGTCTACCTCGACAACAAGCCGTGGGGATGCATCAGCTGCGCTTACGGGTGGCAGGCGGCGGTAGGCACGCTGAACCAGCTCCGCGGCATCGGTCATGCGCTGCGGGCCTGGCCGACTCCTCTCGGCGTCGCGATCAACTCGGCCGATCAAATCTGGGACGAGGCGGGCGAACTGATCGACGTGATTGTCGCCAATCAACTGGACTTATTGGCGACGCAGTTGTTGACGCTCGCGCGGTCGGGCCCGGGCCAAGTCGTCAGGTAAGGATGAGCGATGCGGTTTGTGCTGGTGCGCGGTGGGATTCACTCCGGACGGTGCTGGAGCCGCAGGATTCCGTTCCTGAGTAGGCCGCAAAAGCTGGCCGAACTGCTGGTCTATGCGACGACCACCAAACCCGTCGGCCCGCTTGACCCGAACTGAGGTGCCCGCCATGGAGATTCGACGCAGAACCATCGTGGTCGACGGGCTGACCACTAGCTACCTGGAGGCCGGCGACGGCGATCCGGTGATTCTGCTGCACGGTGGCGAGTTCGGTGTCAGCGCCGAAATCGGCTGGGAGCGAACGATGCCTGCGCTCGCCGCCCGGTATCGAGTACTGGCGCCAGACATGTTGGGCTTTGGGCAATCAGCCAAAGTCATCGATTTCAACGACGGGCGTGGCATGCGGATCCGCCATGTCGCCCGCTTCTGCAGCGAGCTGTCCATCGCCTCGGCGCATTTCATCGGCAATTCGATGGGCGCCATCATGCTGCTCGTCGACGCCACATCGGAGTCGCCGGCCTTGCCGATGCGCAGCATGGTCGCCATCTGTGGCGGCGGCGAAATCCAGCGCAACCAGTACATGGAGGCGCTCTACGATTACGACGCGACCATGCCGGCCATGCGCCGTATCGTCGAGGCGCTGTTTCACGATCCGTCCTATCCGGCTGACGATGACTACGTGCAGCGTCGTTTCGAGTCCAGCATCGCTCCAGGTGCGTGGGAGGCACTCGCCGCGGTCCGTTTTCGCCGCCCAGGAGCGGCGCCACCACCGACCCCGTCGAGTAAACGGGCCTATGAGCGTGTCTCGGTTCCGACGCTTGTCGTCGAGGGCGCGTGCGACAAACTTCTTCCACCGGGCTGGGCGAAGGAAATCGCCAACCAGATTTCCGGGGCCCGGTCAGCCGTGGTCCAGGCCGCCGGTCACTGCCCGCAGATTGAGCAAGCGGCGATCGTCAACGAGCTGCTGCTGGAGTTTCTGGTAGATGCCGACGGAGCTGCCTGAGCCGCGTGCTTCAGCGTCTGCGGATTGTGATCACGCGATTGGCTGCCGCGGCCACCAGATAGACCGCTGCTACGACGAGGATCAATGTCAGAGCGGCGCCCCAAACCCGCAGGAAGCCGGCGTGTTCGGGATTGTTGAGTTCGGTGTAGATCAACAGCGGCAGCGATGCCATGTTGCCATTGAAGATGTCGAAGTTGATGGAGCGGCTGTAGCCAACCAGCACCAGCACCGGCGCGGTTTCCCCCATTACACGCGCGACCGACAGTAAGACGCCGGAGATGATGCCCGGCATCGCGATCGGGACGACGATCCGCATGATGGTTCTCCATTTCGGAATACCCAAGGCATAGCTTGCTTCTCGCAGATCATCGGGCACCAACTTGAGCATCTCCTCGCATGACCGCACCACGACCGGCAACATCAGCAAGACCAACGAGAGTGATACCGCGAAGGCGCTCTGCTGGAATCCCAGGGTGGCGATCCACAGGCTGAAGATGAACAGTGCCGCCACGATCGAGGGCAGCCCGGCCAGCACGTCAACCATGAAGCTGGTGAACCGCGCCAGCCGACGGGAACGGTATTCCGCCAAGTACACCGCGGTCATGAATCCCAGTGGTATGGCGAGGATAGCCGCCACCCCAGCCTGCACCAGGGTCCCATAGATGGCGTGATAAACCCCGCCGGAAAACTGCTCCGGTAGCACTCCGCGCAGTGAGTGGCTCCACCATCCGGGCTGCGTGATGGCGTACCAGCCTCGTTGGAAGACAACCCACAGCAGCCACACCAGCGGCACCAACGCGCTGACGAAGGAAACGACGAAAAGCACCGTCGCGATGTTGTTTTTGATCCGCCGCCCGACACTGACCGGCTGAACTGCTGCATCTTTGACGGGCAGGTGGAGGGTGGAGACGCTCATTGCTTGACCGCCCGGCCAACGATTGCGCGGGCGATCGCGTTGACGATGAACGTGAGGACGAACAGCACGAATCCGGCCGAGATGTAGGCACCTGTCGGCAGTGGGTCACTGAATTCGTTTGCCGCAGAGGCAATTTTGGAGGCGAACGTGTAGCCACCGTCGAAAAGCGACCAATTCCCGGCATGGGCCGACGCGCGCAGGATGATCAACACGGCCACGGTTTCGCCCAGAGCGCGGCCCAATCCGAGCATCGATGCAGCGACGGCACCGCTACGACCGAACGGCAGCACGGTCATCCGCACCACCTCCCACTTTGTCGCGCCCAATGCTTGCGCCGCTTCGATGTGAGTATTCGGGGTCTGCCGGAACACTTCTCGCGATACCGAGGTGATGATGGGCAGGATCATCACGGCAAGCACGACGCCGGCGGTGAAGATATTGCCGCCCCCGGCCAATGAAACGTTGCCGCCCTTGAACAGAAATAACCATCCCAGGTCGCGGTTGAGAAATGCTTCCATCGGCTCGAGTTGCGGTGCCAGCACGAAAATCCCCCACAACCCGAAGACGATCGACGGCACCGCGGCGAGCAGGTCGACTAACGCGCCGAAAGGGCGTGACAGTCTTGCCGGCGCATATTGCGTGAGGAACACCGCGATCCCGATCGAAACCGGGTACCGCTAAGGCCAGGGCGCATAGTGAGCTCAGCACCGTCACCATGAAGAGGTCACGGATACCGAACGCCAGGTTGTTGCTGTGGGTGGTATCGAATTGCGCGCTGGTGAAGAAATTCGCATGGTTGGCGCGCAGTGACGGGATGGCATGGACCAGCAGGAAGATCGCGATCAGAGCGATCGCGAGCATGATCGTCGAGCCGGCGAGGGCGGCGACCGACTCGAACAGTCGGTCGCCCCGCCGTGCCTTATCTCCGTCGCTAGCCGTCAGCGCAGGCGTCGTCGCGGTCGACACGATGGCCCTGGATCACGCGATGGCGTTGACCGCGGCCGACAACCTCGACTTGAATGCGTCGGGAATGGGAATATATCCGTTGTCCGCCAACCCATTCTGACCGGGACCGATGGTGGCCTGCAGGAACGCCCTCACGGCCGTGCCGACCTTACTGTCCGGATACTTGGAGCAGACAATCTCATACGTTGCCAACACGATCGGATAGGCGCCCGGCTGCGTCGGCTTGTAGAACGACATCGTGTTAAGCATCAGGTCGTTGCTGCCCATTCCCTTTACCGTCGCCCCGGCGATCGTCTTGCCAACCGAATCGGCGCTGATCGCCACCGGGTCGGGGCCTGCCGACGTGACGATCCTGGCCACGTTGAGCTTCTGCGCCTGGGCGAAGGACCATTCGTTGTAGGTGATTGAGCCCGGGGTGTTCTTGATGGCCGCCGAGGTGCCATCGTTGCCCTTGGCGCCTTCACCAACGCCGCCGTTGAAAGACTTTCCGGCGCCCTTGCCCCATGCACCGTCCGATGCGGCATCGAGGTATTGCTGGAAGTTGTCCGACGTGCCGGACTGGTCACTGCGGAAGACGACGTGTATCGGTAGCGCGGGCAGGGTGGTGCCGGTGTTGAGCGCCGTGATGGCCGGGTCGTTCCACGTCTTGATGGTCCCGTTGAAGATTTTCGCCGCGGTCGGCCCGTCCAGATTCAGTGAGGTCACGCCGTCGACGTTGTAGGTCACCGCGATCGGGCCGAACACCACCGGCAGGTTCCACGCCGGCGAACCGCACCGCTGCTGTGCTCTGGCGTGTTCGTCGTCCTTCAGCGCCACGTCCGAGCCGCCGAAATCGGTCTGGTTGCCTAAGAATTCGTTTATCCCGGCCCCTGAGCCGTTAGCCGTGTAGTTCAAGGTTTGGCCTAAACATGCCTGCTCGAAGGCGTTGACGAATCGGGCCATCGCATTCGCCTGGGCGGTCGATCCACTGGCTTTCAGCGTCTGCTTCCCACCACAACTAACATTGGCCGCTGACGAACCAGCCGAACCAGACGTGGCACCGCCTTCATTTGTCGTGTTGTTGTTTCCACACGCGGACAGCATCAGCGCACCGGTGGCCAGCACACTCAGCGCGACGCCAAATCGGTTGATTTTCAAATCGTTTCCTTTGAACGATCGGGGGTGACGACGACTTTCACTGCGCCACCCGCTCAGGCCGGACCACGGAACCCTGCCGACATTACGAAACCGTGGCTGTTCTAGGCCAACGCCAAGAAAATTCGAAGCAAACAAATAGCCTCGCCGAGCGGAACGTAGCACCAGGCCGAGGCGGGCTGCGGAGCCGTTGGGTAAATCAATCGCTTGACTTAACCGATGTCGCGCCGATTAACTCGTCGACATGGTCAACGAACTGGCCGGCAAGGTCGCGATCGTCACGGGCGGCGCTTCAGGCATCGGTGCCGGCATCGTCGAGAAGTTTTTGGCGGAAGGCGCGCGGGTGGTGATCGCCGACGTCGAGCGCGATCGCGGCGAAGATCTCGCCGCCACCCTGGGCGCCGACGCGGCCTTTCGATTGACCGATGTCTCCGACCCCGATCAGGTCGATGCGCTGGTCACCGGGGCTGTCGAGACGTTCGGTGGGCTGGACGTGATGGTGAACAACGCCGGAGTCTCCAGCAAGATGCACCGCAGTTTCTTAGACGATGACCTCGCCGATTTCCATCGCGTCATGTCGGTCAACGTGTTGGGCGTGATGGCCGGCACGCGCGACGCAGCGCGCTACATGGCGACCCGCGGAGGTGGGTCGATCGTCAACGTGTCGTCGATCGGCGGTATCCAGGCCGGCGGTGGCGTCATGAGTTACCGCGCGTCAAAGGCTGCGGTCATCCAGTTCACCAAGTCCGCCGCAATCGAATTGGCCTATTACGACATTCGGGTCAACACCATCGCGCCCGGCAGCATACCGACACCGCTGCTGGCCTCGTCGAACAGCGAAAAGGATGCCGCCGAGGTGCAGCGGTTCGAGCAGGCGATTCGAGAGCAGATGCGAGCCGACCGCCCGCTGAAGCGAGAAGGCACACCCGAGGACGTCGCGGAGGCCGCGCTATATCTGGCCGGCGACCGGTCCAAGTACGTGACCGGGATCGTCCTGCGAGTCGACGGCGGGACCGCCACCGGCAAAGCAATCCGGCGTCGCAGCGACAAGGGGAATTAAATCAATCGCTTGACTTAATCAGGATCAGAGCGTTGACTGGCCAGGTGACCACCGCGAGGGCTGCGCGCAGCGACCGGGCCAGCACCACCCAGGAGGCGATCCTGACCGCGGCCGAGCGGCTATTCGCTGAGCATGGCGTCTTCGCGGTCTCTAATCGGCAGGTCAGCGAGGCTGCCGGTCAGGGCAACAATGCCGCGGTCGGCTACCACTTCGGCAGCAAAACCGATTTGGTGCGGGCCATCGAGCAGCGGCATCGGGTGGCCATCGAGCAGCTGCGCGAAACCATGGTGGCCGAGACGCTGCAATCGGGGGCCGGTGACGATATGCGGAGCTGGGTGGCGTGTCTGGTACGTCCACTGACCGACCACCTCGCAGCGCTCGGCAACCCGACCTGGTACGCGCGCTTCGCCGCGCAAGTGATGACCGATCCGGCCTACTACAACATCGTGGTGAAAGATGCGCTCACCTCTGAATCGCTGGTCCAGGTGATCGACGGCATCAACCGGTGCCTTCCCGAGTTGCCAATCGAGGTTCGGGTGGAACGCAATCTGATGGCCCGGAACCTGTTGATGCACACCTGTGCCGAGCGTGAGAGGGCAATGGCCGCGGGCGCATCCGTGCCGGGTTCGTCGTGGCAGGCCGCCGGTTCCGGTCTGATCGACGCGGTCGTGGGACTCTGGCTGGCGCCGGTCACCCCGCACGAGTGAAGAAGTTGGCTGTAAAAACTATGAAAGTGACTGTGGACCAAGACAAATGCGCTTCGTCAGGCAACTGCGTGATGCATGCTCCCGAACTTTTCGACCAGCGCGACGATGACGGAGTCGTCGTTTTGCTGAACGAGAACCCGCCCGCCGAACAGGCTGACAACGCCCGCAAGGCCGCCGCGGGTTGCCCCGCACTGGCCATCGACATCGAGGAGTGAGAAGTGTCCGACACCCTCACCGGCACCGCAATCGAGGCGGTTCCTGACGCCCCGGAATATCCGATGGGAAGGGCAGCCGGCTGCCCGTTCGCCCCGCCGCCGGAGGTGATGGAACTCGGAGCGGCGCGGCCGCTGTCCAGAGTCAGGATCTGGGACGGCAGCACACCATGGCTCATCACCGGATACGACGAAGTGCGGACGCTGTTCTCTGACTCCCGCGTGAGCGTCGATGACCGGCGGCCCGGCTTTCCGCACTGGAACGAGGGCATGTTGTCGACGGTGCACAAGCGCCCCAGGTCGGTCTTCACCTCTGACGCCGAAGAGCACACGCGGTTTCGGCGAATGCTGTCGAAGCCGTTCACCTTCAAGCGGGTCGAAGGCCTGCGGCCGGTGATCCAGCAGGTCACCGACGAGCACATCGACGCAATGCTGGCCGGACCGCAGCCGGGCGACATCGTCACGGCGCTGGCGCTGCCGGTGCCGTCCCTGGTGATCAGCCAGCTGCTGGGCGTGCCGTATGAGGACGCCGAGATGTTTCAGCACCACGCCAATATCGGGCTTGCGCGCTACGCGACCGGTGAGGACACCGTCAAAGGTGCGATGAGTCTGCACAAATATCTTGCCCAGCTGGTCGAGTCGAAGATGGAGGCTCCACTGGAAGATTCGGCAGATGCGGTGTCGGACTTGGCCGAAAGGGTCAAGGCGGGAGAGCTCAGCGTCAAGGAGGCCGCGCAGCTGGGTACCGGGCTGCTGATCGCCGGGCACGAAACCACGGCCAACATGATCGGCCTCGGCGTGCTGGCGTTGCTGCAATACCCGGAGCAGGCGGCCGTGCTGCGTGACACCGACGACCCGAAAGTCGTCGCCAACGCGGTCGAGGAACTACTGCGCTACCTGTCCATCATTCAGAACGGGCAGCGCCGCGTCGCCGCTGAAAATATTGAAATCGACGGCGAGGTGATCCGCGCCGGTGAAGGGATCATCATCGACCTGGCGCCGGCGAACTGGGATGCCAGCGCATTTGCCGAACCCGAGCGGCTGTACCTTCATCGCTCGGGCGCCGGCCAGCACGTCGCATTCGGCTACGGCAGGCACCAATGCGTCGGTCAGCAGCTGGCCCGGGCCGAACTGCAGATCGTCTTTCACACGCTGCTTCGCCGCATCCCCACGCTGGAACTGGCCGTGCCGATCGAAGACATTCCGTTCAAGCACGACCGGCTCGCATACGGCGTCTATGAACTACCGGTGACCTGGTGAATCCGTTCACCAAGCGATCCGAAATGACTACTGTCGAAAACGTGTGGATCCGATTGGAGTGTCAATGATGTCGACTCAAACAAGCGCCGTCTCGCTCTACCCGCCCGGAGGATTTGGCGCACCCAAGGATCGGCACGGCCAAGCCAACGGCACGAACGTGGGCCTGCCGGAAGGAACCGTGGTTTTCTCTGCGGATAACCACATTTCGCTGGCCGACGATATTTTCTATCAGCGTTTTCCAGAGGCCCTCAAGGACAAGGCGCCGCGAATCTGGTACGAGGACGGCGCCTACCAAATCGGGCGTAAAGGACAGTCGTTCTTGCCGGTCGACTTCAGCGCGGTGTTGATGCAGTACGACGACCTGCCCGGGGCCGCCAGTACCAACATCGAGGCCCGGATTCAGGAGCTGCGCGAGGACGGTGTGGAGAAGGAACTGGCGTTCCCCAATGCCATCCTGGCGCTGTTCCACTACCCGGATAAGGAACTTCGCGAGCTCGCGTTCCGCATCTACAACGAGTACATCGCCGAGTTGCAGGAGCGCTCCAACGGCCACTTCTACGGTGCGGGCCTGATCAACTGGTGGGATCCACAAGGCACTCGCCGGACGCTTGCGGAGCTGAAATCGTTGGGGCTCAAGACCTTCCTGCTGCCGCTCAACCCGGGCAAGGACGACGAAGGCAATCCGATCGACTACGGCAGCACCGGGATGAAGCCGGTATGGGACGAGATCGAAGACGCCGGCCTCCCGGTGAGCCACCACATCGGCGAGACCCCGCCGAAGAGCCCGTGTCAGTTCAACAGCGTCGTCGTCGGCATGATGATCAATATCGACGGATTCCGCGAACAGTTCGCCAAGTACATCTTCTCCGGAATTCTCGATGATCACCCAAGGCTGCGGATCGGCTGGTTCGAGGGTGGAATCGCCTGGGTGCCATGGGCTTTGCAGGACGCCGAGCACCTGGTGGCGTCGTATCAGCACATGTTCAATCGGCCGCTGGAGCATGACGTTCGCTACTACTGGGACAATCACATGAGCGCATCGTTCATGGTCGACCCGCTCGGACTGAAGTTGATCGACCAGATCGGCGTCGACAAGGTGATGTGGTCTAGCGATTATCCGCACAACGAAAGCACCTTTGGCTATTCCGAGAAGTCGTTGGCCGCGGTTGTCGAGTCGGTCGGCGCTGAGGCAGCGACGCGGATCGTGAGCGGCAATATCACCGAATTCCTGGGTGTTTAAGGCTGCTAGATGACTTCGATCACTTCGTTCCTGGCCGCACCAACGTCTGCGCTCGACATCCCGGACACACCCGATCTCGATCGGATGCGGCGCGAGACCGGCGCGCGGCTGCGCTCGGCGATGGCCGACCGCGGCGTGGACGCCTTGATCCTGCTCGGAAACAACAGCGTCGTCTACGCCACCGGGGTGAGCTGGCCGTTGGGTGACGCCGGATTGTCTTATGTCGAGCGTCCAGTCGCGGTGGTGCTCGCCGACGACCCGTATCCGCACCTGTTTCTGCCGTTTCGTGAAGGGGCCGCGTCGGAATCGGGGCTGCCGGCCGACCACCTGCACGGCCCGGTTTATCTCGAGTTCGACGAAGGTGTGGAGAGCTTCGCGCGGGTGGTCGAGGACCTGATCCCGGTCGGGGCGGTGCTCGCCGTGGACGAACTCACCGGCGCGATGCGGCGCGCGCAGTCGCGACTTTTCCCGTCCGGGCGGCCCGCTGACGCCGCGCAGATCGTCGGCGCCGCCAAGCTCATCAAGACTCCCGACGAGCTGTCCTGCATGCGCACCGCGTGCCGGATCACCGACGAAGCGATGGTCGACGTGCAGGCCGCGCTGGCACCCGGGATTCGCCAGATCGACCTGTCGGCCGGTTTCATGCGCCGCGCCTTCGAGCTGGGCGCGATGGCCAGCATGCTGGAACCGATCTGGCAGGTGATGCCGCAATCCAAGGCAGACGGGGTCTGGACCACCCATGGTGATTTGGCATTGCCGCTGTTGACAACTGAGCGCGAGCTGGTCGCCGGTGACGTGCTGTGGACCGATGTCAGTATCACTTACGCGGGCTATTGCTCCGATTTCGGCCGCACCTGGGTGGTCGGCGCCGAACCGACACCCCGCCAGCAAGCGCAATTCGCCAAGTGGCGGGAAATCATGGACGCGGTGCTCGACGTGACCCGCGCGGGTGCCACCGCCGCCGAGTTGGGCAGAACGGCCACCAAAGCCAACGGCGGTACCCGACCATGGTTGCCGCACTTCTATCTGGGCCACGGCATCGGTGTCAACGCCGCCGAAACGCCCATGATCGGAACCGATCTCGGTGATGAGTTCGATGAGAACTTCGTCTTCGAGCCGGGGATGGTGTTGGTCCTGGAACCGGTGGTGTGGGAGGACGGCACCGGCGGCTATCGCAGCGAAGAGATCATCGTCATCACCGAGGAAGGCTGGATCCCGTTGACCGACTACCCCTATCACCCCTATGGCTAGCGCTGACGACGATGCAGAGCGAAGCGATGAAGAGGAGTAGCGCCGATGGCGACTGAGGTTCTGCCGGACGACCGCGCGCTGCGCGCAGGTCGCCGGGAGCGGGCACTGGCCCAGATGGAAAAGCACGACCTCGACGTGCTGGTGCTGGGTCGGCAGGCCAACGTGCGCTACGTCTCCGGTGCGCCGCAGCTGTGGGTGGCAGGCACCCGCCCATTCGGACCCACCTGCGTGCTCGTCCGTCGGACCGGGGCGATCCATCTGCTCAGCACCTGGGACGAGGGGGTTCCGGACGACATCCCGCACGAGAATCTCTATGGCATCACTTGGAATCCGATGAACACGATCTCGGTGCTCAAGCGTATCGATGGCGCAGCCTCTGCCAAATGTGTTGGCACCGATGCGCTTTCACCGGGGTTTGCGCAGCTGCTGCCGGTGGCCTTCCCTAACGCCGAGCTGGTCGACGGTGAGCTGGCCATGCGGGCCGCCCGGCGGATCAAGACCGCCGAGGAGGTGAGCGCGCTTCGCGAGGCCATCCGGGTCGCCGAAGTCGGGTTGGCCGCGGCAGTCGCCGAGCTGCGACCGGGGGTCAGCGAGAAGACGCTGGTCGGCGTCCTGCTAGAGGCCATGGCGGCGGGAGGGGTGAGCACCCCGTCGACCCAAGATGCTGCGTGGGTGACCTCACGGGATCACCCGTGGCGACGCGCGAGTGACGACGGGCGGGTTGAGCCCGGCGACTTAGTGGCGTTCTCCGCGGGCGTGCTGGACAACGGGTATACCGGCGAGGTGGGACGCACCTGGCCTGTCGGCGAACCCAGCGGTGCTGCCGATCTGTATCGGCGATGGGATGCCTTGTGGCACAAGCTGTATGACGCATGCCGACCGGGCGCGCCGGGTACCGACCTGGTGGCCGCCTACCAGGCTGCGGAGGAGCAGCTGCCGCCGATGCCGATTGCCCGAGGCCTGGGCCTGGGATTCGACCCCCCGGTCGTTTCGCAGCACTTGCCGGCGACAGCTGCCGGGGAACGCCTGGAGGCGGGGATGGTGCTGGCTGTTACCGGCTATGTCTGGCAAGAAGGTATTGGCGCGGTGTTTGGGCGCGAGGCGGTGTTGATCACGACCGATGGCCCTGAAATCCTGACATCGAGCCCGTCGGCCAACGTCGCTGTCGGCGCTTGAAAATGGCGGAGAACGAGCGGCCGTCGCCTGAGGAGATCATCCTCTACGCGAAGGACCCAAAGACCAAGATCGCGACGATCACGTTCAACCGTCCCGAGTTTCTCAACGCTCCCACCGCGGCGGCGCGGCTCCGGTATGCCGACCTGCTGCACGCTGCCGGTGTCGACGACGACGTCAAGGTGGTGGTGATTCGCGGCGTCGGCGACGACTTCGGTAGCGGCGCAGATCTTCCCGAGGTCATGGAAGGCGCGGATTCGCCCGGCTTCCGGCTCGCCGAGCTGCGCCTGGACGAAGACGATATTCGGTATCCGCCGAAGGGATCGTTTCGCCACGGCGCAACGATCGGCGCATGGTACGCGAATGCGCAGGCCGGCAACCGCTCACTGCAGGAGTTCAAAAAGATCAGCATCGTCGAGGCCAAGGGGTACTGCTACGGTTGGCATTTCTATCAGGCCGGTGACGCCGATCTGGTAATCGCCAGTGACGACGCGCTGTTCGGCCATCCGTCCTTCCGGTACTACGGCTGGGGGCCACGGATGTGGACCTGGGTCCAGACCATGGGGCTGCGCAAGTTTCAGGAAATGGTTTTCACCGGGAGGCCATTCACCGCAGACGAGATGTTCCAGTGCAACTTCCTGAACAAGGTCGTGCCGCGGGATCAGCTGGAAGCCGAGGTCGACAAATACGCACTGGCGTGTGCCCGCAATCGACCCATCGATACCGTCTTCATGCAGAAGGCATTCTTCGAAATGGTGAAGCAGTATCAAGGCGAATACCTGGGCAGCATGCTGAGCGCCTTCTTCGAGTCGATGGGCAGCTTGGTCAGACCCGATGGTGATGAGCTGATGCTGAGCGACGCGATCGACAGCGGCCTCGCCGACACAGTGAAGGACAACGACAGCAAGTTTCCGCCCGACTTCCGGTTGAGTAAGTCGGGCCGGGCGAAGAAAGGGTAGGCCGTGCAGCCGGAGACTGGCCCGCTGCACGGCTACACCGTCGTCGAACTCTCCACCGGCATCGCCGGGGCCTACTGCACCAAGCTGTTGGCCGACGGCGGTGCGCAGGTGATCAAAGTCGAGTCACCACAAGGTGATCCGCTGCGCGGCTGGTCGGCGTCCGGGGCGCGCATCGAACCCGCCAGTGACGGCGCCTTGTTCGGTTTCCTGGCGTGTTCCAAGCATAGTGTCGTCGCCGATCCGGGCGTCGACGGCGACGTCGGGTTCGTCAGCGATCTATTGGCCTCTGCCGACGCGGTGGTGTGGTCGCGTGGTTCGACGGTGGCCGAGTGCGACGCATTCATGCCCGCCGCGCTGCGTCGTTCCCATCCGCACCTGATCGTCACGTCCATTACCCCGTTCGGGCTCGAAGGCCCGTGGCGGGATCGTCCGGCGACCGAATTCACCCTGCAGGCGTGGTCGGGCGGAATCGTCGGGCTTGGTCGCGGATCGCCCGACCGCGCACCGACATTCGTCGGTGGGCAGGTCGGTGAGTATCTCGCCGGCGCTTATGCCAGCGCGGCGACGTTGGCATCGCGGTTACGGCAGATTGAGTGTGGTGCGGGTGAACTCATCGATCTGTCCATGCTCGAAGCGCAGATATTGGGGCTCACCTATTACCCGGTCACCTATTTCCAGATGCTCGGGCGGCCGTGGCGCGATGCCCGCAAGGTCACCGTCCCAGGGATCGCCCGGGCCAGGGACGGGCTGGTGGACGTGGGATGTGGAACCGCCCAGCAATGGTTCGACCTGTGCGCAATGATCGGACGCCAGGACTGGATCGACGAGGACCTACCGGTATCAATCACCGAGCAGGCCAACGAAAAGGCCGAGGAGATCTATGCGTGGTTTGCCGGCCAGACCGTTGACGAGATCCTCGACGTCGCCACCGGCTTCCGGATTCCCAACGCGCCGGTGGCGAACGGGGCCAACATCGCCGAGTTCGACCACTTCCGGGAGCGACGGTCATTCGTCGCCAACCCCCGCGACGGGTTCCGTCAGCCCGACCATCCCTATCGGATGCGGCCCGCGCTACTTCGACGGCCGCAACCCGCCCCGCGCCTCGGTGAGCACACCACACAGCACCGCCGGGCCGGTCGGCCGCCGCGGAAGCCGTTGACGCTGCCGGGCACTGTGGATCGGCTGCCGTTCAAGGGCTTACGTGTGCTGGACATGACGACCTTCTGGGCCGGTCCGAGCTGCACGCATTTTCTCGCCATGCTCGGGGCCGAGGCAATCCATGTCGAGTCCACTCGCAAACCGGACGGCACTCGGCTGATCGCCGGAGTACCGGTTACCGAAGACCGATGGTGGGAAAAATCGCCGATCTTTTCGGCTCTCAACACGAATAAAAAGGGATTGACCCTCGACCTGCAGACCTCAGCGGGGCGGGACGTGTTGCGCCGCTTCATCGCAACCTCTGATGTCGTCGTGGAGAACTTCACGCCTCGGGTGCTGGACCAGATCGGCCTGGACTTCGCGGCGGTTCAGGCGCTACGGTCCGACGTGATCCTGCTGCGGATGCCCGGGTTCGGACTGGACGGGCCGTGGCGAGACAACCCGGCATTCGCCTACGTCATCGAGGCCGCGTCGGGGGTGAGCTGGCTGACCGGCTATCCGGACCGAAACCCCTACGAGCCGTACTCGGTTGGCGACCCGAACGCCGGCGTGCATGCGGTCAACGCGCTGCTGCTGGCGCTCGAGCACCGGCGCCGCACCGGGCAAGGAGCTTTGATCGAGGCCGCGATGATCGATGCCGCACTCAACATTGCCGCCGAGCAGGTCATCGAATACTCCGCGTACGGGGCATTGCTACAACGGGCAGGCAATCGAGGGCCGACCTCGGCGCCCCAAAGCCTTTACCGCACAGCCGATGTCGATGAATTCGGTCGTCTGGACAGCTGGGTCGCGGTCGCCGTGGCGAACGATGAGCAGTGGGCGGGGTTGTGTGAGGCGCTGGGCCGGCCGCCGTGGGCAATGGATACCGGGCTGTTCGATGCAGCCGGCCGGCGAGAACAGCACGACCTGATCGACGAGCATCTCGGCGCGTGGTGTCAGGATCGCAGCGGCGACGAGATCGTCCGGCGCCTATGGGATGCCGGCGTCCCGGTGGCCAAAGTACTGCAGCCGCATCGCCAGACCGACATTCCGCAACTCCAGTTCCGCGGCTTCTTCGAGGACGTCGGTCACCCGGTCAACGCCCGAGTCGCCCACAGCACAGTGCCGGTGCGGTTTTCCGCCGGACCTGATCGATTCCATCTGCAGCCCGCACCTCTGCTGGGCCAGCATAACCACGAGCTGCTCGCGGAGATCGGGCTGAGCGAACCCGAGATCGCCGAGTTGGAAGCCGAGGGTGTCATCGGCCGGGCCCCCGGCGGCGCGAGAACGGCTGCCGGGCGGTGACAATCAAGCCGTCCGACATCCTGCTCAACGACCGGGTCGCGGTGGTGACCGGCGGCGGCGCCGGTATCGGCCAAGGCATCGCAGCCGGCATGACCGCTTTCGGCGCCTCGGTGGCGATCTGGGAGCGAGACGTAGAAAGCTGCGGCTCGGCCCCCGAAGCGTGATCAACTACACCAAGACCGCCGCGTTCGAACTTGCGCCGCAAGGAATCCGAGTCAACGCCATAGCACCCGACCTCACGCTGACCGAAGGGCTCATGCAGCTCAGTCCCGAGGGTCTGGGACCCGAAATCAGCCACGCCATCCCGCTGGGTCGGCCCGGTCACGTCGACGAGATCGCCAGCACCGCGCTATTTCTCGCCTCGGAAATGGCGAGCTATATCACCGGGCAGACCATTCACGTCGACGGTGGAACACAGGCCGCCGGCGGCTGGTACCACCACCCCGAAACGGGCGGCTACAAGTTCGGGCCCGGCTTGCTAGTGGCTCTGGCCTTTTAGTTGGTCCAGCCGTCGGCGGCCTGATCGTCGAACGTGTGGTCAATACGCTCGAACCTGCGGCGGACTGACGCACGAGCCGCCGCGTGTGGCAGCACGTACAAGCGGTTGGCCGCAATCGCATCTGCGGTGAGACGGGCCACCTCATCGACGCTGAGGGTGTCCTCCTGGGAAGGAGCCGGCCCCGGCCCCTCCGTCACGACCGCCGTTGATGCCAGGCCGTAATCCGCGCCGCGGATTCGTTCCGAATTGGAGATCAGTTTGGTTTCGACGACCATGGGGCAGAGCACCGACACACCGATGCCGTGTTCTTTGACCTCACGGGCCAGCGTCTCAGCCAGGCTGACGACGCCGTATTTGGCGACGCTGTAGGCTCCGAGGCCGACGTTGGGTACCAGGCCGGCAAACGATGCGGTGAAGGCGATATGGCCGCCCGCACCTTGATTGAGCAGCCTCGGCAAGAACGCCTCGACGGCATGGATGGAGCCCCACAGATCAATGTCGATCACCCAGTGCCAGTCGTCGTGGGTCATCTCCGCGATCGGACCTGCGACCACAATGCCCGCATTGCTGAAGACAATGTCGACCTGGCCGAGAAGACGAAATGACTCGTCCGCCAGGTGAACCATCTCATCGAGTTGCCGGACGTCGCACATCACGGGGTGCGCGTCAAACCCCTGACCATGCAAGTGTGCCACCGCCTGTTCCAGCGCGGGTTTATCGACGTCGGCGAGCACGACACGTGCTCCACGGCGAGCGAACTCGGTGGCAGTAGCGAACCCGATACCATTCGCACCGCCGGTGATGACGGCAGCTTTTCCTTTGAACCGACCTTCGAAACCGTCCATGCCGCCCGACGTTAACCGATGGTCTCGAGTGCTCGGCGACGACCCCTTGCCGGCTACTTCAGGCAGCTACCCGCGTCGATGGGAAGCGTGACACCCGTGACGTAGCGCGCCTCGTCGGATGCGAAGAACAGCACCGCATTGCTGATGTCGGCCGGCTCTACCCATGGAATCGGCAGGATGTGGAACATCTGACAGATGGGCGCCATGTCGTCCGGACCGGGATTTTCCAGATCGGGGCGGAACATCTTGAAGGTGCCTTCGTTGTGCAGCATGGGTGTTTTCACGTGGGTTGGGTGCACCGAGTTGACGCGAATCATATGCTGTCCCAACTCAACTGCGAAGGCCCGCATGAGCCCGACGACACCGTGCTTGGCTGCCACGTAATGGCCGGTATGCGGGTAGGCCTTGAGCCCGCCGACCGAGCTGGTCAGGATGATCGAACCGCCGTTGCCGCCGGCGAGAAGGTGCGGCACACCGGCTTTCACGGTCTTCCACACCCCTGCCAGGTTGATGTCGATCATCTCTGTCCAGTCTTCTTCGCTGGTCTTGTCCAGAGTGTCGCCGCCATTGCCGATACCCGCGTTGGCCACGATGATGTCCAGCCGGCCGAGTTGCTCCACGCCGCTGTCCACCACGGCTTTCAGTGCGGCGTAGTCACGCACGTCGACCTCGGCTGTGAAGATCCTCCGGTTGTGGCCCTTGACGAGGTCGGCGGTCTCGGCGAGATCCTCCGGCGTCGACGCCGGGATCGCGGTGTCCGTCACGCCCTCGCGGATCGGCTTACAGATGTCGATTGCGATGATGTCGGCGCCCTCCTGCGCCAACCGCACCGCGTGCGAGCGGCCCTGTCCACGGGCCGCGCCGGTGACGAACGCGACCTTGCCTTCCACTCGACCCGCCATCTTTACCTCATTTCCTGATTTGTGTTTGGCTCAACCGAGAACCGCCGGCATTGCCTCCCCAACCACGCACGGTGGATGTCGGAGACAACTCGGCGCAGCTGAGGTCGACCTCCCATTCGGGGAACCGTTTCAAGATCTCTTCGAGTAGGGATCGGCATTGATCTGCACGTCGTACGGGTCGTAATAGACCCCGTCCGGGGCAGTGACCGTCACAGGGCTTCGCCTCTCGCCGCAACCGCATTGTTGGTAGCTCTAAGCATCTGCGGCAACTCTGTCATCAGGCCCCTGCAGGTGTCAACGTGGAATCCGTTTTCGCTACTTATCATTCTTATCTGACGAGAATCAAATTCTCAAACCGTCGCGTGATGTGCGATATGCGAACGTTCTTGCCGGGTCAAGAGTCGAGGTGATCTGCGGCCTCGGGAAAGCGCAGCAGCGCCTCTTGCGCATAGGACGAGGCGGTCAGCGCGGGCGCGAGATCTCCGTCCACAGCGGGTGTTCGCATCCACACTTCGAATCGTGCTGGGCCCGCGGCAACAGCGTTGAGGTTGTCGACCGAGCGGGTCTCCCATGGGATCAGGTCCAGCTCGACCCGATGTTTTTCATCCAACGGCCGCGGAACGGCCTCTACGCTCTGGCGCTCCGGGCCGTCCTCGGCCGTGTGCATGCACGCCGAGCTAGTCGCCAATACACCTCGCGGTTGGCGGGCAGTGATCGTCAGGGCCGCGAATGACCGACCACGGTGGTGGCGCGTCACCTGGTAATGGACCGGGTCGTCGGCTCGGCCTTCCCGGGCGAACACAGCATGCAGTGATTTGACGGTCTTGTCCGGGCACGTCAGGCATGCGGCGCGGATGACGCGGATGAACTGCCCCAGGAGTTGGCCGCCGAACAACCGGTGGTAATTCAGCTGTTGGTTAGCGCCTTCGAAGACCAAGACATCTGGTGCGTCGGGCCGCTCGCCGTCCCGGGTGCGTAGCTGTAGACAACCGAGCAGATCGGTCCAGAGATCGGGCACCCGGCTAGTTAAATTCTCGTCGACGGATAATGCGCTTCTCGCGCTAGTCGCCGACGAATCCGTGCGAGCAGAAGTCCCACACTTCGTCGGCGGTGATGGGATGCACGGTGGCATCGTCGGAGCCGCCGCTGGACTGCGCGATAAACATGACCGTCTGCATGGCCATCGCGGCCATCCGCCGTGGATTGATACCGGCACGCAGCTCCCCGGCGGCGCTGGCGGCTTCCATCAGCTCGGTGAGCAAAGCAAGAAGCGGTGCGTGAGCGACCTTGACCTCGGCCGGATGCGAAACCAGCAACCTTGGCGCGAAGTCGGTGAACAGCGGCCTTTTCGCTGTCGGGTCGGGTCGGGAAGCTTCGTACAGCAACTCGACGGCGACCTGCAGCCGTTCGATCGGGTCGGAGTGGTTCGCCGTGGCGGCGCGGATCTGGTCGGCCGACCGGCTCAACGCGTCTTCGAACAGGGCGAGCAGCAGTTCATGCTTGCCATCGAACTGCAGGTAGAAGCTCCGCAACGACTGCCGGGAGCGGTCGACAACCTCTTGCACGGTAAAGTCCGTGCTCCCCTTCTCAATGATGATGGCCTGCGCGGCGTCGAGGAAGCGTTGGACGCGCTGCGCTGCCCGCAGTTTCGCCGTCTTGATCGACCGCTCGACAGCGCGCTGCTTCCAGGCAGGCTCTTCGCTTGGGCTGGTCACCGCAGGCTCAGGTGATTGCCGCGAGGAGAGAACATGATTGGACTCTACCGGAGAACGCCGTGTCATTGCGGGCTAAACCCCCTCACGGGACGACGTGTCTGAGATTGTAACTTTCTTGCCACGAGAATACTATTCTCTTGGCGCTCTCCATGGAAGCAGAACGCAAAAGGCAGCGGGGTGGCGGAACCGATTGGTGGTAGCTACCGGTGCGTGGCAATCACATTTGCCACACGCGTTGCAGTGCAGAGGGCATGACCAGTTTGCCCGCCTTTGAGCGACAGCGACGGGTGGCGGGGTTGTCGCTCAAAGGCGGGCAAATCGTGGATTCCTTCTCCGCGGAGACGTGTGCGGCTGATGTGGCGGCTGACTCTCAAGCCGCTCAGAGTTGCGCCAGTCGCGGCGCAAATCGCTTGGCGCGCAGCGTCGCTCCAGCCTCCCGGGTCAGTTCGCGGGAACTACCGAGCATTCCATCCAAGACCAACGAACGCTTCACATGGCGGTGCAGCTCGTGCTCTTCGGTGAAGCCGATACCGCCCAGGACCTGCTGGCAATGACGCGCGGCGATCGACGCCGCCTGGCCGGCGGCGGCCTTGCCGAGCAGAAAGCCGAAGTCGTCGGGCTCGGCGGCGGCGGTAACGAGGGTGGCCTCCGCGCCTTCGACGGCGACCAGAGTCTCGGCCAGTCGATGCCGAATTGCCTGGAACGAGGCGACGGGCCTGCCGAATTGGACACGGTCCAATGCATGCTGGCGGGCCAGTGCCAGCATGGTGCGGCTGGTGCCCACCAGCCACCAGCCCAGCGCCTGCCGCCCGGCGGCGAGAGGTACCGGATCTCCCTGGGGCACACGGTGTATCGGCAGGTCGCCGCCCAGCGCTGAGCTGGCCTGGTCGGTGCGTTCCCAGATGACCCAGCAGCCGCCCGCGAACGGCAGCGGCACGGTACCCCCACCGTCGCGTCCGGAGGCGCGTAGCACGACGTCGTTCAGCACGGGCGCGTGGGCGCCCGTCTCACCGAGTAGCCGGAACACCAAAGGAATTGCGACTTGCGGCATTTCGTCGAGCATATCGAGCCAACCCAAGTCGGCCAACGCCTCATCGAGTTCGCGACCCGACGCCGCCGTCATGGTCTTCCGCAATGCGTCTTCCAGCAGGTGCAAGGACTCGGTATCCACGCTCACTCCTTGCCCAAGTCCAACAGCCGGCGAGCGATGATATTGCGCTGAATTTCGGCAGTGCCGCCGTAGATGGTCGCCGCGCGCGAATAGAGATACTCGGACCGCCACGGCGTGTCGTCCAGCTCGAGCGCGCCGGGCAGCAGGTCGCGCACGGTGTCGTACAGCCGCTGCTCGGCGGTGGCCAGCAAGACCTTGTCGATAGAGGTCTGCGGCCCGAGTGGCTCTCCGTCGGCCAACCGGTGCTGGGTGGCACGAGACCGGCAGCGCAACGTGTGCAGGGCTAAATACGCCGATCCCACGTCGGAGTCTGCGCGGGAATCGTCGGGATCGACTGCTTCGGTGATGAGTTCATCGAATCGCGCGTAGAGGTAGGCGATCCGCTGCCAAAAGCAGGTTGAGCGCTCATAGGGCAGCAGGTCTATCGCAAGCCGCCAGCCGTCCCCGGGCCGGCCGAGCATGCGTGCTGCAGGCACCACCACGTCGTCGAAGTAGACCTCGCAAAATTCATCGACTCCGTGCATCGTGCGCAGCGGTCGAATGGTGATGCCGGGCGTATCCAGGTCGACGAAGAACGCGGTGATTCCCTCGTGGCCGGGTGCGGTGCGGGTGAGCAGGACGCACCGCGTCGAGTACTGCGCGTAGCTGGTCCAGACCTTCTGCCCGTTGACGATCCAGTTGTCGCCGTCCGCGGCGGCACGGGTGGACAGCGACGCCAGGTCGCTGCCGGAGCCCGGTTCGGAAAAACCCTGACACCACTGCTCGCGACCACTGAGCAACCGCGGCACCATCTCGGCTGCGAGTTCTGCAGGCGCGTAGTCGATCATGGTGGGTGCGAGCACCTCGACCATCGAGTAGGGGCCCGGCTCGGCAAGGCGCCGGCCGACCACCTCCTCGCCGACGATCGCGCGAAGCATCGCGGGCCCGCCCAATCCGCCGACGTGCACGGGCCAGCCGTATCGCATCCAGCCGGCGTCGTAGAGCGCGGAATGCACTCGGGCGAGCTGCTTGATGTGGCCTTCCAGCGAGTGGTCCGAACCTGGGGTCAGGTCGTGTTCGTCGAGCCAGGCCCGCAGTTCCGCCCGGAATTCCTGGACATTCATGCAGGATTCGAGGAGGGTCGCCCGATCGCGTGCGGGCGACCCGAGTCGTGTGCGCCGCTACGCCGAATGAACGTCATGGCGCGGGTTTTCAACCGCCAGCCGTCGGCCGTGCGTACGTAGGTGTCGTTGTAATAGCCGATCCGCATGTCATGGGTGGCGTGGTCGATGAAGCACAGTGGTTGTGTTCCAGTGGCCGTGTCGCCGTTCAGCTCGATCACCGGAGTGGCCGTCATGAACAAGCCCTTCGGCGCGGCGTCCACCAGCACCGGAAACCGGTCCAGCGAATAGGTTTCGCCGAAAGCGCTGTAGGTCCCGTCGGGCGTGAAGACGTCGACCAGCCCGTCGATGTCTTCCTGCGTGATGGTCACCGCGTAGCGCGCCAGTAGCTGCTGGATTTCGACGAGGTCGTCAGTTCGTGTTGGCGATGTTGTTGACAAAGACCCGACCCCCTTTCATCACGAAGCTCACTTTCTGAGTAACGCCGATGTCGGACAACGGGTCTCCGGGTACGGCGATCACGTCGGCCAGCAGACCCTCGGCGAGGCGGCCGCGATCGGTGGCGTTGATCAATTCCGCCGCCGTGACCGTCGCCGCCCGCAGCACCGCCAACGGCGGAAGGCCCCAATCGACCAGGGTGACAAGCTCGTCGGCGTTTCTGCCATGGGGGATCGCCGGCGCGTCGGTGCCCACCGCGATCTTCACTCCGGCTTCGTAGGCGGCCACTATCGATGTCCGCGACTTCGGGAACATCTCGGCGGCCTTGGCCTGTAACTCGGGCGGGGCGTGCGAGACGTCCATTCCCTCGGCCAAGCGCCGAGTCGACACCAGGAACGTGCCATGCTCGACCATCATCGCGATCGCCTCGTCGTCGACCAGGAAGCCGTGCTCGATGCAGTCGATACCGGCTGCCACCGCATGTTTCACTGCGTCGGCGCCATGCGTGTGCGCGGCGACTCTTAGCCCACGGCGGTGCGCCTCGTCGACGATCGCGCGCAGCTCCTCGTCCGAATAATGTTGCGCACCAGGCGGTCCGGTCAGTGACATCACCCCGCCCGAGCAGCAGACCTTGATCAGCTCGGCACCGTGCTTGATCTGATACCGAACCGCCTTACGGATCTCGTCGACTCCGTTGGCGATGCCCTCTTCGACCGTCAGGTCCAGCACATGCGGTGCGAACGCGGCGAACATGGTCGGATCCAGATGCCCTCCGGTCGGAGTGATCGCATGCCCGGCGGGCACTACCCGTGGGCCGTCGATCCAGCCGGCGTCGATGGCCTTGCCGAGTGCGACATCCAGCAGATAGCCGCCGGTCTTGACGAACAGGCCGAGGTTGCGCACAGTGGTGAAGCCTGCGCGCAGCGTCCGGCGGGCATTGCCTACTGCACGCAACATTCGGGTCGGTGGGTCATCCTGGACCTGGGACAGCCCGGGTTTCTCCCCGCGCCCGCCCATCAAGAGGTTGACCTCCATGTCCATCAACCCGGGCAGCAGGATTTGCTCACCCAGGTCGATGATTTCGCCCTCGGCATCGCCGCCGACGGCGGCGATCCGGTCGCCCTCGATCCGCAGGATGCCCGGCTCTACGATCTCGCCCGCGTCGACGTCGAGCAGCCCGGCTGCCTTGAGCGTCAGCACCTCTTAGATCACCGGCTCCCTGATTAACTCGACCCAGGCCGCACCGCTGTCGGGGACTCGAGGCTGCTTCCACGCCTCAATCGGAAACGACACCATGACCAGCGACTGCATCAGATGCATGAGTGTCAGTGCGCCCTCGGGCAGATCATCCAATGGGTACTGGTCGCAGTAGGCGATCACGTCGTTGAGGCGGGGGAATGCGGCGTCGTAGAAAGCCTGCATCTCGGTCATCGACGAGTCCAGCCGCTTAGCGTAGCGCTCCGGTTCGGTGGCCAGGTCCCAATCCAGATAGGGCCCCAGGTCTGCGAATTCGGTGGGCAGCTTACTTGGCATGGCCATTGTGGCTGTACTCCTTCACGTAGTCACCGGTCACTTTGTGCAGATGCCGCAGCAGGATTTCCTGATCGCACAGCAGAAAGTCTTTGACGACCTTGGTGCCGATCATGGTCTGGGTTGCTTCCAGGGTGTTGGCGTCCTGCAGCGCGTATTCCTTGAACGTCACTGCTGCCAACTCCTGGGCCAGCCGTTCCCGCGCATTTTTCGGCGGAACGAAATACAGCGAGCACTCGAAGATGTGCTTGTCGACCGCGGTCGGCCAGTAGTGGTAGGTCAGGTACCAGCCCGGCTCCCAGATCAGCAGCATGAAGTTCGGGAAGAAATGCCACGAGTCAATACCCCACTGCGGCACTCGCTTTGGGTTGACGCCCGGAGGCAGCTCATCGAGCTTCTCGATGATGTCCGGCTTGTCCCACGGGCCGAACAGACCGCTGCGCAGTACCTGGTCCATGGGCTTGACCATGGACAGGTCCGCGGGCGGCGCTTGGCCGCCCCAGGTCGAGATCATCCCGTGCGGGCTGGCCAGCTCGTAATGCAGCGCCTCGAAGCCGTACTTCATGATCTTGGCGGCTTCTTCCTTGGTGTACTGCCCCTGGTGCAGCACCGGCGCGTGGTAGAACTCGGCGAACGCGTCGATGAACAGCTTCCAGTTGCTGCCGACCTCGGCCCGGTATGAGTAGGTCTCGGTCATCTCGCCGAAGGGGTAGCCCTCGATGCCCTTGGCCAGTGGTCCGAGGTAGTCGGCCAGCGGCTTTGCATGCTGGTCGAAGTTGATGAAGATGAACCCTTCCCAGATTTCGCAGCGGACGCCGACCAAGCCGTATTGCTTCTTGTCGACGTCGAAGAACTCTTCCTCCTGCTGGATGAAGGTCAAATCGCCATCGAGGCTGTAGCGCCAGGCGTGGTACTTGCAGGTGAACTGCCGGCAGGTGCCCGAGGTCTCCTCGTGTGGGAAGTCGTTCCACACCAACTTGTTTCCGCGGTGCCGGCAGACGTTGTGGAACGCCTTGATGGCACCGTCTTTGGTCTTGACGATGATCACCGACATACCCGGGCCGGCCGACGGTAGCTCCTTGGTGAAGTAGCTACCGGTGCGCGGCAGCCGTTCCACCCGGCCGACGTTGAGCCACGTCCGCTTGAAGATCGCGTCGCGCTCGGCCTCGAAGAACGCCGGATCGATCGAGTCGGTGTAGTCGACCGGTGCGGTTCCCAGTTCGGGGTAGTTCTCTGTCCAGCTGCCGGCATCCGGCTTGGTGAAGTGTGGCAAGGTTCTACCTTTCTGTCCGGGCTGTCTGGTCGTGCTCGACCTCGACGCCAAAAGTGTTCAAGGCCATTGCAAGTGCGGCGTAGCCACCGGTCGTGAAGATCAAATCCATCCGCTGCCGCTCGTCGAGCCGCTCACCGAGCGCCGCCCACGTCTGGTCCGACAGGTTGCTCTTCTCGTCGAGTTCGTCGACGGCGCCCAGCACCGCGCGGTCGAACTCGTCGGTCGGGCTGCCGGATTTGATCGCGGCGATGTCGGCGTCGGACAGTCCTGCCTTTTTGCCGATGGCGACATGGTGTGTCCATTCGTAGTCGCAACTGCGTCGATGTGCGACCCGCAGGATGACCTGCTCGCGGACGCGCGGCGGCAGCGTGGAGCCGGACAGCAGATAGACGCTGAAGCGGAGAAATGCGCGGGTCAGCTCCGGGTGGTGCACCAGTGTGCCGAGTAGGTTGCCCGCGTCGCGAGGGTTGCGGCGGTCTTCGGGAAGCAGGCCGGCAACCGCATGCCGGACGGCGTCGTCCCATTGGTCCGCCGGCAACGGCGACAGACGCATGCGGCCTCCTCAGTTACGAGAATCATATTCTCATATTTGACCAATAGGTTTCCACGAAGTCCCGGATTGGTCAATGTTTTGCATCCGACCTGGGCAAACGCCACCCCCTCGGCGCGGGCTGTGTTGCAGCCTGCAGTCGACCCCAACCGTGGCAGGGGTAGCCTGAAGATGTTGATTCTCGCGTTCTGAGAAGATAATTTCCATACAGGACCGATGACCGACTAGCCGCTTGCCGATGACCTGGTGGGCCCTCGCATGGCCCCCTACGGAGAGGAACGGGCAGTGAACAAAGACGACATGATTTTGATCAGCGTCGACGACCACACCGTCGAGCCACCGGACATGTTCAAGAACCACCTGGCGAAGAAGTACGCGGACGACGCGCCGCGGCTGGTGCACAACGGCGACGGCTCCGACTGCTGGCAGTTCCGCGACACCGTGATCCCCAACGTCGCGCTCAACGCGGTGGCCGGACGCCCGAAAGAGGAGTACGGACTGGAACCGCAGGGCTTGGACGAGATCCGGCCGGGCTGTTACAACGTTGACGAGCGGGTCAAGGACATGAACGCCGGAGGCATTCTGGCCTCGATCTGTTTCCCGTCGTTCCCGGGGTTCGCCGGGCGCCTGTTCGCCACCGAGGATCCAGAGTTCTCGGTGGCGCTGGTGCAGGCCTACAACGACTGGCACATCGACGAGTGGTGTGGTGCCTACCCGGCACGGTTCATTCCGATGGCGATACCGGTGATCTGGGATGCCGAGGAGTGCGCCAAAGAGGTGCGACGGGTGGCCAAGAAGGGCGTGACCGCACTGACCTTCACCGAAAACCCGGCGGCGATGGGCTACCCGAGCTTCCACAACGAATACTGGAATCCGCTGTGGAAGGCGTTGTGTGACACCAACACCGTGATGAATGTGCACATCGGGTCCTCGGGCCGGCTGGCGATCACGGCACCCGACGCGCCGATGGACGTGATGATCACGCTGCAGCCGATGAACATCGTGCAGGCCGCTGCGGATCTGCTGTGGTCGCGGCCGATCAAGGAATACCCGGACCTCAAGATCGCACTGTCGGAGGGCGGTACCGGGTGGATCCCCTACTTCCTGGAGCGGGCGGACCGGACCTACGAGATGCACTCGACCTGGACGCACCAGAACTTCGGCGGCAAGCTGCCCAGCGACATTTTCCGTGAGCACTTCCTCACCTGCTTCATCAGCGACAAGGTGGGCGTGGCGCTGCGCAACATGATCGGCATCGACAACATCTGCTGGGAGGCCGACTACCCGCACAGTGACTCGATGTGGCCGGGCGCGCCCGAGGAGCTCTGGGAGGTGTTGTCGGCGAACAACGTTCCGGACGACGAGATCAACAAGATGTCTTATGAGAACGCGATGCGCTGGTACTCGTTCGACCCGTTCAGCCACATCACTCGGGCGCAGGCCAGCGTCGGCGCGCTGCGCAAAGCCGCTGAGGGCCACGACGTCTCGATCCGCGCCCTGAGTCACCACAAGGACACCAGGTCGGGCTCGTCGTTCGCGGAGTTTGCGGCCAGTGCGAAAAATCTGACCGGCAACAAGGACTGAAGCGCCACCGGGATGCAAGCGCACCGGTGCCTGAACTGATCGAAGGAGATTGAGCAGTGCCCGGCGGTGGGATGAACTTCGAGCTGACCGACGACCAACAGCTGATTCGCAAGTCGGTCGCGGAGCTGGCGTCGAAATTCGATGACCACTACTGGATGGAAAAAGACCAGGCGCACGAGTTTCCGCACGAGTTCTATCAGGCGATCGCCGGCGGCGGCTGGCTGGGCATGACGATCCCGGAGGAGTACGGGGGTCACGGCCTCGGCATCACCGAAGCCACCCTGTTGCTCGAGGAGGTCGCCAAGTCCGGTGCCGCCATGAACGGGGCCAGCGCGATCCACCTGTCGATCTTCGGCATGCAGCCGGTCGTGGTGCACGGCTCCGAGGAACTCAAAGCCCGCACATTGCCCTCCGTAGCGACGGGGGAAGTGCATGTGTGCTTCGGAGTCACCGAACCCGGCGCAGGCCTGGACACCTCACGCATCACGACGTTCGCCAAACGCGACGGTGACCACTACGTCGTGAACGGCCGAAAAGTATGGATTTCCAAGGCGCTTGAGTCGCAGAAAATCCTGCTGCTCACCCGGACGCAGCCCTACGCCGAGGTCACCAAGAAGACCGATGGGATGACGTTATTCCTCACCGACGTAGACCGCAGCAAGGTCGACGTCCGGCCGATCCGCAAGATGGGCCGCAACGCGGTCAGCTCCAACGAGTTGTTCATCGACGACTTGCACATTCCGGTCGAAGATCGAGTTGGCGAAGAGGGCAGGGGCTTTCAATACATCCTCGACGGCCTCAACCCGGAACGAATGCTGATCGCCGCCGAAGCGCTGGGCATCGGCCGGGTCGCGCTGGACAAGGCGGTGAAATACGGCAATGAACGGCACGTCTTCGACCGGCCGATCGGGATGAACCAGGGCATTCAGTTCCCGCTGGCCGACTCGCTTGCGCGGCTTGACGCCGCCGAGTTGATGCTGCGCAAAGCCACCTGGCTCTACGACAACGGCAAACCGTGCGGACGCGAGGCCAACACCGCGAAATATCTGTGCGCCGATGCCGGTTTCACCGCCGCCGACCGGGCGCTGCAAACGCACGGCGGCATGGGCTATTCCGAGGAGTATCACGTGGCACGGTACTTCCGGGAAGCCAGGCTGATGAAGATCGCACCGGTCAGCCAGGAGATGATCCTGAACTTCCTTGGGTCGCACGTGCTCAAATTGCCAAGGAGCTACTGATGACCAACACCCTGTTCGACCTCACCGGCCGATCGGCGCTGGTCACCGGATCCGGCAGTGGGATCGGCGCAGCGGTCGCCTGCGCATTAGCCGGCGCCGGCGCGGCGGTGCTCGTCAGCGACGTGGATGCTGACGCTGCTTCGACTGTCGCCGAACGCATTTGCGCTAACGGCGGCAAGGCTGAAGGCATCGCGCTCGACGTGCGAGACCGAGCGGCCGCGGACGCGGCGGCCGCCCGCGCCGCCGGACTCACCGAGGGTGTGCTGCACATCCTGGTCAACGCCCTTGCGCCGCTGGCCGCGACCCGCATGACCGAGACCATCCCCACCACGAGAAATTCGCGGCCAACATGATGGCCCGAATCCCGTTGAAGCGCTGGGCCGAACCGGAGGAGGTCGCGGGTGCATTCGTGTTCCTCGCCTCGGACGCGGCGTCCTATATCACCGGTCAGGTGTTGCCGGTGGACGGCGGCATGGTGATGTGATGTCGGCAACCGGGGGGCCGCTGACGGGAATCACCGTGGTGGCCTTGGAGCAGGCGGTCTCCGCTCCGATGTGCACACGGGTGCTGGCCGACTTCGGTGCACGCGTCATCAAGGTGGAAAACCCCAACGGGGGAGACTTTACCAGGCATTACGACGATGTCGTCAACGGGCTTGCCGCGCACTTTGTTTGGGCTAACCGGGGCAAGGAATCGGTGACGCTCAACCTGAAAACCGAAGCCGGACTCGATATTCTGCGTCGGCTTCTCGACCGCGCCGACGTGCTGGTTTCCAACCTCGCCCCGGGATCGACCGCCCGGCTGGGCATCGCGGCGGCGGACCTGGCCGAACGCCACCCGGACGTCATCGCTGTCGAAATCGACGGGTACGGCCCTGGTGGGCCGCTATCCCACAAGAGGGCCTACGACCTGCTTGCTCAGGCGGAATCCGGCGCATGCGCCGTGACCGGCCATCCCGGTGCACCGGCCAAACCCGGCCCACCGATGGCAGACATCAGCACCGGCTTGTATTCGGCGCTATCGATATTGGCTCTGCTGTATTCCCGTGACATCGGGTCAGCCCCTGGCCAGCACGGAAACGCAGTCGCGGTCAGCTTGTTCGACACCATGACCGATCTGATGGGTTACCCGCTCACCTATACCCAGCATTCCGGTGTCGACCAGCAGCCGTTGGGAATGAGCTCGCCCGCGGTGGCGCCGTATGGCGCCTACCGCACCGCGGACGGCCAGACCGTCGTGCTAGGTACGACAAATGACGCTGAATGGCAACGACTTTCGCGGCAAATTCTGGAGCGTGACGACTTTGCCGACGATCCGAGGTTCGCCAACAACGCCGGTCGCTGCAATCACCGGGACATTCTGAACGACGCCATTGGTGCCTGGTGCGCGGTGCACGACTTGGCCCATGTTCAGAAGACGGCGGATGCCGCGGGGATCGGGAATGCGCGGTACAACCTGCCCAGCGACGTCCTGGTGCACCCGCAGCTGACGGCCCGGGACCGGTGGCGGCAGGTCGACACGCCGGCCGGCCCGATTCCGGCCTTGCTGCCGCCGCCGGTGATCTCCGGCTACCAGCCCGCCATGGGCGCAGTGCCCGGTCTCGGGCAGCACACCGACTCGGTGCTCGCCGAGCTCGGCGTCGCGCCCGACGACATTGCCGCGCTGCGAGCGCGAGGCGCCATCGGGCCGGCCTACCCCTGATGACCCGCGTCGGCGACGATGCAGAGCGAAGCGATGAGGAGGAGTGGCGCTGATGGCCGAGGAATCCGCGCTGCTGTGCAGTGACCGCAACGGTGTGCGGACGCTGACGCTGAACCGACCGCATCGCAAGAACGCGATCAACCGCGACTTGTGGATCGCGTTGGCCGAGGCGCTCACCGCTGCCGGCAAAGTCAGCGGGGTACGTGCGGTGGTGATCACCGGCGCCGGCGGCGCGTTTTGTTCCGGTGCCGACATCTCGACGCCCGACGACAGTCATCCAGTGCACAAGTTGCAACGGCTGACCGACGTGGCGCTGGCGCTGCATGAGCTGCCGAAGCCGACAATCGCCAAAGTGACCGGTGTGGCCGTCGGCGCCGGATGGAACCTGGCGCTAGGCTGCGACCTGGTCGCGGCCACACCGGAATCAACGTTCTCGCAGATCTTCGCCAGGCGTGGATTGTCGGTGGATCTCGGCGGCTCCTGGTTACTGCCGAAAATCGTTGGCCTGCAACAGGCCAAGCGACTGGTGCTGCTGGCCGAGACCATCAACGCCGCCGAGGCTCACGCGTTGAACCTGCTGACCTGGGTGGTGCCCGCGACGGAGATCGACGATTTCGTCAGCGACATCGCCGGCCGGCTGGCGGCCGGCCCTACGATCGCTCTGGCACAAAGCAAGGCGTTGCTGAACGAGGGCGGCTCCCGGACCCTGCGCGATGCGCTCGCGGGCGAAGCCCGCGCGCAGGTCGTCAATTTCGGCACAGCCGATTCGCTGGAGGCCTATGCCGCGTTCGCCAAGCGGCGAGAGCCGTCGTTTACTGGTCGATGGGCGTTACCGAGATCGGAGCAGAAAGATGCGTGAAACAGTCATCGTCGAAGCGGTGCGGACACCGGTCGGCAAGCGCAACGGCGGGCTGTCGAGCATGCACGCCGCCGACCTGTCGGCTCTGGTGCTCAACGAGTTGCTGCAGCGCACCGGCATCGGCCCGGAGATCATCGACGACGTCGTGTGGGGCTGCGTGTCGCAGGTCGGGGATCAATCCAGCAATATCGGTCGTTACGCGGTGCTGGCCGCCGGCTGGCCCGAGAGCATCCCGGGCACGACGATCAACCGCGCGTGTGGTTCCAGCCAGCAGGCCCTCGACTTCGCGGCGCAGGCGGTGATGTCCGGCCAGCAGGATGTCGTGGTGGCCGGCGGGGTGGAGGTGATGAGCCGGGTGCCGCTCGGTGCAGCCAGGGCCACCGGAATGCCTTACGGGCCTAAAGTCCTTGCCCGCTATGGTGATTTCTCCTTCAACCAAGGGCTCTCGGCCGAGATGATCGCCAAGAAGTGGGGGTTTTCCCGCACCAGGCTCGACGAATACTCTGCGCTGTCCCACGAACGGGCTGCCGCGGCTCAGGACCACGGTGCGTTTGACGAGCAGATCGTCCCGGTTTTTATCGACGACACCGCTGTCACTGCCGACGAGGGTGTGCGGCGGGGGACCACCGTCGAGAAACTGGCCGGGCTCAAGCCCGCGTTCGTCGACGACGGGGTCATACACGCCGGTAACTCCTCGCAGATTTCCGATGGCGCGGCGGCGTTGTTGGTGACGACGTCGGAAACCGCGCTCGAGCTCGGGTTGACCCCGCTGGTGCGGTACCGGGCTGGCGCGGTAACCGGGGCGGACCCGGTGCTGATGCTCACCGGTCCCATTCCTGCCACCGAGAAGGTGCTGACCAGGGCCGGTGTCTCGCTGGCCGATGTCGGTGTGTTCGAGGTCAACGAGGCGTTCGCACCGGTGCCGCTTGCCTGGCTCGCCGAAACCGGCGCCGACCCGGACCGGGTCAATCCGCTGGGCGGAGCCATCGCTCTTGGTCACCCGCTCGGCGCTTCGGGCGCGGTCTTGATGACCCGGATGGCGCATCACATGCGGGACAACGGGATTCGCTACGGATTGCAGACCATGTGCGAAGGCGGCGGCACGGCCAACGCAACGCTCGTAGAACTTGTTGCCTGACAGGGGAATTCATGCGCCGAGACCTGTTCACCGAAGACCACGAGGCGTTCCGCGCGCTCGCGCGCGACTTTATCGAGCAGGAGGTCGTGCCCGCCTACCCAGAGTGGGAGAAGGCCGGGCGGATGCCGCGCAATGTCTTCAAGCAGATGGGTGCGCTCGGGATCCTCGGGATGGCGATTCCCGAGGAGTACGGCGGCGCCGGCATGCCCGACTACCGCTACAACGTCGTGCTGCAGGAGGAAGCTGCGCGGGCGCTGGTGACGCTTTCGACGGTTCGCACCCAACTCGAGGTGATTCTGCCGTACTTCCTGCACTACGCGAACGACGAACAGCGCCAGCGCTGGTTTCCCGGTCTGGCGGTCGGCACGCTACTGACAGGGGTCGCGATGACCGAGCCCGGCACTGGCTCCGACCTTGCCGGTATCCGCACCACGGCCGTTCTCGACGGCGACCACTACATCCTCAACGGCGCCAAGACATTCATCACCGGCGGCATTCAGGCCGACCTCGTGATCGTCGTCGCCCGCACGTCCACCGACCCCGATAACCGGCGCAAGGGCCTGACGCTGCTCGTCGTCGAGGACGGGATGGAGGGTTTCACCCGCGGCCGCGAGTTGGAGAAGATGGGCTGCAAGGTCCAGGACACCGCCGAACTGTCGTTCGTCGATGTCCGTGTCCCCGTCGAGAACGTTCTCGGCGACGAGGGTGAGGCGTTCGGCTACCTTGGCCACAACCTGCCGCAGGAACGTCTGACGGTGGCGGTCGGATCGGTGGCGCAGGCGCGCTCGGCGATAGCCGCGGCGATTGACTACACCAAGGACCGGAAGGCTTTCGGGACCCCGGTGGCCTCGTTCCAGAACACCAAGTTCGAGCTGGCTGCGTGCTCGACGGAGGTGGAGGCCGGCCAGGCGATGCTGGACCGTGCGGTCGCGCTACACGTCGAGGGGGAGCTGTCGGCCGCCGATGCCGCGCGTGTCAAGCTCTTCTGCACCGAGATGCAGGCCCGCGTCGTGGACCGTTGCCTGCAGCTCTTCGGCGGTTACGGCTACATGATGGAATATCCGATCGCCCGGCTGTACACCGATGCGCGGGTGGCGCGCATCTACGCCGGAACCAGCGAAGTGATGAAGGTGATCATCGCCAAGTCGCTCGGTTTGTGACCCTGACCTGCAGCGCAGCACCGCTGAGAGGTCAATTCGTCCGCAGTGCGTCCGCAGCAGTTCCGATCCGGGTGCGGATCGCCGCCCCGACAGCTGCCCTGGTGGACTCGTCAGCATCCGGCCACAGGTGCCCGTAGGTGTCCAGCGTGGTCGACGCGCTGGCGTGCCGCAGCCGCGCCTGGACCGTCTTGATGTCTGCCCCGGAGGCGATCAATAGCGACGCCAGGTAGTGGCGCAGGTCGTGAAAGGTGAAGCCCGCCGGCAGGCCGTCGACCTTCGCGCGGGCGCGGACGACCGCGCGCTCGATCGAACGTGGTGGACACGACCCTCCGGCACCGTCGGTCACCATCCACTCGGACGGGTAACGCTGCACCGATGCGGCCAGTAGCAGCGTCAGCTCGCGAGGGATCGGGATCGGCGCCTCGCTCCCGGCGGTCTTCAGCGCCGCTCCGCCGTACTGCTGGTGTGGATGGACAACGCCACGGGTGAAATCGACGTCGTCGACACGCAGACCGCACGCCTCGCTGATCCTCAGTCCGGCGAACGCGCCGAGCAGAACTGCAGCCTGCAGGTGCTCCGGCATGACGTCGTGCAGCGTCCATACCTGCTCCGTGGATGCGACGTAGGGCTTCTGCTTGCCGCGCGGCGGTGAAGTCCTCCGGCTGCAAGGGTTACGTCCGAGCAGTCCGTCATGCACGGCATCGGAAAGGATCTGGGAGAGCCTTGCGTGCAGCGTGTAGGCGTAGTGGTCGGATGCGCCGTCGGCGCGAATCTGCGCCACCCAGGTCTTGATCGCCGACGGTCTCAGCGCCGTCAGCGGCATCTCCCCGAACGCTGCCTTAATCGCCTCGACGTGGAAGCCCACAGTGCGCACCGACGAAGCCCGGTTGACCGCGTAGCCGGCCAGCCACTGATCGCACCAGTCCGACACCGTCAGGGCCGCGTCGCGTGGTGCGACGTGGGTTCCGGTGACCAGTGCGCTGGTCTGACCGTCCAGCCAGCGCTGGGCGTCGAGCTTTCGGCTGAAGGCTTTGGCGTGTTCGCAGCCGCGGTCGTCGACATACCGCGCCCTCCACCGCGACCCCTTGCCATCGTTGGTGCTGGGCACGGTCTTCGTGTTGCCGTGCTCGTCACGGACTGTCTTGCTCCAGCGGTCCTCGACCCCGGCGCGCCTGTTGCGCTTCACTTCTTGGCCTTCCGTTGCTTGCTCAACAACCTCGTAAGGATCTGATCGGCCTGCTGGATCACCTCTTCTAGGCGCTGGTCAGCCTTCTTCAGGGCCGTAAAGGCCTGGTCGACACGTACGGTCGTCGCACTCCAGTCGTCGGCTACGTCGTCGGGCACGCCACCGAACCCGACGTCAATGGCTTGGTTAGCGAGCTTTATATAGATTGTCCGCACGTCGGCCTGGTGCTCGCGTGCTTGGTCGCGAAGCACCCGGATACCGTGGACCAGCTCGCTGCCCGGTGAGGCCTGCACACGTCCCAGCACCGCGTCCAAGGACAACCCGTACAGGTCGGCCAACGCCGCAGCCTCGTCGAGCTTGACCTCGCGGTCACCGCCCTCGATCTTGGCCACCGTCGTGTGGTGCATCTTGTCAATTCCTCTGGCCGTCAACATCTCTGCCACTTCTGCCTGTGGCCACCCCCGTTGCTTCCGCTCATAGGTCATACGTTCCCTAAAGCGGTCGATGTCTGGCGGGCGGTTTTCCATGAAGGGAAACATACCTCTGATCGGTTGACTGGAGCTATCAACCGCACTAACACTGGACCCATTCTCCCGCATCGGGAGGCTATCGACTAGAGGAAGGAGGATCGGCGTGAGCATCGACCTCTACTCCGATGCCGCTGCCCCAGCGGTCGTCGAAGTGCAGCGCACCGAGCTGGCCGACTCTGCCTTTGCCGCCGCGGCCCAGGCCGACTACCTCGGCTCTGTTGCCCTGGAGCAGCTGACCGGCATCCCAGCATCCACATGGCGCTACTGGGCGATCAACGACACCGGACCGCGCTCTTTCAAGCTGGGCCGTCGACGGGTGTGGCGCAGGGCAGACGTGCTCGCGTGGATCGAGCAGCAGGACGCCGCGACCGGCACTGGCGGTGACGTCGCATGACCGCGCAACGGTACTGGGTGCGCGCCCCGAACGCCACCGAAGGGGGTGACTCGCCATGACCCATGGCCCCGACATCGGCCAGGCCGTCCAAGTGGCAGCTGCCCGCAACCGCGGAGCAGAACAACCAAAAGAAAGTAAACACCACAATGATTGACACAACACCTATCGGCACGCCCGCGAACGCCAGGCTCATCGAGGCTGGCCCGATGGATCTCGGCGGCCCATGGGTCGAGGTTTCGGCCGATTTGAGCCCGGGCGCGTTCTACATCGATCTCGACGAGGCTGTCGTGCTGGCGGATCGGCTGCGCGAGCTGGCCGCCGGGCGTTGCTCCGAAGCGGACCAGGCCACACCCATCGCAGTCAGCCCGACATTGACCGTCAGGCTCATCGACGGTGACCGCTCGCTTGTCGAGCTACTGGCCGACCCGGATTCGCCGTCGGCCAGGACGGTCTTCAACGTCGGCTTCGACGAGGCCAGGCAACTGGCGGATCGGCTGTATGAACTGGCCGGCGGGCACGCTCAGCAGTAATCCACCCCGGACGGCGGCGCGCCGATTCAAACCGGCTGCGCCGCCACCACCACAACAACAATCCCCCCTTGACCATCCCCGACAATCGTTGCAACCCGGCCCCCCGACTCCGGGCGGAGACCAAACCGAAGGCGCCACCGGCGTTCCAGCAGACCGGCAAGCGCGAGCCCCCGTGTGCCCGGACGGCGATGTGCACGACGCCCGAGTGGTCGACCTTGACGCCAAGCGCAACATGACCAACCGGGTGTCGTCGCTGAAGGCCCGGCTCGAAAAGCACGACTCCTTTCACAGCCGCATGGACGTCGAGCCCGGCGTCATCGGGGTCGGCCCCCACGCTCTGGTGCCCCGACTTCTTCGGCTACGGAAGGTTCTCCCGTGCACGGCAATCTGTTTTGGGCTCTGAGCGCCCAGAAGAAGCGAGCGGAGAAAAAAATCCGCTCGGTCACGGTCGCCACAGACCGGTGAGAGGTGCACGGTGTTGGAGATCCCTGTCGACGTACTAACTCCACTCGACGTGGAGATCGAGTTCCGCATCCCGCGATCCAGTCAGAAGAAAGGCCGAGCCAGAGGCTCGTTTGCCCCGTTCTTCAGGGTCGGTCGCCGTGTGTACTACCGCAGGTCTGCGCTGCTGGCGTGGATCGTCGATCAGGAGCAGAAAGCGACTGATCACCGTGGCTGACTATCCGGGGCTGAACGACGCGACCGGCCAGGCCATCGAGGAGCTGGCCGACCAGGATGCAAACCATTCGAGCGCTCGCCTTGACTCCGCAGAGACCGTGAGCGCCGCGGGAGGTGGTTGGGGATGACCAAAAAGGAGTCCCACGGTCGGGATCAGCGAACCGGGGGCGACTCACACAGTGCGAACACTTCCAGAGCGCGCCGTCAGGCCGCCGCAAAGGCCAATGGTGCGCAGGCTGGCGCGGCGATGAGGGCTGATTGCAATCGCGCCAAGGAGGAGGCCTATCAGGCCCGATTGGAGCAGGCGCTGGCGCAATCGGCTGCGCTGCGCCGTGAGGTCGTCGAGCACGTCATTCGCCACTCAGAGGCCACGCTGCAAGCGCTGCGCAGGGGTGGTGCCGATGGCTCCGAATGAAAAAGTCGGCCCCCCGGCCACTACACCGGGGGAGGCCGACACCAATACCAACCACGGCCAAGCGGCTGATGGCTGCAATTTTACTGGTGACAGCCGACAGGGTGCGAGGGCAGAAAGCGACCTGCTCATCTACCTGCTCGCCGTCCTGGGCGAGAGCCCCGGGTGGCTGCACCTGGGCCTCGGTTATGAGCTGTACGTCAACGAGCACGGGACATACCGCCACCGCACGTGGGTGCCGAAGGCCTTCTGGTGGTCCGCCGACAAGGTCCCCGAAATCCTGCAACTGATTCTGGCCGAGTCGCAGCGCGCCGACGTCTACACCTGCCCCTACCTGATGCACCAGGACTGGATCATGGAGGGAACGAAGCGCCGGACCGGACGCGCTAAGGGCCAGTCAGTAGGCCGCCCCGTCGTGCACGCCGACATCGACCGCGAGCCCTTCGACGACGAGAAGGCCGACAAGCTGCGCGCCATAGGCGGCTTTGCGATCGCATCGGGATCGCCGGGCCACGCTCACGCCTACGTTCCGCTGACCGAATCGGTTCCGCTGGCGCAGCATGAAGCACTGTGCCGCGGGCTGGGCGCTTATCTCGGTGGGGCCGATCCGAACAAGCACACCGACAACGACGTCCTGCGCCCGCCGTGCACGTACAACCTCAAACCCACCATCGGCGGCGGCCAGCCCGCACCGGTGGGCTGGCTGATCGAGCCTCCCGAGGAACGCGCCAAGCCGCGTGAACTCGCACAGGTGTTGGGTGTGGACCTGGACGCCGTCCGAGTGGGGGAAACCGGGCCGAAGGCCAGGAAGACCGCGACAGGTGAGCGGGCCGAGACCGCGGAGTTCGACCTTGACACGCTCCCCGGGGTCAAGGCCGCAGTGCACAAGGACAGCGGCGACCGTAGCGCTGATACCTACGGCGTCATGGCCTCCTGTGTGCGCGCTCATCTGACGTTCGCACAGGCGTGTTGGGCGGTGTACCAAAGCCCGCGGCTCACTGAGCGGCTCGACGAGCGCGGCGAGGACCACGAGATCGACCTGCTGCGGTGCTGGTGTCGGGCGGTCGACAATCAGCAGCGCGAAGCCCAGAAGAACTGCGGCGGCAAGGCCGATCCGGGCGGTTTTGAACAGGACGTGGCCGCCGAGCTGGACAAGTTGCGGGTGCGCGAGGAGGCCAAGCGCCGGTTCTTGATCGAGAAGGCCGGGGACGCCCCGCCGTTCGAGGCGCTGCTGCTGGCCGACACGCCGCTGTTTTTGCCCGAGGAGTCCTTCCGCATCCAGGACCTGCTCCCCCCAGAGGCGTCGATGGTTATCAACGCCCAGCACAAGACCGGCAAGACCACGCTGATCCTGAACATGTCACACAGCCTGATCACCAGCGAGCCATTTCTCGGCAAGTTCCGTGTCCACCCGGTGGACGGCAGGGTCGCCATCCTCAACTACGAGGTCTCCGGCCCCCAGCTAGGGCATTGGGCGCGGCAGGCAGGGGTGCCCGACGACCGGCTCCTATTGGTGAACCTGCGCGGCAGGCGCAACCCCTTCGCCCACCCCGACGACCTGGATCGCCTCGCCGGGCTGCTCAAGGCCCACGAGATCGAGTCGCTCATCGTGGACCCGTTTGGGCAGGCCTACCCGGGGACCGACCAGGACAGCTCCGGGGAGGTGGGTGCCTGGCTGGCCGACCTGAACCGGTGGGCCCGCTCGGTGGTGGGCGTCTGTGACCTCATCATGACGGTGCACGCCGGGTGGAACCAGGAACGCGCACGAGGATCGTCAGCGCTCGGCGACTGGCCAGACTCGATCCTGTACCTGACCCGCTCGGACAAGACCGATGAGCGCTATCTGCGTGCGACCGGGCGTGACGTGGCCCTCGACGAGGACAGGCTGGACTATGACCCCGATACGCGGCGGCTCTCACTGTCGGGAACCGGAGGACGCAAGCAGGCCCGCCAGGAGGCGCAGGAGAACAAGCCGGAGGCGCTCGTCCTGCCGGTTCACCTCTACGTCTTCGCCCACCCCCCCAAGATCTCTACCGGGGAGATCATCGACGGCCTGCGCAAGCTCAAGCGCAAGGGCAAGCTCGGCGTCAGCTTCGGTTTCCACGACCAGGACGTCAGGGACGCGCTCGAACTTGCCGTGACGGCCAGCAAACTCCATCGCGAAGACCAAGGCCCGGGAAAGCCGGTCTTCTACTCCGCGGCGACCACCCCCGAAGAGGAGCCGGGACAGGGCGAAGGGGGTGAAAAAGCCCGGTGATCACGACACCCCGGACAACCCCGGACAAACCCCGGACGTCTGGGCCCCGAAACCCCGTCCTGTCCCCTTTAGGGGACGGGGTTGTTTTTGTCCGGGGTACCCCCCGGACGAATTTCGACCCCCCCCACACCACCTGTGCTGACGGCAATTGCAATCACCCCCGCCGTCCTGGCTGTTCCG
>NZ_JBKQTQ010000008.1:0-3560 GCF_052143115.1 Mycobacterium sp.
GTCGACCAACCCAGCCTTCGCCGAACACCTGGTCCGGCTTGGAATCACATCGGTTTCGGTTAATCCCGATGCGGTCGGCGCGACGCGACACGCCGTCGGCGCAGCCGAACGACGGCTATTGCTGGAAGCAGCCCGGCGGTCATAGTCGGGGTAAGAGCGAGGCCGGCGGTTCCACCGGCGGCCACGCATGCTTGCCGACATCGACTGACGGCGGTGTGTTTACCGCCCACGCTCACAGTCTCAACTCCGCTTTTGAGGTGGGCGATGTAGACGTTCGTCACCGCTGGTCATGGTGCGAGCCGGGGTGCCAGGAGCTTAGGGACCCCATCAGTGCGTTCTTCTTATAGTGGTGATCCGTCATTCGCCGAAGGATGCTGTCGAGGACGACGACGGCGTCGTTGATATATGGCCCTTTGTTGAGCATCGCGCATTCGGCCCGTTCGCTCATTGCCGCATCGCTGATCTCTGCGCGCGAGGGATTCCCTGTCTTCGCGAGCTGTTCGAGTACTTGGGTGGCCCAGATCACGGGCAGGTGCGCCGCCTCGCACAGCCACAGAATCTCTTCCTGCAACTCGGCGAGGCGTTCGTATCCGCACTCGACGGCAAGGTCCCCCCGAGCGATCATCACACCGACGCGCGGATGCCGCATCGCCGTAAGCAGCAGTTGCGGAAGATGTTCGAATGCTTGCCGGGTCTCAATTTTCAGTACGATTCCCAATGAGTCGCCGCGGAGCCGGCTCAACGAGTCGAGTAACTGCTCGACATCGGAAGGGTCTCGTACAAAAGACATCTCGACCAGATCGGCCAGCTCGACGACCGTCGACAGGTCAGACAGGTCCTTGTCGGTCAGGGCGGAGATCGGGAGGTTGGCGTCGGGCACATTGACTCCCTTGCCGGCGCGGAGGCGCGACCCTGCGTCTGCGGCGTGGTCGATCCGCAACCTCAGCACGCCAGCACCTACGCTGACTACCTCGCCGCTGATCCGACCGTCATCGAGGTGCACCTTCTGCCCAATGTGAGCATGATCGAAGATCTCTGGCAGCGTGCACCCAATGCGCGGAACACCCTCGGCGGCCAGCGGTACCGGCGAGCAATCTCTGGTCAGTTCGAGAGTGTCTCCGCGATGCAGGACAAGGCTCTGTTCGGTTTGCGGGAGTTCTCCGAGGTGTGTCGAATCCTCGATGCCGTGGACGTGCAGCAACGTCCCGGTGGCGAGGTAGGTGGTCTTGCCGACAGTCGCGACGAATCCGCTGGGGGCGCCTGGCTTCTGGCTAATCGCTTTCAGGACCAGCCTGCGTTTCGAGCCGCGGGTGTCGTGCAGATGCAGGACGTCGTCGTCGTGGCGGCGGCTGAGCCATTCCCCGGACACCGGTAGCGACACCATGCCGGCTTCGGGCGGCTCGGTCGGCTCTTCCGCCGCAGTCAGCCATGCCCGCGCCGGGGCGGTTTCCCGCCCAAGCGCGTTCCTGGATGGCCGGAGTTTCACGATGCGCGGCCCGGGTTCAAGCGGCCCAGTCCGCAGCTTTGGTCCTCCAAGGTCCATAGCGACCAAGCAGGTTCGGCCGGTCGCCTCGGCCGCTTGCTTGACATGTTGTGCCATAGAGCGCCATGCCTCGGCATCGTCGTGCGCACAGTTGATGCGTGCGATGTTCATGCCGAGTTTCACCAACTGGCGAACCAAGTCGCGGTCGGTCGCAGCCGAGGAGGGCAGTGTGACCATGATGCGGGTCACGCGATCGACCGGCTCCGGGCCGAGCAACTGCTGCGTTCGGTGGCGGAGCAGTTCGGCGCCGTCGTCGATGCCGGCGCCGGTTTGCGCAGGCTGCTGCCAGGTGTCACCGAGCATGGCACAGATCGCCGACCTCACCAAGAGCAAGGTGGCCTCGACGTGGGGCTCGCTGCGACCCAATGAGGACAGCCCGTAGGCAGCGAGCCGGGCCTGCAGGTCGCGCAGGTCGCATTGTCGAATTGCCCAATAGTGCAGCATGTTTCGGGCGCTCGATCGATTCTGGGTCGCCACGCCGGTGAGCCACCAAGACCACAGTGACTCGGCTGTGGCCAATCGCGCCACGAGGTCGTCTACGTCGTCACGCAACTGGCCCAACTGCAGGCTCGTGAGATCAATGTCGGTATTCGTATTGGGCACTGATGCTCCAAAGTATTCGATAGCGCCGAAGTCCGGCGACGGTAGCCGTTAAGCGGCCCAAAGCTGTGACACTGCCCAGCGGTCAGGACGGCGGTGCGTGGTGACCTCGCCAGTTAGGAGGCTGCGCCGACTCCGTTGGCATCCTGCCCTTTGTCGTCCTCTACGGTACGGAGACCCCATACTGGGCCCTAGGGGCATTGGTCCCCGATCCCTGACGGCATTGCAACCAGGCAGCGGCGATCAACGGAGCGCTTCCCTGCCGATTTCTCTGACTGGTGAGTCGACGCCTTCGAAAGACAGAATCTCATGCCGCACGATCGACTGCACCGAAGGCGATCTCGCAGTTAGGGTGCTGGCTGAGTTATCTGGGGTTCGGGCGGCTCCCTAGCCAAATCAATCGACGTAGGTTGTGCCTCAACCGTTTTGGAGTTATGTGTTGCCGGCGCGAGTTGTACGCCGTCACTCTTCTCGTGCTGTAGCTGCGAAAGCGTGAAGCCTTCACCGGTGGTCATGATCTCTCCACACATAAAACTCGTCGCGGACCAACTTCATGAATCCGTCGAGATATACCTCATGACGCGGTCAAGGAGGACGCTGCACGTATCGCCATCATCGGCGACTCGTGCCATCCCGCGATGCCGAAGGAAACCTTCGAGGCGTCGATCGAGCGGCCAATTTATATACGCGTAGGTGGCGTAGTCAGAATGCAGGAATTGGTACGCGAGGACATCAACGTCGGGGTCGGTCAATAACAGCGCATCGCCGGCAGCAGTCGTCATGTCATTACCCTTCCCGGGTTGTCAGTCCGCCCCGATCAAGGCGACGCTGATCCCATCGTTTCGACCGCCCCCACGCCTCCCTAGGGTCCAAAGTCATCACGGATCGCGGTCCGTTGTCACATGCAGGGCCCGTTCCCACCTCGCCCGCGACAGACCATCAACACGGGCTGTGCGTGGTGGACACGCTTTGTATTCGCAAAGCAGCAACGATTTTGATGAACCGACAGAGATCCTGTCAGCCGATCCTTCATGGTTGATCAGCCCATCGGGCTGATGTCGACCAGCACTCGGCTCGAGACGCCGATCCCGAACTCCCAGGAAAGCGAGGACCTTGTCCTCTGCTGCTCGGCCCGAGGCGCGGTCAGACTCAAGGTGGCGTGCAAGTGATGATGCGCCCAGACCACAGAACTACGAGGAGATCACTATGGCTATTCGGGTAGGCGTGAACGGTTTTGGGCGTGTCGGCCGAAACTTCTTTCGTGCGGTGGACGTACAACGCGCGGCAGGCACCAGCGACATCGAGATCGTCGCGGTGAACGACCTCACGGACAACAAGACTCTGGCGCACCTGCTCAAATACGACTCCGTCCTCGGACGCTTACCGCACGACGTGTCGGTCGACGACGAGGACCTCG
>NZ_JBKQTQ010000009.1:0-11849 GCF_052143115.1 Mycobacterium sp.
ATGCCCACCGTCGTGGTCATCGGTGAGGTCAAGCGGGGGAAAAGCTCATTGGTCAACGCCCTGCTGGGACGGCCGGATGCTTCGCCGGTCGGCGTCGACATCATGACCTCGGCGTTCGTTCGGTTCGCGCCCGCGACTGGATCGGCCGCTGCCGGTGACACAGCTTTGCTGTACGCGGGAGGCCGCCGCCGGGTGATCGATCTGGCCGACCTGCCCGACTGGGTCACGGTCTCGGGCCGCCATGTTACCGACCCAAAGATCGACGAGCTTCCCATCGGGGCAGAGGTCGCCATGGCCGGCGAGTTCCTTCCGAGAGTGGCGCTGGTGGACACGCCCGGCGTGGGCGGGCTTAATCCCAGTCATTTGCGGCTGGTCAAAGCGGCGACCGCGCGGGCGAGCATCCTACTGATGACCTGTGACGCGACCGCGCCGATCACTGCACCGGAGCTGAATTTCCTGAAGTCGATCAGCGCGGAAGTCGATTCCGTCGTGATCGCGGTAACCAAGATCGACAAGGACCTTGTTCACTGGCGTTCGATCATCGACGAGAACCGCCGATTGCTGCGCCAGCACGCTCCGAGGTTTGCTGACGTCGCGATGGTGGGTGTTTCCAGCCTGCTTGCGTTGTCCGCCCTAAAGATGAGCCCGGGCCAACAACGCGAATCGGCGCTCCGTGCGTGCGGACTGGCCGAGCTTGTCGAGCGTCTTGACGCGATGTGCGCCTCGGGCGACCAGCTTCAAGTCGCCAACGGCCTTCGCACCGCCCGCAGCGGACTCGAGGTGATAGCGAAACGACTGGCGATGCAGCGATCCGTCCTGGTGAAAGGGCCGACTGCCGCGGCGGACCTGAGCGACGAGAAAGAGCGTCTGGCGGCGCTGCAGAAGCAATGGGAAAGCGGCTGGCGCGACTATCTGGCTCGTGATCTAGGCGCATTACAGCGCACCACCCTCGCCATGGTTGACCACAAGCTCGACGAGCTGAAAACGCAATGGCGGCAACGGCTCGACAAAACAAAGCTCGGGGTTTTGCAGCGTTCACCGCAGGTTTTCGTCGCCGATATGACCGCCGACCTGCAGGCCGTGGTGGCCGAGGTGTCCGACGAATACTCCGCCGGGGTGGCCAACCTCGTCGAACAACTCGCACTCACCGCCGAGGTGTCGGTCGAGGGCCTCAACACTCCCATACGCGCGGGCGCTCCGGGTAAACGCTTCGCCGGCGTGATGAGCCCGCAGCTGCTGTCGTATGCGTCGATGGGTAGCTACTCGATCCCGCGCCTGCTCGGGATGGTCGGGTCGGCGGTCGGCATAGGCGCCGCCGGGGTCGCCACCGGGGGTTTGGGACTGGCTATCGCCGGTGCCTGGGTCGCTGTGAACGCGGGCTACCAGGCGATCAAGATGGGCAGGCAAAACCTTCAACAGTGGCTGGTTAACACGGCCAACGCGGTAAGCAAGGATCTCACCCGCGAAATCCAGGACCGAAACGAAACCATTAGGCCCGTCATCGTCAACGAGTACAGGCAGCAGCTCAGCGACTCGATGGCGGAGCTGAAAAAACTGATCCAGACGGCGCAAGATGCCGCGAAGGCTTCCCACGCCGAGCGGGCAGACGGAATCGCCGAACTGGAGGCCAAATGGAAAGCCCTAAAGGAAATAGTCGCAGCCGTCGATGCTCAGTTAGCAAAACTTAGTCGGGTGACGGCCCAGGATTCACCGCGATGAACCGATGCCGGTGACGACGGCTGCGATCGCTTTCGACAACGTGTGCGTGGCTTTACTCGTCCCCATCGCTGGTGTCGGTCGTGTCCCCGCCAACAAACTCGAAGTCGCTGTCGGGCGCGAAGTCGTCAGGCATCGAGTCATCGGTCTCTGGGAACGCGTCGTTTCCGTCAGTGTCCGACGTGTCCGTGTACTCGTCCTGGAAGACGCCTGAAGGGTCGGCGCCAGCAGGGTCGGCGTTTGCACTCCATCCGCCTGAAGTGTCGTCGGGAATCGTCTCGATCTGGTCGATGGTGCCCCCAGTCGCGAGGTCACTCCCGTCGTCGCCGGTAATTACAACGCCGCCGTCATCCCATCCCCCACCAACAAACTGGAAGTCGCTGTCGGGCGCGAAGGCGGCGGGCATCGAGTCATCGGTCTGGGGGAACGCGTCGTTTCCGTCAGTGGCCAACGCGTCATCGTACTCATCCTGGAAGGCGGCTGAAGGGTCGGCGCCCGCAGGGTCGTCGTTTACACTCCATCCGCCTGAAGTGTCGTCGGGAATCGTCTCGATCTGGTCGCTGGTGCCCCCAGTCGCGAGAGGACTCCCGTCGTCGCCGGTAATTACAACACCGCCGTCATCGGGCTTGTCGCTCATTTTGTAATCCTCTCGTTCGGGTCATGTGGGTGTGCAGCAGTTGCTGTCCCCTATTAGATACGTTGGCTGCGCGCAATGTTCCTGGCACGTCGACCGCTTCCCGACGCCATTGGGGTCATGACGTTCAGCACCAAGTTTCTGTGTCGGGCCTGGTCCAAACCGTCCTCAATTGCGTACGGCCTTCGGCGACAGCATCAGTACCGGTAGGTACTTCGACCTGGAGAACTCTCCGGCTCGGTGACGTCGTGAGTGTCGGGCGTTGGTTGCGGCTGGTGGGGCTCGGGTGTGTCGGTGTCAGGCTGCGAGGCGCCGATCTTGATCGGGGCACCGTCGGGTCACCAAGACCGCCACCGTCTCGCTGCACGCCCATCAGAGCGGGTTCGCCGGAGATGAACGCGGGGCTCGCACGATTTGCAGACCGACCGAGGCCAAGATGGCCGGGTATTCCCGCACGAACATGCGGTCCGATTCAGCGACATCGTCGGGCAGCTCCTCAAACGGCACCAAATACGGGCTCCGTTTCCGCTCGACATCCTTATCGCCCAAGGTCCAGCCATCCGCGAGACGCTCTTTCCACCAGCGTTCATGCTCGGCGATCCCAAGCGTCTCGATCTCCTCGCTTGTGAACGTGAAATCCGAGGCGTCCCAGTCACGCAACGGTGCGATCTCGCATCCGATGCTGCGCAACTTGACCGCGATGTCACGCGCCTGGGCACGGCTGGAGTCCTTGCGCGATTCGTCGAGCTCGGCCCACAATGAGGCAGGCTTGCCCGCGGCGAGCTGCTCGGCCCGCCAACGCTCATGCAGCGCGTGTGCGATGGTCTCGAACGACCCGGCCCGGATGAGGTCGACGGTGCAGGTGCGGTCAAGGGCGGGGAACGCATAGATATTGGCGAGCAGACCGTGGGTGCTTCTTACGTCGCTGATGACCCGCGACACCCCATCGGCCCGGGACAGCGCGACGACGAGCGGGATGGTCGGCTCGAGTTCGTGGCGCAACTTCAGCGCCGTCTCAAGCGCGTCTTCGTCACGGTAGGCGGTGACATACGCGCGGGTAAGCGGTGGTGCTCCCGCGTCGGCGTGATGCACTCGCAGCCGGTGGATGTCACGGGCTGATGTCGAGAGGCTGATGAACTCACACACCTTCTCCAAGGCAGGATATTGGCCGACCAGTGAGCGCACCCGCTGCTCGTCCTGGTCATCTAGGACGGTGACCAGCAGCGCCACGGTGTCGTCGCGGCGCTTCTCATACCAGTCCCGCGCCGCATGCACAACCAGCCAGGCCCCCAGCGCATCCAGATGCGCCACCAGGATGTGTGGCTGGTCGCAGTCGGTGTCGATGGGAAAGTCGTCGAGCATCAATCGCGCGCTGATTTCATCGGTGTTGAAGAAATCCAGTGCCGACTCGGCATCGGCGCGCCTGGCAGCCTCCTGAATCCGCAGCAATACGCACAACTCTGGGTCGCTGATTCGGGCCAGACAGCGCAACTGACCGCGCGCCCGGCCGTCCGCCAACTCTCCGGCGACCGCGACGATCTCGGTGTTGACCGCGTCGCTCGGGGTGACGGCCAGCAGCCGGGCCGCGCGCTCCACCCGTGCGGCGTGCTGGGTTCGCTTCAGCTGCGCATCACCGACAATGACGGGCACACCCCAGCCGCGGCACAAGTCGATATGGGGGTTGTTCGCGTCGGCCTCGATCACGACCGCGCGGGCACCGGACTCCCACAGATGACGGACGAACACGCTGCCCGCATAGCCCAAACCGCAGACCACGACATGACCGCGCATCCACGGGATACGCATCTGCCGCAGCCGATCGGCGAACAGCGCTCCCAACGCGGTGACCCCCGCCCACCCGGTAACGATGAACGCCAAAAAGCGGGCGATGTTAAGTGTGGTCGGCAGGTGGGTCTGGGCCATCGTGGTCCCGAAGAACAGCTGCATACTCGCGTAGGCGACGTCGCTGAACGCCGGATTCTTCAAATACTTGTAGTACCCGACGCAGCCTAGGCCGAATGCGCCAATGCCGGCCACCACCAGGAAGTGCCAGCGGTAGTCGGCCAGCGCGCGCACAACCGGCTGCGAGATGGAGTGCCGAATTCTCAACGCGACCTACCGATCGGGTGAAGCTGCTCTTCGATCTCGGACCACTTCGACGCGTCTAATCGAAGACAAACTTTCATGGACATGGTGGCGAGACCGTTGAGGTGCGCGGCTCGCTCGCCACCGCCACCGTGGTAGTCGGTGCCTCGCCGGCCGTTTCATGCCCGCTGTCCGACGCCGGAGCCCAGCGCTCGCCATCATCGGTGCCCACGTCGTGAGTCTATAGATCAGCACCGTCGCGGTCGCCGCTCGCCGCGCCCGCCTCATCGAAAGCCACCTCGGGGTGATTTGTGGGCAGCGGATCGTCCGCGGGCAGCGCTGTTTCGGGATCCAACGCGACCGATACCGCGGTGTCCCAAAACCATCAGGAATCCCCAAACCTAGACCTTCGCCGCCGGTAAAGAGATGCGACCACCATCCTGGTGATCGTCGACGACTTCGATCTGCGCGGAACCCTCGTGCCGGAGGTGCGATCGGTAACCATACGGCGTCAGCGCCACCGAGGCGGGCAAATGGTGGCGGCTTCCGGCCTTGGGATTTGGCCGCGGCCAAAACGGCCTCAACTGGTGGCGAGCAGAATTCGTTGGGGTGTCGGACGCAGGGACTCAAGACGCTGCCGCTCGGTGGCGATTCGCCAAATCCGGAGGCGAACCGCCATGGGTGCGACGTCGGGCGCCCGACAACAAAAAGTTCAAAGACGATGTCTTGCCCGGGAACATTGTCGGGCGTCGCCGTCTCCAATCAGATAGCAGTGTGTGGATCTGCCCAGCGAGCGGCGCGGCTCCGAACCGATCGTCGCAGTCGACGCCGCTAATCAAAGGAGCGAAAAATGGCCGAGGAAAAGCAGGGTTATGAGGGCACGGCCCATGAGGCCGATCTCACCGTCGATTCGCCCGGCGGCCACGAGCTAAATTGGGATCTCCCGGTCATGGGTGATGCCGCGTCGAGCAGCGACTTGGACGATGCGTCGGCCACCGGCTCAGCGGATGAGGTCACTTTGGGCGACTACCCGGACTACTACTCCAGTGCCGACTTGAAATCAGACGACATGAGCCCGCACTCGTTCGAGGCGGACCTCGGCAATCTTGTCAGCGAAGACCTGGCTTCAGCGGGCGACCTTGTCAGCGAAGACCTTTCGTCAGCACGCGACCTTGTCAGCGAAGACCTTTCGTCAGCAGGTGACCATATCAGCGAAGACCTTTCGTCAGCAGGCGACGATGTTATGAGCGAAGACCTGGCTTCAGCAGGTGACGAAACATTTAGCACCGAAGACCCGGTCTCAGGAGGCGACGAACCAGTGGAGCTCATTTGAAACTGCTGACGCCGAATACTGGCGGCCCAGGGCGGTCTTGTCGGGGCCCAGGGACCGCACGTAACGGCCGACCGTCGCCCTACGCCAGGGTCGTCTCGGTTCGACTCGATCCCACACGGCTGCGGCGAGGAACCAGCCGCTGCGCCACCGGCACGCCGGGTGGTTGGCGGGGGCTGGGTCTGTTCGCTATTTGTGTGACGGAGGTTTTCAGATGACGGCTGCGGCTGCTGCGGTCGTGGATGAGGCTTGCTACCAGCTTTACGTCGCCGATATGACCGGTGATCTTGAGGTGCTCGTCGGTCAGGTCTCCGACGAATACATCAAGGCCATGACCGAGGTGATCGGCAAATTGAAGATCGATGCCGATATTTCGTTGGAGGCGTCGAGCTCCGAGGTGCGGGAGGCGGAGCGCCCGCGCAAACGATATCAGCACCATCGGGTTGGGCGTGGCAGGTCTGCTGGCCGGCACGACGTTGGCCTTGGTGATTCCGCTGGGCGTGGCCGCCGCGGGGACCTGGATTGCGGTGAATTTCGAGTTCCGCGTGATCAAAATGGGCCGGCAGATTCTGCAGCAGTGGCTGAATTTGACGGCCAATGCGGCCAAAGACGTTACCCGCGAAATTCAGCACCGAGGCGAAACTATTCGGCCCCAAATCCTCAACGAATACACAAAGCACGTCACCGAATCGATGAACGAACCCAAGACACTGGTCGCCGCCGCCGAGACCGCGGCCAAGACATCGCGCGCCGAACGCGCCGACGCGCTGACAGAAATCTATACCCAACGCAAATTCTTGCAGACCACCATCACGGCCGTCGAAACGCAACTGGCCAAGTTGACCACGGCCAACGCCCAGCCGCAACAACACCAATCCGCGACTAATCAACCCTGACCCCGTCGAGACGGAGCCCAAACGGAATCGAGGAGCAAATGACAAACAACCCAGACGACGAGACAGACGGCACTCAACAAGGCGAGCGGCAATCGAACTATCTAACTCCCGAACAAGAGGCGGGAACCTATTCGTTGTCGCCGAGCAAACGTTGGGAAGAAATCGCTCAGACCCACGCCGAGAACCCGAATTACGTCCCGCCCGATGTCGAGCCGCGTTCGCTGGACGACGTGCAGCAGGAGGGAAGGTATCGGCAAGAAATCGATCAGACCCACAGTGAGTATCCAAACGTAGTCCCGCCAGGGGTGGAGCCGAGCTCATTAGCCGACCTCCCTCAGGACCAGCCGGCCCCGCCCGCCGCTGGACCGATGCCCCAGCAACCGCCTCCGATCAGCGGTCTTGTCGACCCGAGCGACCCAAACTGGCAGCCGGTGGCCGAGCAGGGTCCTTTCACCGGCATTGAACCGTCCCCTGGTGACCAGGTCTTCCCGGGCTTGAGCATCGTGGAGCCCGCCCAGCCAGCTGCTGGGTACAGCCCCGGCGCGATGGTCGATGACAACGTTGCCGACTTCGGCAACTACCAGGTGGACTACAGCAGCCCCGAGAGCGAGGGAGACGGCGGCCAGGGAGGCGGCGTGGACGCCGGGCCTCAGCCGAGCGTGGACGCCGGGCTGCCCGCCTCTTCCGACGATTACGACTTTTTCGCCCCGGACAACGTCTCGCCTTATTGGGATCCCGACAGCGAGCTTCCGGTGCCCGAAGCCGAGCAAGGTCCAACGGCCGCGGGGCCTACCTCTTCCGACGAATACGACTTTTTCGCCCCGGACAACATCTCGCCTTATTGGGATCCCGACACCGAGCTTCCGGTGCCCGAAGCCGAGCAAGATCCAACGGCCGCGGGGCCCACCTCTTCCGACGATTACGACTTTTTCGCCCCGGACCCCGGACCTCAGCCGAGCGCTGACGCCGCAGCGGGCGGGTACAGCCCCGGCGCGATGGTCGATGACAACGTTGCCGACTTCGGCAACTACCAGGTGGACTACAGCAGCCCCGAGAGCGAGGGAGACAGCGGCCAGGGAGACGGCGCTGAAGCCGCAGCGGGCGGGGACAGCCCCGGCGCGATGGTCGGTGACAACGTTGCCGACTTCGGCAACTACCAGGTGGACTACGGCAGCCCCGAGAGCGAGGGAGACAGCGGCCAGGGAGACGGCGCTGACGCCGCAGCGGGCGGGTACAGCCCCGGCGCGATGGTCGATGACAACGTTGCCGACTTCGGCAACTACCAGGTGGACTTCGGCAGCCCGGACGGCGGCGGCGGCGATGGCGGCGGCGATGGCGGCGGCGATGGCGGCGGCGATGGCGGCGGCGATGGCGGCGATGGCGGCGGCGATGGCGGCGGCGATGGCGGCGATGGCGGCGGCGATGGCGGCGATGGCGGCGATGGCGGCGATGGCGGCGATGGCGGCGATGGCGGCGGCGAGGGCGGCGGCGATGGCGGCGGCGTTGGTGGCGGCGGCGGGGACGACGAGTGAAACCGATGCCGCACAGTCGCCGGCAGCAGGCTCACCGAGCCGTTGCTGTGGGATATGGACGGTAGCGACATGATGGACGAATTTGGTTGATGGGTTGGCTTGGAGGCGAATATGCCGGATGCGTCGGACGACCAGACATGTTGGTCGAATCTGTTCACGGGCGGCGCAGATCCAGGTTTGGAGATTCCTGATGGCGTATGGGAGTCGGTGATGACAGCCGCGCTGGAGAGCGACACTGCGGACCTGGTTGACGATCTAGTGCCCGGCGATCAGGTGGAGACGGGTTTCGATGGGCTGGACGACGAGCGCGGCATTTTCCACGAATTCGGCCGTGCGTCAGTGCACGGTGACGCCATCGCCCCGACAACGTCGGCGGTACCGATCCCGGATCGGTTGCAGACGACATATACCGCGACAGGGCCCAGATTTTCGCAATTTCGGGCCTCCGACGAACAATGGCCAGCGCCGCGTTCGCCGCGATACGGAAGAGCCATATCGAAAACTCAGCATCCGACCGGAACTGTGCGAGCTTTCGCCAAGCGCCGAGGAGCGTGTCGTGCAATGCATCTTCAGCATCGGCTCGATTACCGGTGATTCGCAGACGCACCGCCCAGACGGCACTGCGGTCGGCAGCCACCAACTCGGCAAACACGCTTTTCTCCGGCACACGCTCGACGAACGAGCGCCGCTTCGTCGTCGACCCCAACCACGCTGGACAACTGGCAACCACCCGGCCGGCGCGCCGACCAGGGACCCGAGAGACGAGATACCGACACGATAAAGAATCCATGCCGACGGCGCGCCGTTTATTGACTCAGCTGGCAATTTGCTGTGAACCGCTGTCTGGCGGCCGATACCTGTGTGAGTCGCCCAGCAAAACAATGTAATTGCATACGAAAGCGAAAGGCAGCGAGTGACATGCCCATGGGACTGAACGAATTCGCGATGCAAGCTCCACCGGAGCATGCTTTGTCGACCTTGTTTGCCTCGGGTGCTGAGGTCAAGCGTCATAGCATCAGGCAAACGGGTAACGGAGGTATCAGTGGCACAGCTTGGCATCGCTGACTCCACCGATTCGATCAGCGAAGAACTCCGGCGCAGGAGAGCTCATCTGGTCCGGCATGGTATGCAGTCCCTTCAACAGCACCTCTTCAACACTTTTCACATCCTGACCGCATGGCAACAGCCCCTGCGCGTGCAATATGCGGGCCTGATGCACAGCGTGTACTGCACCGACGCGTTCACCCATCGGACGTTCAACGTGACCGAGCGGGATCAGGTTCGCGCGTTGGTCGGCGAGGCGGCCGAGCGGCTCATCTACCTGTTTTGCACCCTCGACCGGCGCGAGCTGCTGTCGGCGGTGCGTGCATCAGCTAACGAGACACCCGATGCGTTCGGATTGACCAGCCGGCTGGATGGCCATCCTATGCAGGTAACCGCCGCGGAAGCCGGTGACCTTCTGACGATCTACATGGCCAACGCTGCCGAGCAGAGCTGCCGATCGGACCGCTCCCCTGCCCCGTGGCTGTCAAACGTTTCGCACCTGGGTCGGTTGGCGCGACGATTGGCCGAGGTTACCCCTCCCGTATTCGACAAATGCACCACCTTGGTTTCCACAGCCGAGGAAACCCAGCTACTCGACGACTACCAACACCCGTTTGCAGGCTTCGGGAACCGAGACTGGCCCTTCGTCGCCGAGCCGCTCGTCTGGATGGGTTTGCAGGAGATGGACCAAGGCACAGTAAAGCAGGCCGGTGAGCTCGGCCGGGCGGCGACCGAACGGCTACAACAGTGGGGAACCCCGTGGGACAAGCGACTGAACCTGCGCCAATGGCTACAGCTGTGCGCAGCCCTCTGTGACAATACGAAAGCCGACGAAATCGCGTTCGTTACCCGCCGGACCGCTGCGGCAGTGCGGTCGCTATCGCCGCCACCCGAACGTCTTTACATGGAACTGGCTCGAACGGGGCTACTGCCGGACGAACGTGGTGGCAACAACGGGGCCGTTTCTGCAGGCAGCGCGCCGCCTCCGTTACCGCCGCGGTTCGAGAGGTACCTCGCCGGGCTGCGGGCAAACCACGAAAAGCCTCGTATGCCCAGGTATCCCGGCCTGCGAGCGATGCCATGGCACGATCCGCAGCAGTTCCGGCTTGCGCGCGACCTCGAGGCGGTGGCTGACACGGTCGCCGCAGAGGTGCACGCGCTCGCCGGCAGTGGATTCCAAGAGGAAGCCGAGAACATCAATCGGTCGGGGAGGTGGAACGTCCTGTTCCTCTACGAGCGGGGCCGAAGAAATGAGCACAACTGCAGTCTCTGCCCGCAGACGGTCGCGGTCATCGAGGCCAACCGCACCGTGCTGAGCCTCGGCGGCCTCGCCTACTTCTCCGTGCTCGAACCCGGTACGCAGATCGCCCCTCACAAAGGGCCGACAAACGTGCGGTTGCGTTGTCACCTCGGCATCGACGTGCCGGAGCGCTGTGGGTTGCGTGTCGGCGGAGTCGAGCGCGCCTGGGAGGAAGGGCGCTGTTTAGTTTTCGACGACAGCTTTACCCACGAAGCCTGGAACAACAGCGCGGAACCCCGGCTAGTGCTGGTCGTGGACCTGTGGCATCCCGACCTCACTGACAACGAGGTGGCATTACTGAACGGGCTGCATCGGTACGCAACCGCCACCGGCATCCAATTGGTCCGCTATTGGAACCGCAACCGAGCCAAGACCGGCGCGAAGAGGTGAAGACCATGAGCATCCCCGCGGACACCATCTACACGGGCGGCGACATCGTCACCGTCAACAACGCCCAGCCCACCCGCCGAAGCCGTCGCCGCCAGGACGGCCGGATCGCCGCCGTCGGACCACAGGTCTGCAATTGGGTGTGCTTGGACCGTTGCAGATGAGCATCGATGACACCTTGGTGCCGTTGGGGGACCCCCAAACAGCGGGCAGTATTAGCAATGCTGGTGATCAACATCCGGATCTGCGACCACGAATTCACCTTCCAGATCAACACGGATTCTTCAGCCGATTCCACTCCGGCACAGGCGGCGAACAGGCGGTCGCGGGCATGGACACCACTGCCACAGGTTGGCGCCCGGATCGGTGCGGATTCGCAGTCACACAACACTATTCAGTGCGCCCCCGTATGCGTTGAGCACGTATGAGATTGGCCCAACGACATCTACTTCGGTCGACGCGGCACCGCCGAGCCGCGCGGCCAACGAATGTTTCGTTGGGCTCACAGCTAGCGGAGCGGCTGATATCCGGCGACCAACCGGCCGGCCGACAGCCTGCGGTTACGTCGAGCCCGTCTGGCATCGCATTCATGGCTGGTTCGGTGCGCGGTTGTGGGTGGATGCTGCGGTTTCCGTGCGGCGAGTTTGCCGAGGATTTACCGTCATTGTCGACGCACCGGGTATTTGCCGGGGGGTCGGCTTTTTCGGGTGTGGTTTTCTCGCCGTTGCCGCTGGTGGTGGCCTGGTTTTTGAGGAGTCGGCGATGAGCGACACCGCACAAGGGTCACGGGCGGGGTCCCAGTTTGGGCCTTATCACCTCAAGCGGTTGTTGGGCCGCGGCGGGATGGGTGAGGTCTATGAGGCCGAGGACACCGTCAAGGACCGGGTGGTGGCGCTGAAGTTGATGTCGGCGACGTTTAGCCAGG
>NZ_JBKQTQ010000010.1:0-3133 GCF_052143115.1 Mycobacterium sp.
GGCAGCGGACCGTCCCGTGTTACCTCGATCTCGCGCAGGGGAAACGGCATGTCGGGTTCTGCGAATGCCTTGATCACTGCTTCCTTGGCCGCGAACCGGGCCGCCAGTCTGTGCACCCGGTTGCGGCCCTGGCAGTCGTTGATTTCGCTCGCCGTAAAAACCTTGCGCAGGTACCGGTCCCCGAACGCCGCCAGCGAGTCCTGGACATCCTCAATGGCCACGACATCGCATCCGACGCGGACGCGGTGCCCGTCAACCTCGCCCGGCAAGGTGATCATGCACTCGCCGTAATCGTTGCGGTACCAAGGGAATCCACCGATGCGACTTTACCCAGCGGCGCAGCTTGATCACAGCATCGTTGCAGCCGCACGCTGTACGGTGTCGCGGCCAGGAGATGAAAGAAGTTGTCCGAGGGTATCCAGCCCGGCGCGTCGATAGACACATAGCGAAGTGCCACATCAGATGAGATCTCGAGAGTCCAGTCGGTTTCGTCACTGGGGTAGGCCAACGCGCGGATACCGGAGTTGGCTTGACCCGGGCGCGGATTAACGATCAGAGCGTCGCGAATCATGTACGGCGATCCGACGAACTCGACAACGGCTTCGATGCCGTCGGCCGTGGGCTTACCGAATCTAAATGAGTTCGACAGGTGGAGTGTTTCGATCCAAAGATCAAGGTAGCAATTGGTCTCCGGCCAGATCCGCTCGCCCGCATGACTGAAATGTGATTGATATCCCCTGCGGCTGGCAGAGATCTGCGGGGCCGGCTCCGGCAGGCCCACTGCTACCGCACGTGGCATCACGCAGACGACTTGGCTAGGCCTTCGACTACCTGCTCGATGTTGCGTACGGAAGCGAAGGTGGACTTCTTGAGCACTTCATCGGGGAACTCGATGTCGAATGCATCCTCAAGCGCAAGCATGACATCGACCGACGCGTGCGACGTCAGGCCGAGCTCGTAGAGGTCGGCTTGACTGTCCACCTCGCGTGGATCGACCGCCATACGGCCATGAGCAGCTAGGACGTCACGAATCCGGTCCTGTATCACGCTTCCCCTCACGTCTAACCTATTAACCCCTCACGTCTAACCTATTAACCAGTGTTGGATCCAGCAACCGCTGCTCCCCCGGCCGAATCAGCGGCGGCCATGGCCTCGGCCGTGGGGAACAGCTCCACCGGCGAGCGAGAATAGCGAGCGTGCAGCACCTGCGAGAAGGCGTGACGGACCACGGCGTGCTCGGTGCGGTGCTGGACCACGCCGATCGAGCCCCGGATCGGCCCGCTGTCAAGGACCTGGATCGCGCGTTGACCCGGGACGAGTTGCGCGCCGCAGCTGGGAGAGTGGCCGCTGGCTTGCTCGAGACAGGCGTCGAGCCCGGGGCTCGGGTTGCCCTGCTAATCGGCAAATCTGTGGACTTCGTGGTGGCCGCACTGGGCTCTCTGTGGGCGGGGGCCACGTTCGTTCCGCTGGCGATCACCGATCCAGATCTCCGCCGTGCGCAGATCGTGGCCGACTGCCGGCCCGCACTGGTGATCACCGCGGGCTCGGACCAAACGGCGCCGTCGGGGCTTCCCGTCGGCACCGCATGGACCTCCCTTTCTGCGTTGGACGTCGCAGACGGCCCCACGCCACCACCCGTACCGGGCCCCATCTCCTACATCATTTACACCTCGGGGACGACCGGTATCCCCAAGGGGGTGCAGATTCCCCCCGAGGCCTTTTTCACGGCAGCCCAAGCATGCGCCGACGCCGTGGGACTCACCGCGGATGACCGGTGCCTCTGCGTTTCGCCCGTGCACTTTGACGGGTCCTTCTCCGCCATCTTTCCTCCGCTCGTGCGCGGCCTTCCTCTCGTCATCCCCGACCGGGAAGCCCTGCTGTTCCCACGCAGGTTCTTCTCGATTGTCGCCAGCGAGGGGATCACGGCAACCAGCTTCTCTCCGAGCTACCTCCGGTTGCTTCGGGCCAGCGGCCGTTTGGCGCGGTTGGCTGACACCTCGCTACGCGTGATGGCGTTGGGCGGTGAAGCGCCGTCCACCGCCGATATCAAGGCGGCGTGGGCCGCCAGTCCGGGACTGCGGGTGGTGAACCGGTACGGCCCGACCGAGACGACCATCGCCGTCGCGCATCTGGAACTGACGCCCGAGTTGCTCGACGCGGGGCTGGTACCGATCGGTCAACCACATGCCGGGAGCTCGTTCCACCTCGTTGATGAGCACGGAGGGCTGGTGGATCGGCCTGGCGTGGTCGGCGAGCTGTACGTCGGCGGACGGCAGCTCATGGCTGGATATCTGAACGACCCGGAGCAGAGCGCAGCCGTGCTGCGGACGGACGTCGTCGACGGAACCACCCTCTACCGCACCGGCGACCTCGTCTTCCGCGACGACCGGGGCAACTACGTATACATGGGGCGCTCGGACCGCGTCATCAAGCGCCATGGTGTGAGGATGTCCCTGGTCGAGGTGACCGAGGCGCTCGGGGGTATCGACGAGGTCGCATCCGCGGCGTGCACGCCCTTCGACCTGGAGGGCGATCTGGGGGTCGTCGCATTCGTAGTGCCGCATGGCGAGCTCACCGCCCTCGCCGTCCGTCAGGCCGCCAGCGAACGGCTCCCGGAAACGATGCTGCCCGATCGATTCGTCTTAGTGGCTGACTTGCCCTTGACGTCTTCCAGCAAGGTCGACGAGCGACGGCTGCTGAAGGAGGCTGGCTTGTCTCCGCCGAACGTCTGGTCCCCGCACGATGCCCGTTGGTGATTAATCTGGCATGAGATCGACTCGCTGTGCCGAGTCCTTCCACGAGAACCTGCATGTGTTCGCGAGCCCCAACCCCCAGCTGGTAAGACACTCGGTCGATGGGGCCGACTCCCGGATACTCCAGGCGGATCTGGCGCACGCGTCTTTGATCACACTCACAGCGGTGTAGGAGGTAACGATGTTCGGCCAGATGATGCAGATGCCCCTGATGATCTCTTCATTGATCCGTCATGCCGACCGCTACCACGGGGATACGCAGATCGTCTCCCGCCTGACGGAAGGCGGCATCCACCGCTATACCTACACCGATGCCCACCGCCGTGCCCGCCAGTTGGCACGGGCCCTCGGCTCCCAAGGGGTACGACCGGGCGAGCGCA
>NZ_JBKQTQ010000011.1:0-29716 GCF_052143115.1 Mycobacterium sp.
CGCCCAATATGCACTTGAGCAGATCGAGCAAGCACGGGCGGAACTTCTGCTCGCGCTTACTGCGGTTAGTCGGCCTCAGCCAGCCGCTGCTTGAGCGCCTCGAACTCGTCCTTGACACCGGTCGGCAGTTTCTCGCCGACGAATTCGAACCACTCCTCGATCAGTGGCAGTTCCTTGCGCCATTCGCTCGCGTCGACCACGAGCGCTTTCTCCACATCGGCGATGTCGATGTCCAGCCCGTCCAAATCCAGATCGTTAGCGGAAGGCACGATGCCGATCGGGGTTTCCTGGCCGCTGCCCTTGTGCTCGATGCGGTCGACGATCCACTTCAGCACGCGGCTGTTCTCGCCGAAGCCCGGCCACAGGAACTTGCCGTCTTCGCCGCGGCGGAACCAGTTGACGAAGAACACCTTCGGCAGCTTGGACTCGTCTGAGTTCTTGCCCAGGTCGATCCAGTGCTGGAAGTAGTCGCCGACGTTGTAGCCCAGGAACGGCAGCATGGCCATCGGGTCACGGCGCACGGTGCCGACCTTGCCCTCCGCCGCGGCGGTCTGCTCGGAACCGAGGGTGGCACCGATAAATACGCCGTGTTGCCAGTCGCGGGCCTGGGTCACCAACGGCACCGTGGTCTTGCGGCGGCCGCCGAACAGGATCCCCGAGATCGGCACCCCTTGCGGGTCGTCCCATTCCGGCGCCAGGATCGGGCACTGCGACATCGGCGTGCAGTACCGCGAATTCGGATGCGCAGCTTTGGTTTCCGTCTCGCGAATAATCCAGTCGTGGCCCTTCCAGTCGATCAGGTGATCCGGCTCGCCCTCCAGGCCTTCCCACCACACGTCGTTGTCGTCGGTCAGCGCGACGTTAGTGAAGACGGTGTTGCCCGCGGCGATGGTCCGCATGGCGTTGGGGTTGGACTTCCAGTTGGTGCCCGGTGCCACCCCGAAGAAGCCAAATTCCGGGTTGACCGCATACAACCGGCCGTCCTTGCCGAACCGCATCCAGGCGATGTCGTCACCGAGCGTTTCGGCGCGCCAGCCCGGGACGGTCGGCTGAATCATCGCGAGGTTGGTCTTGCCGCACGCCGACGGGAACGCCGCCGCGAAGTAGTAAGCCTTGTTCTCGGGGGAAATCAGCTTGAGGATCAACATGTGCTCGGCCAGCCAGCCCTCGTCGTGAGCCATGGCCGAAGCGATTCGCAGCGAATAACACTTCTTGCCCAGTAGGGCATTGCCGCCGTAACCCGAACCGTAACTCCAGATTTCGCGGGTCTCCGGGAAGTGGGTGATGTATTTGGTGTCGTTGCACGGCCACGGGACGTCCGTTTGCCCGTCCTCCAACGGAGCGCCGACGGAATGCAATGCCTTAACGAAGAACCCGTCGTCACCGATCTTCTCCAATGCGGCCTTGCCCATGCGAGTCATGGTGCGCATCGAAACGACGACGTATTCCGAGTCGGTGATCTCCACGCCCAGCTTGGGATCGTCGGCACCAAGCGGGCCCATGCAGAACGGCACCACCCACATGGTGCGGCCCCGCATGCAGCCGCGGTACAGATCGGTCATGGTCGAGCGCATCTCGCTCGGTTCCATCCAGTTGTTGGTCGGACCGGCGTCGATCTGGCGCTCGGAACAGATGAAGGTCCGCGATTCGACGCGCGCCACGTCAGAGGGGTCCGACAACGCCAGGTAGGAGTTGGGCTGCTTTTTCGGGTTCAGCGGCGTGAAGGTGCCCGCTTCCACCAACTGCTCGCAGACGCGCCGCCACTCCTCTTCGGAACCGTCAGCGAAGACCACCCGGTCCGGCTGGGTGAGCTCGGCGACCTCCTCCACCCAGGACAGCAAGCCCTGGTGGTTAGTCGGGGCGGTATCCAGACCTGGAACGGTCGCTGAAGTCATCGAAATCTCCTGCACTCTCCTGCGTAGGCGGCTGCTCTAAGGCTCAGAGCGGACCATTTCGCCCGTGCGGCTTTGCGGTGGCCCTTTATACAGGTTATCGCGGGGAATGTCGCCAGGGCAGGTCGGCCGGGTATTGGATCACTCACAGGAACGATTCAGATCACGTTATCCGCGGTATTCGTCGACGGGGTTTCGCCAATTTCATCGGTGCCGGCATCGGTCGGGCTGTCGGGGTCGCCGGTTCCTGGTTCACTGGTCTCCGCCCCAGCCAACTGCCCGGTTCCTCCCCGGGCCGCTCCGGGGCCCGCATCGTCGCCGGGCGGAGCCGGTTCGCCAAGCTCCGCCCGCACCGCCTCGAGCGCGGCCTGTAGCGTCGGCATCTCCCGGCCTCGCAGCGCCGCCGCCCGCGCCCCGACGACGGCGTGCTCGCGCAGCTCGGTATCGATCACGCCGACCTGTTCGTTGACCCGCGCGCTCTCGACCTCGTCTTGCTCGCCCAGCGCCGTGGTCAGCGACGACTCAGCTCCTAGCACCCGAGTCGCGACCAGCTGCTCGAGCGCGGACCGCAGCAGGCCGGTCGCCTCGCCGGCCCAACGGTCCAGCAATGCGCGATCGCGCAGTACGCCGCGAGTGCCGACCACCCAGACGGTGAGCGCAAGGCCGATCGCCGCACATGCGACGGCCCCGGCCACGGTGAGTCCGGGAGCCAGGTCGGCCAACAACCGGCTGAGCGTCAACGCGACGCCCAACCCGAAACCGGCACCCACCAGCATCATCAACCGGGTCTCCAGTCGCCGCGACTTCAGCTGTGGAGGCGGTATCTCGATCGTCGGGAGTGCGACGGGTGCCGGCGGGCCGGTCGGCAGCCCCAGGCCTTGTGCCATGTCGGCCAAATGCTCGCTGGTGCCGCTGTCCACCTCGCCGACCACCTCGTCGATGCGCCCGCGGGCGTACGCCTCGAACTCCGGCAGTTTGCGTCGGGTGAGACTTCCCAGATCCTCCTGCAGCTCTGAGCGCACCGAGGCGCAGCGGTTGCGGGCGTAGTAAGACAGCTGGACGCGAGCCTGCTGGGTTTGGCTGCGCAGCGCGATCGTGCGCTCGGACTTCGACAGCCGTCGCTGCCGCAAAATACCGCTGCGCTGCTCACGTAATGCCTCGACCCGCGCCCGCCGACCCGCGCCGTCGGCGTCACGATCGTAGCGGTCAGCGACGTTCTGCAACCGGGATTCCCACGCGCGCAACCTGTTTCGTCGCGGAAGATCGGTGTCGGCGAGTTGTTCGCGTACCGCGACGACGAGGTCGTCGACGCGTGGTTCACCGCGCTCGGGCAGGGCAGCCACGCCGACCCAGGGCACGTCACGGTAGCGCGGCGCGTGCGCCGACAGCGCGTCGCGGTCGGTGGCCAGCACATCGCGCCAGGCGCGATGCACGTCGATCTTCGACACCACACCGATCACCGCGTCGGTATCGGTGGTCGCGGCGTCGAGCAGCGCGCAGTCGGATTCGGTCAACGCGGCCGCCGCCGAGACGACGAAGACCACCGCCGTCGGCGCTTCGCCGGCCGCCAGCTCGGCTGGCTCGATGAACGTGTGCTCGGGCAACCGTTCGCACAGTGCCGCGACCACGCCACTGACCCCGGCCAGCCACGGCCCGGTCACCAGGACCACGTCGCGGCGCTGCGTGGTCGGCGCACCCAGCCGCGGCCCGATCGCCGCCACCATTGCATCGACTGCGTCTTCTGCGCCTTCTGCGGCGATTGCGCCGCTGCCTGCCTGGTCGGTCACGCTGAACTCCCGACCTTTGACCATAGCCGCAGCGAGCCCCTGACGATGTCCGCGCCACAGGCGCGGTGCAGGCCCGCCACCGGCCCACGGCTGTAGCGTTGCCACCCCATGGCGCGGCGCAGATGTGCCGCGCCGCTATCGCAGCGATCGACCTGCATGCCGGCCGCCTCGACGACGTCTATGGCCGCCGTCATCCGGGCGATCACGGTGTCGTCGCAAGACAGGAATTCGCCGACTCGCAGGTCGGTGACGGCCAGCGTCTCCAACTCGGCGACGGCGTCCAGCACGCGGCGGTAGTGCACCTGTGCGCCTATCGACCCGATCGTGTCGACGACATCGTCAATGCAGCTCAGGCGGCGCAACACGGCGCGGGTCTGGTCACGCGTCGCGCCATCCCGGATCGCTTCCAGGGCCTGCTCGACGCCGAACACGTCGAGGGTGTCGAGCAGCCGCCGCCGCAGCTCGACGGACACTGGGTGCCCGCCGGTGAGAAAGCTGTCCGGCGAGCTCAGGTCGGCGGGCCGAGTGGCCAGCACCTGCAGCGCGGCCCACAGTGCGTCGTCCAGCACGTCGTCGAGCGCGGCAACCGCGAGCACTCCAACCACCGGCTGGATCGGCAGACCGGTGCGGGCGGAAAGCCGTGCGCAGCGGGTTCTCGCCGCGCTGGTCGGCCCGTGGCGGTGCAGGCCCGGTTGGCCGGTTGCGATCAGATCCGCCTTGTTCAGCACCGCCACGACCGGCCGGTTGGCCGCCGCGATCGCGTCACGATCCTCGGGTTTGACCACTTCGGCGACGACGTAGACGTCCACGTCGACTTCCGGCGACGTGGAAAGGGTGATCGTCCCGCGCAGGTCGGCAGCGCGCGCCAGCGCGCGCGCGACAGTGCTGCGGCCTACGCCCCGACGTCCGGACACCGCCACCCGAAGCGGCGCGGCGAGCCGATCGGCGATCGCGGCACAGCGCGAGTCAGCCACCCCGGTGGCAAATCGCTCCAGCTCATCGACGAAAATCTGACGCCCCTGTCCGATCATGTGTTTCGCCTGTCAGGTCCATCCCGGCAAAATGCCAGTACTACTGTGACATCGCCCCATTGTCACCGAGCCCTTCCGGTCCCCTTGGCACCTACCGGGCTTGCCGGCGAGCCGGGTCTGTCGCTGGAATGGTGACATCTGAGTCGCCGCGATGCGAGCCACCCGCTACCAGCCGAAAGCAACTGTTGGGTATCAATCTGATCCGCGGGCGGCAACATCGTCGATTCATGGGTAACGATGAACGGATGCGTGCGCAGCCCTCGGTGGAAGCGGTCACACCGCCGCCACCGCCAGACGCCCTGCCTGCGGCGCGCACTGCCGGCCGGTATCGCCGGACCACCAGCTTCCGGTCGCGGCGGTCGGCGTTGTCGCCCGCCCAGCAGCGAACCTGGGAGCGGTTGTGGCCCGACCTGGGCACCATAGCGACGCCGCAACACAGCCCCGACGCGCCGGACGAGCCACTGGATACCCGCGCCTGGTTTGGCCGCGATGCTCCGCTCGTACTCGAAATCGGCTGCGGCACAGGGACTTCTACGCTGGCGATGGCGCAAGACGAGCCAGAAGTCGACGTGATCGCCGTCGAGGTCTATCGGCGCGGGCTCGCGCAACTGCTCAGCGCCATCGATCGAGAGAGCGTCACCAATATCCGGTTGATCCGCGGGGATGCTGTCGATGTGCTGGAATCTCTGATCGCGCCGGGCTCGCTGAGCGGCGTCAGGGTGTTCTTTCCCGATCCATGGCCCAAGGCCCGGCATCACAAGCGCCGGCTGCTCCAGCCCGCCACGGTGGCCCTGATCGCTGACCGGCTCCGTCTCGGGGGTGTGCTGCATGCCGCCACCGACCATCCCGGCTACGCCGAGCAGATCGCCGAGGTTGGCGATGCCGAACCTCGCCTCAAGCGGGTGGATCCGCTCGGCGAACTGGCGATCTCGGTCATCCGCCCGACGACTAAATACGAGAACAAGGCGCAGGATGCCGGCAGCGCCGTCACCGAACTGGTGTGGGAGAGCCGCTCCGAAAGAAACCGACCATGAGCCTGACCGAAGAAATGATCGCGGAACCGACCCCACCCGTTACCGCACCGGTGGCACTTTCCGGTGACGCCGTGCCCGATGCCGGACCAGCAGTTCAGCGGGTGCTGCTGGTGTGGGACGCGCCGAACCTGGACATGGGCCTGGGATCCATCCTGGGCCGTCGGCCCACCGCACTGGAACGCCCGCGCTTCGACGCCCTTGGCCGCTGGTTGCTGGCCCGCACCGCCGAGGTCGGAGCCGATCGACAAGATGTTTCAACCGAACCCGAGGCCACCGTGTTCACCAACATCGCGGCGGGCAGCGCCGAAGTGGTCCGGCCGTGGGTGGATGCGCTGCGTAATGTGGGATTCGCTGTTTTCGCCAAGCCGAAACTCGACGAAGACAGCGATGTCGACAGCGACATGCTGGACCACATCGCGCGGCGCAGCGCCGACGGTCTGGCGGCGCTGGTGGTGGCGTCCGCTGATGGCCAGGCCTTCCGCCAGCCGCTTGAGGAAATCGCCCGCAGCCGGGTACCCGTTCAGGTGCTTGGATTTCGCGAACACGCCAGTTGGGCGCTAGCGTCGGATACCTTGGAGTTTGTTGATCTGGAGGACATCGCGGGTGTTTTCCGGGAGCCGCTGCCGCGAATCGGCCTCGATTCGCTGCCTGAGAAGGGGGCGTGGCTGCAACCATTCCGGCCGCTGTCTTCGTTGCTGACCTCGCGTGTCTGACAACTCAAAACCAATGCGCGGGTCGCCGCAGATCCAGTAAGGAGCTTACGTGTTCGCCTGGTGGGGTCGAACTGTGTACCGCTACCGGTACGTCGTCATCGGCGTCATGGTGGCGCTGTGCCTCGGCGCAGGCATCTTCGGGGTCAGCCTCGGCAAGCACGTCACCCAGAGTGGTTTCTTCGACGACAGCAGTCAGTCGGTCAAGGCGTCGGTACTGGGCGACGACACCTACGGCCGCGACCGGACCAGCCACATCGTGGCGACCTTCACGGCTCCGCAGGGCAAGACGGTCGACGACCCGGCCTGGTCGAAGCAGATCACGGATCAACTCAACAAATTCAAAACCGATCACCCCGAGCAGGTACTGGACTGGGTCGGCTACCTGCGAGCACCGAATGCCGCGGCAGTCAAGGGAATGGCGACCGAGGACAAGAAGCACACCTTTGTGTCCATCATGCTCAAGGGCGACAGCGACGACTCGATTCTCAATAACTACAAGGCGGTCGCGCCCGACCTGGTGAAGCTTGATGGCGGCAAGGTCGGCGTCGCCGGCCTCGAGCCGGTGGCCAACGGCTTGACCGGCACCATCGAAACCGACCAACGGCGAATGGAACTTCTGGCGGTGCCGCTGGTGGCGGTGGTGTTGTTCCTGGTTTTCGGCGGGGTGGTCGCCGCGTGCCTGCCGGTGATGGTCGGCGGCCTGGCGATCGCCGGCGCGCTGGGCATCATGCGTCTCGTGGCGATGTTTAGTCCGGTGAACTTCTTCGCCCAACCCGTGGTGACCATGATCGGCCTCGGTATCGCCGTCGACTATGGCCTGTTCGTGGTGAGCCGGTTTCGGGAGGAGATCGCCGAGGGCTATGACAGCGAGGTCGCGGTTCGCCGCACGATGATGACGGCCGGGCGCACGGTGACGTTCTCGGCGGTGCTGATCGCGGTGTCGGGGGCCAGCATGCTGGTGTTCCCGCAGGGCTTCCTGAAATCGCTGACCTATGCCGTCATCGCAGCGGTCATGCTGTCGGCGATCTTGTCGATCACCATCCTGCCGGCCGTGCTCGGAATCCTGGGCCACCGCGTCGACGCGCTGGGCGTGCGAGACCTGTTGCGGGTGCCGTTCTTGGCGAACTGGAAGCCGTCGCGCGTGTACCTCAACTGGCTGGCAAACCTGCTGCAAAAGACCAAAACCCGCGAAGAGGTCGAGCACGAGTTCTGGGGCAAGTTGGTCAACCGGGTGATGAAGCGCCCGCTGGTGTTCGCCATTCCGATCGTCGTCGGGATGATCCTGCTGATCATCCCGCTGGGAAACCTGAAGCTCGGCGCCTTCAGCGAAAAATACCTTCCGCCGGATAACCCGGTCCGGGTGGCCCAGGAGAAATTCGACACGCTGTTCCCGGGCTACCGCACCCAGCAGCTCACCATGGTGATCCAAAGCAACAACGGCGGCAAGGTCACCGATCAGCAGGTTGCCGAAATCCGCAACGATGTCGGCTCAATCAACGGGTTCACCGACAAGAGCTGGCAGGACCGGCCGTGTCCGACGATCGCCGATAATCCCTGCGTAGCAGGCCCCGCCGGGGCGAGCCACCCCAAGGACGACGCGGTGCGGGTGATCCAGAACGGGCTGGAGAAGCCGAACGATTCGGCCAAGAAGATCAACGAATTGCGGGCTATCTCCGCGCCGAAGGGGCTGACGGTTCTGGTCGGCGGCACACCCGCGCTTGAGCAGGACGCCATCCACGGCATTTTCAGCAAGCTGCCGTTGATGTTGGTCATTCTGTTGACCACCACCACGCTGTTGATGTTCCTGGCGTTCGGATCGCTGGTGCTGCCGATCAAAGCCACCGTGATGAGCACGTTGACGCTCGGGTCGACGATGGGCATCTTGACGTGGATCTTCGTTGACGGCCACTTCGCCAAGTTGCTGAATTTCACGCCGACACCGCTGACCGCGCCGGTGATCGGTCTGATCATCGCGGTCGTCTTCGGGCTATCGACCGACTACGAAGTATTTCTGGTGTCCCGGATGGTTGAGGCACGCGCACGCGGCATGTCCACCGCGGAGGCCATCCGGATCGGAACCGCAGCCACCGGTCGCATCATCACCGCCGCGGCGACCGTCCTTGCCGTGGTCGCCGGCTCGTTCATCTTCTCCGACTTGGTGATGATGAAGTACCTGGCGTTTGGGCTGATGGCAGCACTTCTGTTGGACGCCACCGTCATCCGGATGTTCCTGGTGCCGTCGGTGATGAAGCTCCTTGGCGACGACTGCTGGTGGGCGCCACTGTGGATGAGGCGGCTGCAGAACCGCATCGGGCTGGGCGAGATTCACCTGCCCGACGAGCGCAAGAAGCCCGTCCCCCGCCGGGCCGAGCGACCGGCGGTCGCCGCATCCCCCGCCGTCGCTGGACAACCCCGTCCACCGCACGACCCCACCCACCCCGGCGCGGAGGCCCCGCCGCGGTCCGGCAGACCGGCTGGGCCGGCGCCTCGACCGGACTACCGGCCACCGGCTCAGGACACGCCCTCGGCTGCCGGCACCACGAAAATGCGCGTCCCGGGACGCGCTGAGCCCCAAGAGCCGCCGACGACTCGCTTTTCCGCCCAACCGAGCCCTGAAAGCGCTCCCGCCCCCGGACACGAGCGCCCACCCCAACCGCCCGCCGCAGCGCCGCCGGGGCCGCAGCCACCCGGCGGTGAAGATCGCGAAATCGAGTCCTGGCTCAGCGATCTGCGCGGGTCGAAGCACAACGACCGCCCCGGCGATCCTCGCGGCACAGCCACCCCTCCGCCGCCATCGAAGCCGTCCGCCGATCCGACCCGGGCCATGCAGGTGCCGAGCGACCGCTCCTCGGGGCAGCAGCCGCCCGCAGAGGATGCCACTACCGCCATCCCGACCGGTCCGCGGGACGAGAAGGATCCCGACGTCGCGACCCAGAAACTGAACTCCCGCGCAAACAACGCCGACAGTCCCGACCGTCCGCGTCAACGCCACGGCGGCGGGCTCAGCGCGCAGGATCTGTTGCGCCGCGAGGGCCGGATCTAGCGGGGCAATCGGATTTAGTCCGCGGTTCCGCTTTCGGGCTCCAGCTCATCCGGCTCGGCCTGCATGATGACCGCATCGTCGTCGGTCTTTTTGGCGGCGGCGGACGGATCATCGGCCAGCAGCACCTGGAACGCGTTGTTGAAGAAAGCGACCGTCGGGACCGCGAGCAGCGCGCCGACGACCCCGGCGAGCACACCGCCCGTCGAGATCGCCACCACCACCGCCAACGGATGGATCGATACCGCGCGGCCCATCACCAACGGCTGCAGGATGTGCGCTTCGAGTTGGTTGACGCCGATGAGCACGCCAAGCGTGATGAGCGCGTAGACGAATCCTTTCGCAAGCAGTGCCACCACCACCGCGAGAAAGCCGCTGATGAAGGCACCGACCAGCGGGATGAACGCACCGAGGAACACCAACGAGGCCAGCGGCAGAGCCAGTGGCACGCTCATGATCGCCAGGCCGGTGCCGACTCCCACCGCGTCGACCAACGCCACCAGGAAGGTGGCCCGCACGTAGCCGACCAGCGACCCGTATCCCGCGTTGCCCGCGGCCCGCACCCGGTCCCGGACGTCGGTAGGGAAGATCTTCGTGACGTACTGCCAGATATTGCGTCCGCCGTAGAGGAAGAAGATCAGCGTGAAAAACATCAGCAGTGCCGCAGTGAGGATCTCGGTGACGGTGGCCGCAGTCGACAGCGCGCCGCTGGTTAACTTCGCCTGATTGTTCTGCAGCGCCTGGATGGCCGCGTTCCCGGCGTTCTCGATCTGTTGGCGGCTCAGATGTAGCGGCCCCTCGATCAGCCAATTGCGGGTTTTATCGATGCTGCGGGTGACCTGGTTGACCAGATCCGGCAAACCGATGACGAATTGGCTGATGACGAACGTCATGATGCCGCCCAGAATCGCGAAGCCAGCCAATAACACCAGGGCGACCGCGCCACCGCGGGGCGCGCCCCGCCGGTCCAGCCAATCCACCGGATGGATCAGCAGTGCGCTCAGCATCAACGCCAGCAGCAGCGGGACGACGATGATTTCCAGCCGCGCGATAACCCATAACAGCGCGACCAGAGCCACCAGGATGACCAATAGCCGCCAGGCCCAGGCAGCGGTTTTCCGAACGAGAGGTTCGACGGAATCCCCATAATCCGCGTCGGCCTTCGACGGCATATGGTCAAGCCTAACCGCCGGTGGGTAGCACACCGTCCGCAAATACAGTACGGACACTTGCGCCGCGCACCGATCTTGGTGCGACCTGCGCGGCTACGCTAATTCACGTGTCGCGCGACGCACCGGCCACGAACGTCAGCGGTCAGCACGAAGAACGTGCCCGCGGCAAGTACTGGTGGGTGCGCTGGGCCATTCTGGGCATCGTCGCGATCGTGCTGGCGGTCGAGGTGGCACTGGTGCGGGACCAGGTGGCCAAGGCCGCCAAGAGCCTCTACTCAGCGAATTGGTGGTGGCTGCTGGCCTCGGCCCTGGCGGCCGTCGTCTTGATGCACAGCTTCGCCGAGGTTCAGCGGACCCTGCTGGCATCGGCCGGCGTGCACGTCAAGAAATTGCGGTCGGAAGCCGCCTATTACGCGGCCAACTCGTTGAGCACTACGCTGCCCGGCGGTCCGGTGTTAGCAGCGACGTTTCTGCTTCGGCAGCAACGGATTTGGGGCGCATCGACGTTGGTGGCGTCGTGGCAGCTGGTGATGTCGGGCGTGCTGCAAGCGGTTGGGCTGGCACTGCTGGGTCTGGGCGGCGCGTTCTTCCTCGGCGCGAAGAACAACCCCCTCTCGTTGCTGTTCACCCTCGGCGGCTTCGTCGCATTGTTGCTGCTGGCCCAGGCGGTGGCGTCGCGGCCGGAGCTGATCGACGGGATCGGGTGCCGAGTGTTGTCGTGGGTCAACTCGGTTCGGGGTAAACCGTCCGACGCCGGCCTGGCGAAGTGGCGCCAGATGCTCTCGCAGCTGGAATCGGTCAGCCTGAGCCGCCGCGACCTCGCGGTGGCCTTCAGCTGGGCACTGGTCAACCGGTTCGCTGACGTCGCCTGCCTGGGCTTCGCCGCATACGCGGCCGGTTATCACGCGTCGGTCGGCGGGTTGATGGTGGCCTGTGCGGCCGCCCGCGCGGTCGGCACGATACCGCTGATGCCCGGCGGTCTGTTGGTCGTGGAGGCGGTGTTGGTGCCCGGTTTGGTGTCCAGCGGATTGCCGTTGTCCGGCGCTATTTCGGCGATGTTGATCTACCGTCTGATCAGCTGGTTATTCCTCGCCGCCGTCGGCTGGGTGGTGTTCTTCTTCATGTTCCGCACCGAGAACGACGCCGATCCTGACGCCTTGGAACCGGGCACGGACACCGCCGCAGGGACCGACACCGCGGCAGGCCTGGCCGGCAACCCGGCTTCGACACACCTCAAAAACGGCAACGGGGCGATGCCCGTCGAACCGGCCGACGCCGCGCTCCAGGGTCCGGTGCCACCGGACCCGGTCGCCAAGACGGGCGAGACTTCAGCCACACGCAGGCGCCGGGGGGCTGCCCAGAACTAGCCGGGCGCCTACTTGATAGCGCTGAGCCCCGGCATCACTGCGGGGCCAGGTGCGACCGGCGCCGCGGCCGGAACCCCGCCTGGAGACACGGCGCCCTGGGCCCCTGAGATGGCCTGCGCCGCAGCATTCGGCAGCCCGCCGGGCAGGCCGCCCTGCGCGCCCTGCATGAAGCCGAGTACCTGAGGAAGGCTGATCGGCAACTTGCACTGGGTCGACAGACCGGCGAGCGGCTGCGCGATCGTCTGCAGATCGCTGGCTGCCTTGGGGTTGGCAGTGAGATAGCCCTTCAGCGAGTCGACCGACTGCGGTCCCGCCGGCTGTTGCATGACGGTGGTCATCGCCTGGTTCGTCTCCGGATGCCCGTCCAGGTAGTCGCCGGCGGACCGGGCGACGTTGCCGATCGTCCTCGCCATCTCACTGGCAGCACAGGGGTCAGACGCGCCGACCGCCGACGGCACAGACAGCAGCACCGCCGCGGTGGCACCACCCATCGCGGTGGCGGTCAGCACGCCGAACAGTCGTCGGTGCATTTTCGCAGTATCCCCAGTCAGGGAAGTCATAGATAGCTCCTTATGGGCCGCGATATCGGTACGCCTCGCAACCAGCTGCGGTCCGCGGCTTGTGAAACCGAATCGTGACCTCCCACCGGCCATCCTGCCATCGACTCCGTGGGCGCGGCCAATTCAGCCGACAAGATACTGCTCACACTCGATCAGCTTCGACATCAGGCCTCCACAAATCCCGCCATCGTTGCCGAGTTGTTGCAGCTCAGCGACCCGTAACCGGCATATGCACATAGCTTGCTGGGGTAGGCTGACCTGCACGCAACGCTAATGCGGGGAGACCAAAATCCAGCACTTCATGATGCGCCTAAGCGGCAACCTGCGCAGATTCCGCTGGCTGGTTTTCACAGGTTGGTTGCTCGCGCTGATACCCGCGATCTACCTGACGGTGACCCAGTCGGGTCACCTCACAGGTGGTGGCTTCGAGGTGGCCGGATCCCAGTCCCTACGCGTCCATGACCAACTCGAGGCGCATTACCCCGACCAGGGCACGTCACCGCTGGCGCTGGTGGCGGCGCCGCGCGCCGACGCCAGCTACGAAGACATGAACGCCGCCGCGACATTTCTGCAGCAAGTCGCCGGCCAAGTCTCCGATGTGGCGGTGGTGAAAACTCCGACCCAGCCGGCACCGGAGCCTGACCGGCCGTACGTGGTGTCGTTGCGACTGGACTCCGCCACCAACAGCAGCGCCAGCGACGCCGCCAAGAAGTTGCGGGCAAAGGTCGGCGTCCATGGCGAGCGGCCGGGACAAATGGCAAACGGCAGGGTCCGGCTCTACGTCATCGGCCAGGGTGCGCTGAGTACGGCGGCGGCGGCCAACACCAAACATGACATCGCCGCGGCGGAACGCTGGAACCTTCCGATCATCCTGATTGTGTTGCTGGCGGTGTTCGGTTCGCTTGCCGCCGCTGCGATTCCGCTGGCATTGGGCATCTGCACGGTCGCCATCACCATGGGACTGGTCTATCTCCTGTCGGCCTACACCACGATGTCGGTCTTCGTCACCTCGACGGTGTCGATGTTCGGTATCGCGCTGGCGGTCGACTATTCGCTGTTCATTTTGATGCGCTTCCGCGAGGAACTGCGTGCCGGGCGTCAGCCGCAGGAGGCGGTCGACGCGGCGATGGCCACGTCCGGCCTCGCGGTGGTGCTGTCCGGGATGACCGTCGTGGCCTCGCTGACAGGTATCTACCTGATCGACACCCCGGCGCTGGCGTCGATGGCCACCGGCGCGATCCTTGCGGTCGCGGTCGCGATGCTGACCTCGACGACCATGACACCGGCCGTGTTGGCGACGTTCAGCCGGGCCGCCGCCAAGAGATCCGCGGTGCTGCACTGGTCGCGGCGACCCGAGACGACGCAGTCGCGGTTCTGGAGTCGTTGGATCGGCTGGGTAATGCGCCGGCCGTGGGTCTCGGCGTTGGCGGCATCGGCTGTTCTCATTGCCATGGCGGTGCCGGCCCTGTCGATGGTGCTGGGCAACAGCCTGCTCCGGCAATTCAACTCGTCACACGAGATCCGCGCCGGAGTGTCAGCGGCGGCGGAGGCGCTGGGTCCCGGCGCGCTGGGCCCGGTGCAGGTGCTGGTGACCTTCCCCGACGGCGAGGCGTCCTCGCCCGCGCACACTCAGACACTGGCGGCTATCCATCAGCAGATGGGGCAGGCGCCCGACATCGTCTCGGTGGCGGCGCCGGTGTTCGCCGACAACAACACCAGCGCCTTGTTGTCCGGGGTGCTGTCGGTCGATCCCGAGGACCTGGGCGCGCGCAGCAGCATCGCGTGGATGAGGGCCCACCTACCCGCGGCGGCGGCCGGCTCGGCGCAGGTGGACGTGGGCGGACCGACCGCGCTGATCAAAGACTTCGACGACCGGGTGTCTCAGACCGAGCTGCTGGTGTTGGTTTTCGTTGCTCTGATCGCCTTCGTCATGCTGCTGATCTCGATTCAGTCGGTGTTCTTGGCGTTCAAGGGCGTGCTGATGACGGTGTTGTCGGTGGCCGCGGCCTACGGCAGTTTGGTGATGGTCTTCCAGTGGGGCTGGCTGGAGAAGCTCGGGTTCCCGCCGATCAGCTCCATCGATTCCACCGTCCCGCCACTGGTGCTGGCCATGACGTTCGGCTTGTCGATGGACTACGAGATCTTCTTGCTGACCCGAATCCGGGAACGGTTCCTGCAGACCGGTCACACCCACGACGCCGTGGCGTACGGGGTGAGCACCAGCGCGCGCACCATCACCAGCGCTGCGCTCATCATGATCGCGGTGTTCATCGGTTTCGCGTTCGCCGGCATGCCGCTGGTGGCCGAAATCGGGGTGGCGTGCGCGGTCGCGATCGCGGTGGACGCCACAGTGGTGCGGCTGGTGATGGTGCCCGCCCTGATGGCGATGTTTAGCCAGTGGAACTGGTGGCTGCCGGCTTGGCTGGAGCGCATCCTGCCCTCGGTTGACTTCGAAAAGCCTCTGCCCACAGTCGATCTCGGCAATGTCCTGATGATCCCCGATGACATTTCGGCGCCGGCGGTGCCCACCGCTGACCTGCGGATCGTGCTGAAATCCGCAGCCAGACTCAAGCACCTGGTCCCGGACGCGATTACCGTGGCCGACCCGCTGGCCTTCACCGGATGTGGGCGCAACGACGAACTGCGGGCACACGTCAACGGCGATGACGATGCCGCCAGTGCCACCACGCACCGGTTGGCGTTGGCCGGGACGGCGGCCCCGACCAACGGTCATTCAACGAACAAGAAGTTCGCTGGCGGCTTGTCGCACCGCAATGGCGCCAGCCGCGCCGCACCGCGCGCGGTCCGGCCCGTGCACCCGGTCACACTGTGGCGCGGCCGGCTCTCGGTCGCCCTGGACGCGCTGGAAACCGAGGCCGAGACCGACCACCCGAGGTTCGAGCGGCGCAGTCCGGTGGAAACCACCCACGTCCAGCTGCCCACCGGTGACCGGCTGCAAATCCCGACCGGCGCGGAGACGCTGCGGCTCAAGGGCTACCTGATCATGTCGCGCAACAGCAGCCGGGACTACACCGAATTTGCTGAGCTGGTCGACACGATGGAAGCCGAGACAGCCGCATTCGTACTGGCCGGGATGGACAGGTATTACTGTAGTCAATCACCCAGGCGGCAATGGATCGCTACCCAGTTGGTGCGACGGCTCGCGGATCCACATCCGACGGATCTCGACGACGAAAGTTGGCCCGGTCCGGATGCGAAGGCAGACTGGGAGGAGGTCAGGCAGCGCTGCCTGTCGGTAGCAGTGGCGATGCTGGAGGAGGCGAGGTGACGTTGGCAGCCGACCGACGCCACGAACCGGCGCCGCATCGACCCCCCGTCCGCCCTCGCAATGTCGAGCGGCGCGTGGAGTTCTGGCCGACGTCGGCCATCCGCACAGCGCTGGAAGGTGGCGACATCGCCACCTGGAAGCAGATCGCGGTCGCGATCAAACGCGACCCGTACGGGCGCACGGCCCGTCAGGTCGAAGAAGTTCTGGAGACCTCGCGACCCTACGGCATTTCCAAGGCCCTGGCGGAGGTGCTGGACCGCGCCCGCGCACACCTGGAGGCCAACGAGCGCACCGAAGTGGCCCGCCACGTGCGGTTGCTGATCGAACGGTCGGGACTGAAGATGCCGGAATTCGCGTCCCGGATCGGGGTGCCCGCCGACGAGCTGGGCGCCTACCTGGATGCCACGACCAGCCCGGCGGCGTCGTTGATGATCCGGATGCGCCGGCTCTCTGACCGGTTCGCGAAGGCCAGAACCCAACAGCCCCCGCAGCACCCGTCCCAGCAACCGGCTCCGCGGGCTGCGCAGCGGCCGCCCCGCAGCAACTGATGCTCGGCCAGCCCGACGATGTGACGCTGCGGCGCATCCTGGCGGAGACCCGCACCATCGCAGTGGTCGGCACATCGGACAAGCCGACGCGGCCCAGCCACGAGATCTATTCGTATCTGGTCGCGACGGGTGACTATCAGGTGTACCCGGTCAACCCGACGATCACCGAAATCGACGGCGCGCCAGCGTATCCGCGGCTGGCCGAGCCGGTGGTACCCGACATGGTCGATGTGTTCCGGCGGTTCGACGAGTTGCCGTCGGTACTGGCCGACACGCTCGCCCTCGAGGAACGGCCGAAAATCCTCTGGCTGCAGGAGGGGTTGTGGCATGAGTAGCCCTGTGTCAAGCCGCCCTGTGTCAAGCCGCGGCGCGCAGGCAGCCGGTATGCAGGTGGTGATGGACCGTTGTCTGATGGTCGAGCACGCCCGGTTGTGCTGACTGTCGTTAGCGGGCGTTGATCGGCGATACGTCCAGCACCAGCCAGTGGTCGCTCTGCTTGGTCAGCGCGATGCGCAGCGCCAGCACCGCGTTACTGGGCGGCTGACCCGGCGCGTTCTGAGTAGCGCGCAGGACTACCGCCACGGCGGCCGCAGCCGGCCCGATCGCCTCGACACCGGCTTCCAGCGTCGAAGCGGACGCGGTGACGTTCCGGTGCGCCAAATCCGCTGTGGCTTTGCCGAAATTATCCTTGAACGCCGTCGCCTGTTCCGGCACCATCATGGCCGCAGCCCGGTCGATCGACGCCGTCGGTTCTTGCGGCGAGAAGGTGGCCGTCGCCTCTGCCATCCCGGTCGCTATCCGCACCACCTCTGTCGAATCGGCCTTCAGCCGGCGGTCCGGCAACGTCCAATGGGTGTAACCGGTCAGCACCGCCGACACCACCGCCACCGCGCACAGCGCGACTACCGCCAGCCGCAGAGCGGGCGCGTCGTCGTCGGTGCCGACGGTCACCGAATCCCGGCGCAGCAGCCAGACATTCACCATCACGCCTTCGACGATCAGCAACACCAGCACCGAGCATGCCGACACCCACCACCGCGGCCAGCCCAGAACGACCCCGATCGCCAGCAGCGCACAGATCGCGGCCAACGGCGCGGCGATGTCGAACGCCAGCACCCGCCAGGCGTTCCTCATCGAATCGACTCGAGCCGCGAGATCATCAGCTTGCCGTCCACGTCGGAAACCCCCAACCGCAGGTTCCAGTGCACGGTCTGCGGCTTGCCACCCGCGTTCTCGCTGACCGACGTGGCGACCACCACGACCATGTCGGTGCGACTGGCGACCGAGGCCGGCAGTTGCTCCGGCGGAGGCCGACCGCTGGCCGGCTGGAGGTCCAGATCGTGGTGCACGGCTTCTACCGCCACCGCCTCGACCAGACCGTGGGTGGTCGATTGCAGCCGCTGCACCACCTGCTGGTAGGGCTGCATGGCGGAGTCGAAATCGGCGTTCAAATCCCCGACGGTCCCGTCGTGCAGCCGCTGCAGGCTGGCCGTGACGTTGCCGGTGTTCATGTTGATCAGCACGCCGGTCCAGTCGACGGCGGCCTGCATGACTCGGCTCTGGTAGCCGCGTTCGTCGACGTCACTGCGGTGCGCCACCCAGATGGCCGCACCCAGCGCGATCGCTGCCACGGAAAGCACCCCCAAGGCCGCCGACGCAACGCCGTAGCCGGAGATGGCCGGGCCGTCAACCTCGTCGGGCGCCGCTCCGTCATCGCCGTCGTCGACCGCTGGTTCCGTCGGGTCGGCGTCGGGCATGGCCGTGAGCCTAGCCGGGCGACGATGCAGGGGGTCCCCCCAGCCGCGCAGCGGCTGGGGGGAAGCCCGGCAATCCGACACAGCCTGGCGCCGAATTTGCAAGATGGAAGGATGGCGGCGTGACGGTAGAAGCGATCCGCTCGGGCATAGACCTGAGCAATGTCGACGACGGTGCCCGCCCCCAAGACGACCTATTCGGCCACGTCAACGGCCGCTGGTTGGCCGACTACAAGATCCCGGCCGACCGCGCCACCGACGGCGCCTTCCGCTCGTTGTTCGACCGGGCCGAAGTCCAGGTGCGCGACCTGATCACCGAAGTCAGCGAGAACACCACGTCTTCAGCAGCGCCCGGCACCGACGAACAACGCATCGGCGACCTGTACGCCAGCTTCCTCGACGAGGACACGGTCGAAGGGCGGGGTGTGCAGCCGCTGCTCGACGAGTTGGCGGCGATCGACGACGCCACCGACCCCGACGCGCTGGCGGCAGCTGTCGGCGCCCTGCAACGTAGCGGCGTGGGCGGCGGGGTCGGTGTGTACGTCGACACCGACTCCAAGAACTCCAACCGATACCTGGTGCACGTCAGCCAGTCGGGTCTCGGACTGCCCGACGAGTCCTACTATCGCGACGAGCAGCATGCCGAGCTGCTGACCGCCTACCCGGATCACATCGCGCGGATGTTCGCCCTTGTCTACGGCGGTGCGCCCGACGACCACCGTCAGACCGCGTCGCGGATCGTGGCGTTGGAGACCAAACTGGCTGCCGCGCACTGGGATGTGGTCAAACGCCGCGATGCCGACCTGACCTACAACTTGCGCACCTTCGCCGATCTGCAGGCAGACGCGGCGGGTTTCGACTGGCCCGGCTGGGTGGACGCGCTGGGCGGCACGCCCGATGCGGTCGCTGAACTGGTTGTGCGCCAACCGGATTACGTGACGGCGTTCGCCGAGCTTTGGCGCAGCGAGGATTTCGACGACTGGAAGAGCTGGGCGCGCTGGCGACTCATTCATGCCCGCGCCGGATTGCTCACCGATGCTCTGATCGCTGAGGACTTCGCGTTCTACGGCCGCAAGCTCACCGGCGCCGAGCAGATCCGTGAGCGCTGGAAGCGGGGCGTCGGCTTGGTGGAAGGCATGCTGGGCGACGCCGTCGGAAAGCTTTACGTGCAGCGCCATTTCCCACCAGACGCCAAGGCCCGCATCGACGCGCTGGTCGCCAACCTGCGTGAGGCATATCGGATCAGCATCAACAACCTGGACTGGATGACCCCGCAGACCCGGCAGCGCGCGCTGGTCAAGCTGGACAAGTTCACCGCCAAAGTGGCCTACCCGAAGAAGTGGCGGGACTACTCGAAGCTGGTGATCGACCGGGACGACCTCTACGGTAACTACCAGCGCGGCTACACGGTCAACTACGACCGGGAGATGGCCAAGCTGGGCGGGCCCGTCGACCGCGACGAGTGGTTCATGACCCCGCAGACCGTCAACGCCTACTACAACCCGGGGATGAACGAAATTGTCTTCCCCGCAGGCATTTTGCAGCCACCATTCTTCGACCCCGATGTCGACGACGCAGCCAATTATGGCGGCATCGGCGCGGTCATCGGCCACGAGATCGGGCACGGCTTCGATGACCAGGGCGCCAAATACGACGGCGACGGCAATCTGGTCGACTGGTGGACCGACGACGACCGCACCGAGTTCGGGGCGCGCACCAAAGCGCTGATCGAGCAGTACGACGTCTACACGCCCCGCGGGCTCGAGAACGGCCACCACGTCAACGGTGCGTTCACCGTCGGCGAGAACATCGGTGATCTGGGCGGTCTTTCGATCGCGCTGCTGGCTTACCAGTTGTCGCTGAAGGGCGAAACCGCTCCCGTCGTCGACGGCCTCACCGGCGTGCAGCGGGTGTTCTTCGGCTGGGCCCAGGTGTGGCGGACCAAGTCGCGTGAGGCCGAGGCGATTCGGCGGCTGGCCGTCGACCCGCACTCGCCGCCGGAGTTCCGCTGCAACGGCGTCATCCGCAACATCGACGCTTTCTACAACGCCTTCGACGTCGCCCAAAACGACGAGCTATACCTCGACCCGCAACGCCGGGTCAGGATCTGGAACTAGGCTCGATTGCCGAAATCGTTTGATAAAAGCAGCCAAGTATTCACCGGTAACTCATCAGGGTAGAACGCGCAACCCCCGCCACGTTTTCCATTCCGGTAACTTCGTAGCCGGACCGGCGGGGACGGCGTAGCTTAGCCCGAGCAGCATGCCGGCGGGATAGAGTCCGCCGACCAAAAGGGATAGGCCAGTCCTCCAGTTGGGCGATAACGATCCTTGCGTCAACACCGCGCCGAGCACCGTTCCCAGAATGGCAAAGACGACAACGTGATAGGACGTTGCGCTAAGCCTTCGAAGCGTTCGAAGCGAGTACTTGATTCGGATCGCGTCTTCCGGTATTTCAGTGGAGGGCGTGCGTCGAATCATGACATCGGCTTCGGCGAAGCTCTCAGTCGTCCTTTGCTTTCGAAGCGTGGGACCGAAGAGACGGACGATCCCGTAGCAAGCCAATCGAGCAATGACATACCGACTACCACAACGCCAACAACGCAGGAAGTTGTCGTGCGCGAAAATCTCTCGCCGACGGCTTGATTCGTCAAATATTCCGCAAACAGCGCACCTAGCGCTATAACCGCAGCGATGCAGATCTCTTTTGCTACGCGCTCTGTGAGTTTATTTTCCCTTACGTCGGGTGGAGTGCGAGATTCATAGACACCCGGGACATATCTGATGCATGAAGCAACATTTTCTTGCCTGGCAGAACGCGTGCGCCAGATAACAAGATACGCAGACCGGACGACGACATATAGACCAAAAAAGAACACGAAGAACATCAGATACCATTTGACGTGAAGGAATTCAAAAGATGAGTATATCGTTTTAAACCAAGTATGCCTGCCGGTGGTGCCTTTCAGGTAGACAACATTGGCGGCAATTAGCCAGCATGTCATCGCCGTAGTACCGCCGAGTGAGAGAGCCATGCTCAGACTGATGAAAAATCTGCGGTTTTCCTCCACCCTTTTTCATTGGACGGTTCTTCTCGATTAGCTTTACCGCTAGGTTGTCGCTATAACTTACGAGCGCCCATCCTAAGCCATACAGCAGGACAGACGCGCCGATTAATAGCATCGCGAATGCAGGAAGCCATTGGCTCCAGATTTGGCCGCAAACTTTCAGGTCAGGATTCGGCCCAGGTTTCGTCCCGGACAACACGGTGAAGAGATAGCTGGACAGCGTGAGGGCCGCCACCCCGGATGCGAATAAGGCAAACGTGTCAGAATCGGAACGGTCATTCCATTGCACCAGCAGCGCCGTTGCAGCCACGATCAGGAAGCCCGCTAACACTCCGGCGAGTGTCGAATCCTGCGCTGCACCCCCGAGGACGCTCCAACCTACGTTCCCGACACACGGATCCTGGTCCATACGGATTTGTATCAGCTAAATAGACGGATTGTACGAAAACCGCATCATGTACCGCATTTAGTGTCGTGGACCGATATGCGCGTCCATCGCCGCGGGCATCTTCCCGCGTCGATTTCGCCAGTGTCAGCTTTTTTAAAGCTGCCAGTCGTTGGAGCCGTCGTTCTTCGAGTAGGTCCCGACAGAGTTCTTCACGATGATGGGATCGCCGGTGCCGAAGTTGTCGAAGAACCACTGCGCATTCGACGGGCTGATGTTGATGCAGCCGTGGCTGACGTCACGCTTGCCCTGATCGGACACCGACCACGGCGCGCTGTGTACGAAGTCACCGCTGTTGTCGAATTGGACGGCGTTCTCGACAGTGACCTTGTAGCCCCAGGTCGAGTTGACCGGCACCCCGTAGGTGGAGGAATCCATCACCACCTTGGCTTTCCTGTCCAGCACGTAGTAGGTGCCGTTGGGCGTCTGGTGACCTCCCGCGGCCATGCCCATCGACATCGGGAAGGTTTGCACCACGGCGCCGTTGCGGGTGACGATCAGCTGATGGGTGGCGTCGTCCGCGGTGGCCGATAGCGCGTCGCCGGTCCTGAAGTCCGAGATGGTGCCGGCGGCGTCGACGTGCACTGCGGTGTGCGCGGGCCAGAAGCTGAGCGGGCGCCACCGCACCTGGCTGGGGGTCAGCCAGTAGAACTTGCCGGACACCGGCGGGGTCGACGAGACATGGATCGCCTGTTCAGCCATGCGCTGGTCGCCGATCGGCCGCCCGAAGTTGATGATGATCGGCTCGCCCACACCGACCGTTGAGCCGCTGACCGGGTTGAACGTCGGAGGCACGAACGGCGGCTCGCCGACGAACGGCTGCGGGTTCTGCCCCACAACCGGGCCGGTCGGCACGGCGGCCGGAACCGCTGCCGGCGGTGCCAACGGGTTGCCCGGAGCCGGTGGCGGGGGCGCCAAAGGATCTCCCGGCGCCGGCGCGGGCGGGGCCACGAGTGGGTTGGCCGGTGGTGGCGGCGCCAGCGGGTCGGCAGGCGCCGGCGGCGGCGGGGCGTCCACGCCCGGCGCGGGCGGTGGCGGCGGCGCCGGCTCCGGGTCTGCCAGGGCCGAGCCGCTCGCCAAGGTCAGCACAGCGGTCATTCCCGCTGCGCTCAGCGCAGCGACGAGAGGACCCTTGGTCCATCGCGACATAGTTATCCCTCCGGTCACGTTCTCAACCCAGTATGCAATAGCGGCGAGGCCGGCTTCTGGCTCGGCAGTCTTGATTCAGCCGCGACGCTGGCCCGTTCTGGGCCGCTGACCTGCGGTGTTGTAGGTCGTTGAAACGAATCTTACCGGTCGCCGGTGGCGGGGACGTCGAACAGCTGCCGCTCGGCGGTCATCCCGGCGGCTCCGGCGCCGATCAGCACCGCTGACGCGGCCAACATCGCCAGCACGCTGCGCTCGTAAAGCAGCCCGCCGGCGAAGGATCCGGCCATGATTCCGATCTGGAACGCCGCCATATACAGCCCGGACGCGCCGTCCGGGTCGTCCGCTCCGGCGCGCATCGCCGCAGCTTGCAGCATCGGCGATACCGCATTGGCGGTGGCACCCCAGAACGCGATCGCGGCGATCCCGATCACGATGCTCGCCGGGGTGGGCGATCCATGGAACACCAGCGCGATCAGCACCAAAAACGTCACCCACAGTGCGGCCATGCAGCTCATGACCGCCGCCCTGGGCCGATGGTCCGACGGTCCGGCTACCAGCGGCATCGCCAGCAGGCCCGCGACACCGTAGGTAGCCAGCAACCAGGCCAGAGCCGGTCCCCGCACCCCGACGACGTCATGGATGATCACCGCGATGAAGGTGTAGGAGATGTAGTGACCGGTGACCGCGACCATGGTGAGCAAGCTCACGATGACCAGCCGCCTGTTGCGGTGATGTCCGGCCCCCCGACCGACGCGGGCCAGCTGGTCCTCGGTCAACGTCAGCACCGGCAGCACGGCCCAGGCTGCCACGGTGACCACGGCGGCCACCACGGCCACCGACGCGACTGCAGACCGCCAGCCCCACAGCAAGCTCATCGCCGCCGTGACCGGGCTGCCCACCACCACAGCCAGGCTGATGCCGACGTAGACCACCGTTGTCGCGCGTCCGGAGTGGCTGGCCGGGACCAGCCGGGTGGCGATCGGTGCGATGACCGACAACATCAGGCCGTGCGTGATCGCCGAAAGGACTCGGCCACCGGCCAGCACCACGAAGTTGGGCGCCACCGCCGAGATGAGCTGGGAGGCGGTCAGGCACGCCAATGACAACAACAGCGCCCGGCGCCGCGGCCAGTGCGCGGTCCAACGGACCAGCGGGATCGTGGTCACGGCCGCCACCAGCGCGTACCACGCCAGCAGCGTGCCGACCACCGGCACGCTGACGTGCAGGCCTCGCGCGATCGCGGGCAGTGCGCCTACCGGCAGGATTTCGGCGGTGACATAGATGAAGGCAGCCGCGGCCAGGACCGCCAACTGGACCAGAATCCGGGGCGTCCACGGTCCGCCCGAAGCGGCTTGAGCTTCGCTCCTGGGGCCCGGTGACGGGGGGTCATTCCACCAGCGGCGCGATCGCGCTGCTCCGTCGGCACGGGCTGGCCCCACGGCCCCTACTCAACCATGCAATGCGCGTATCGCGTTAACCATCAGGACCGGATGAGTCGCGCGATGGCGGCGGAGGCTTCGGCGAGCTTCTCCTCCGCCTCGGTTCCGCCCTCGGCGACCGCACGGCTGACGCAGTGTCCGAGGTGCTCGTCGAGCAGGTTGAGCGCCACCGACCGCAGTGCGTTGTTGGCGGCGCTGATCTGGGTGAGGACGTCGATGCAGTATTTGTCGTCTTCGATCATCTTGGCGATGCCACGCACCTGGCCCTCGATCCGCCGCAGTCGTTTGGCGTAGTTGTCCTTCTGCGAGGAGTATCCGCGTGCGGGTGTCATCTACCCTCCAGCATTCTGGTCTTCTGATCGATCTCGGTTGCCGCGCCGCGCCGATGTTGTGGGTCTTCGTGACGGCGGGTGATATCACCATTGTCAATGCCGAGTTGAGCCATCGCGACGGCGCCCCCGGTCAATCGGCTTCCTGCCAGCGTATCCTATACCCCACCGGGGTATATAAATGATTTTGGGCCGACATGGCAATACGCGCATACTTGGGCTGTGCCCCAAACCAAGCCTCAAATCACGGCCCACACCAACGATCCGTCGCCCGCCGTCGACATCAAGCCCCGCAGCCGTGAGGTCACCGACGGCCTGGAGAAAGCCGCCGCGCGTGGCATGTTGCGGGCGGTCGGCATGGATGACGACGACTTCGCCAAGCCGCAGATCGGAGTGGCGTCGTCGTGGAATGAGATCACGCCCTGCAACCTGTCGTTGGACCGACTGGCGAAGGCGGCTAAGGAGGGGGTGTTCGCCGCGGGCGGCTATCCGCTCGAGTTCGGCACGATTTCGGTGTCCGACGGCATCTCGATGGGCCACGAGGGCATGCACTTCTCACTGCCGTCTCGCGAACTCATCGCCGACAGCGTCGAGACCGTGATGCAGGCCGAGCGACTGGACGGATCGGTGCTGCTGGCCGGGTGTGACAAATCGCTGCCGGGGATGTTGATGGCCGCGGCGAGACTGGATCTGGCGGCGGTGTTCCTCTACGCAGGCACGATTCTGCCGGGTCGTGCCAAGCTTTCCGACGGCAGCGAGCGCGAGGTCACCATCATCGACGCGTTCGAAGCGGTCGGCGCTTGCGCGCGCGGTTTGATGCCGCGCGAGGACGTCGACGCCATCGAGCGAGCGATCTGCCCGGGCGAGGGGGCGTGCGGCGGCATGTACACCGCCAACACCATGGCCTGTGCCGCCGAGGCGCTGGGCATGTCGCTGCCCGGCAGCGCTTCGCCGCCGGCGACCGACCGTCGCCGCGACGGATTCGCGCGCCACAGCGGAGAAGCCGTCGTCGAATTGCTGCGGCGCGGCATCACCGCCCGCGACATCCTCACCAAGGAGGCGTTCGAGAACGCGATCGCGGTGGTGATGGCGTTCGGCGGGTCGACCAACGCGGTGTTGCATCTGCTGGCGATCGCGTACGAGGCCAACGTCAAGCTGGCGCTGGAGGACTTCAGCCGGATCGGCGCACGCGTGCCGCATCTTGCCAACGTCAAGCCATTCGGCCAACACGTCATGTCCGACGTCGATCACATCGGCGGCGTGCCGGTGGTGATGAAGGCCCTGCTGGATGCCGGCCTGCTGCACGGCGACTGCTTGACGGTCGCCGGGCGGACCGTCGCGGAAAACCTCGCGCACATCGCCCCGCCCGATCCCGACGGCAAGGTGCTGCGCGCTCTCGACCATCCGATCCACCCCACCGGGGGAATCACCATCCTGCACGGGTCGCTGGCGCCCGAGGGCGCGGTGGTCAAGACAGCCGGTTTCGACGACGATGTGTTCGAAGGCATTGCAAGGGTTTTCGACCGCGAGCGGGCCGCATTGGACGCATTGGCCGACGGCACCATCACGCACGGTGACGCGGTGGTGATCCGCTACGAAGGCCCCAAGGGCGGTCCCGGGATGCGTGAAATGCTCGCCATCACCGGCGCCATCAAGGGCGCCGGCCTGGGCAAGGACGTGCTGCTGTTGACCGACGGCCGGTTCTCCGGCGGCACCACCGGCCTGTGCGTTGGGCACGTCGCGCCCGAGGCAGCCGACGGTGGACCGATCGCGTTCTTGCGTGACGGCGACCGAATCCGGCTCGACGTCGCCAAAAGCACCTTGGACGTACTGGTCGACCCCGACGAGTTCGCTTCCCGCCGTGAGGGTTTCACCCCGCTGCCACCGCGCTACACCAGCGGTGTGCTGGCCAAGTATGTCAAGCTGGTGGGCTCGGCCGCCATCGGAGCGGTCTGCGGCTGAATCAGGACCGCAACCCACTCTCCCGGCGGGCATGCTCCCGCCGGTTCGCTAAATCGGCGTTCTGTCAGGCGGATGTTGAGCTACGCGCGCGCATACCGAAGTACATCGCGTTCAAGCCCAGCACCGTCAGCACCGCACCCGCGATCACATTCGACCAGATCATGCCGCCGTGCGGCGAGACACCGTGAAGGATCCACGGCGAGACGATGAACCATACGCCGAAAACCGGCAGGGTCCAGGTCATGCCGTGGCTGCGGTCCAACGCCATCGCAAATCCAAACGCCAGCGCCACGCACACGATTCCGACGATGAAATCGTTGGCAACAAGCGGTCTCGTTCCTTCGAATCCGACAATCCATGGCGACACAGCCGCATAAACCGCCGTCAGCAGTGTGAGGCCGAATGTGCCGTGCGCGGTCATCGACTCTGCAGCACGCTCGTAGCGCTCACGTAGAGCCAATAGATCCGGGTGGTGATCGATTGATGAATGGACTGTACTCATTTTGTGACCTTTCTGTTATGCAGCAAGCCTTTTGAGCCCACTGCACCCATCCATCCGTTTCAAGATTACGCCTGCCAAGCGACCGCCAGCAAACGAAAAGCGGCTGGCGTACCGACCGTCAAACCGCAACGCAGCCGCGCAAGTCCTGCGGATTAACGCCCGCCGCCCGCGCTTTGCAGGGTCATCCGCAGTGCATGCAACGCGCGGTGCAGTTCATGCTTGACGACCTCGCCGTTGGTCCCCAGTTCTGCGGCGATCTGCGTCGTCGTCCGCCCGAGGTAATGGGAGCGGTAGATCATGGCACGCTGTGGATCGGACAGTCGGGCCATCGCCTCCGTAACAATCGTGGCTTCCCGCTGACTGCGCCACGCCAAGTCGGTCCGTGGACGTCTCACCGCGGCTTGACCCCGGTTCGCGGATGCGACAGGGCAACTCCGGGCGGATTGCGCCGATGAAGGCCATTGCTTCGGCCCCAGCCGGCCGCAAGCGGGATCTTCCACGGTGCATTCTCGCCCGCAGCGCATCGACGACTCGATAACGGAACCATCCGGATTCACTCTCGCGCCCGCTCCCGGTTACAACTAACCGATGGTTGTACGTAATGTATACAGTGTCGGCCTAGCTGTGTCAATCACGACATCTTTACCAGGTTTGTCGTATGCTGTGAGGTATGTCGGAAGCGCCGAACTTTCAGGCCGAGGTTCGCCAGTTGCTGCGCGCTCGCGTCTTGGACGCGGCGTACGCGCTGGTCTGCGCCGAGGGTTGGCAGGCGGTGAACATGTCAAGCATCGCCGCCACGGTCGGCATCAGCCGACAAGTGCTGTACAAGGAGATCGGCGCTAAGCAGGCACTGGGCCAGGCCCTGGTCCAAAGGGAGACCGACCGATTCATCACCGGGGTCATTTCGGCGATGCATGGCCATCCCGACGACGTGGCCGCCGGTCTTGCGGCTGGCGCAGCCTTTACCCTGCGGACCGGCGCCGACGACCCCCTGGTCAAAGCGAGCCTTACCCGTGCTCGCGACACGGAGGTCGGCCTGACTCCGCTACTGACCGTGGGACCGACACCCATCTGGCGCGGTGCGATGGACACGATCGCCGCGGCCGTTCGGGATTTCTATGATCTTCCGGATCCGATCGACCGGCACTTGGACTCGGTCGTCGAAGTCGACGTCCGCTTGACCTTCAGCCATATGCTGCAACCCATGGGCATCATCGACGATGCCGCCCGGCAGATCTATACGACTGTGCGCGCGTTGCTCGACGCCGCTACGGCCCAGGGCGGGTAAGAAAGCTGGACATCGCAGATCGACTCCGCCTCGACGTTCCGTTGGGTCAGGCCGGGATGGGTGGCGGACTGGCCGGCGGACGGTTGGCCGGGGCGGTCGCCAACGCTGGCGGACTGGGCACCCTGGGGCTGGCGCTGCCCAGTCAACTGCGAATGGCGATCGATCACGTTCGCGCCGAAGCCCCAGGGCGCTGTCGCCGTGAACCTGTTGATACCCTTCGCGCGTCGCGGTCACGTCGCGGTATGCGTCGACGAACGCGTTGATGTCGTAGTGGTGGCGTTTGTCGGCGATCGCAGCGTTGTCGAGCACCTACGTGAGGCGGGAATCTTGGTCTTTGTGATGGTCGGTACCGACGCGCAAGCACGACAGGCAATCGGTTGGGGCGCTGATGGTTTGATCGCTCAGGGACGAGAGGCCGGCGGCCATCTCGTCGGAAGCATGCCAGCGCTCGGCTTTCTGCCACACGCGCGTGCGGCGGCCGGTCAACGACCTGGCGCCCTCACGCTTACTTAACCAAGGCGAGCGCGAAGCCATCCCAGTGCTTCGCCCCGACCGTCTGGAGCACCGCGGCATCAAGCCCCGGGTGTTCACCCATGAGCTCCAGCGTCCGCCGCGTTGCCCGCGCGATGTCGTCGGGATCCGCTGACAAGATCGAGCCATCACGAATGACGTTGTCCACCAAAATAACTGAGCCGGGATGGGTTAGCCGAACAGCCCATTCCAGGTAGCCGGCGTTGTTTTCCTTGTCGGCATCGATGAATACCAGGTCGAAAGGGCCCTGAGTCACGGTGGGAAGTGTCTCCAGCGCGGGGCCGACCACCACCTCGACCCGGTCGCCGACACCGGCACGGTCGATGTTGGCCCGCGCCACCTCGGCGTGCTTGGGCTCGTATTCCAGCGTGATCACCAGGCCGTCGGGACCGGCGCCCCGGGCCAGCCAAATTGTGCTGAAGCCGCCGAGTGTGCCGATCTCCAGAATGCGCCGAGCTTTGATCGCACCGGCCAACAGGCTCAGGAACTTGCCTTGTTGAGCCGACACCGCGATCCGTGGCAACCCGGCCGCATCGCTGGCCTCCAGTGCGGCGGACAGCGCGGGATCGTCGCCGACCACGGTGGTGTCCAAAAATTCGTCAACGTCGGCGGGGCTCGGATTCTGGGTCATGAGCCAACGCTAGCCCGCCGCCTTCGTCGACCGCCACTAGATAAAAGCCGACCCACTAGATACCCCCAGGGGGTATATGCTACATTCTTGGTTGTCCGCACAATCCCGCGGCTCGCGGGGTGCCGAGATAGATAAGGGTGGAGTAGATGGCAAACGAGGCAGGAACACTACTGACCTGTTCCCACG
>NZ_JBKQTQ010000012.1:0-10463 GCF_052143115.1 Mycobacterium sp.
TCTGTGCGTGTTGGGCGGATGGGGCCTCGATCGGCGGCTGCAGGATTGCCGAGGCGGCGGCGGTCTCGCGGGCGAAGAAAGTTCCGACATCACCGATCGCGCTCATCAGCGGCGCCGGGAACACCACCGTGGTGTTCTTGTCGACCCCCAACTCAATCAAGGTCTGCAGATTGCGCAGCTGCAGAGCCAGGGGGTGGGCCATCATGGTGTCCGAGGCATCACCGAGTGCAGCGGCGGCCATCGATTCACCTTCGGCGGCAATGATCTTCGCGCGCTTCTCCCGCTCGGCCTCGGCTTGGCGGGCCATCGCCCGTTTCATGCTGTCGGGCAGCTGGATGTCCTTGAGCTCGACCAGAGTCACCTCGACACCCCACTCCAGGGTGGTCACATCCAGGATCTCCCGGATGTTGGCGTTGATGACCTTGGTCTCCGCCAACGCCTCATCGAGGGTGTGCTGGCCGACGACCTCGCGCAGCGTGGTTTGGGCGATCTGACCGATCGCGGCGTACACATTCTCGATGGCGACCACCGACTTCACCGCATCGACGACCCGGAAATACGCGACAGCGGCAATGTCGACACTGACATTGTCGCGGGTGATGATCCCCTGCGACTGGATCGGCATCGTGACGATGCGCAGCGACACCTTCCACAACCGGTCGATGACCGGGATGATGAACCTCAGGCCGGGTTCCCTGACACCGATGACCCGCCCGAGCCGGAACCACACACCCTTCTCATACTGGGTCACCACCCGAATCGACAGCGCCACCACAATCAGCGCCACGATGATCACCGCAATGACGACGGCGACGACGTTCATGTCTTCTCCTCAAAGATGAAATTCACGGTCAACCCCATGAGGTGCTGTCTCGCACCACCACCGCAGGATCATTACCGCTCTCAGCCGACTCGACGCGGCGATACCCGCGCCATCTCGGCTACTTGTTTCACAATGCGGCTGCGGGCATCACCCCCACAAGTGCCAAAGGTCCTTGCCATGCACTGACCCCGGTTGGTTGGTCCAGGTGGAGCAGGTGGAGTGAGAGTCTTGCCGCCCACGATGTGGGCAAGAAGGCTCGATGACGGTGGCAACGAGGAACAGGCATACCCCGGAGCAGGTCGTGCGCACAGCTGGCGACCGCGGATTTGGCTGCAGGCTTACCGGTGTATCGCACGTCAGTAATCGTTTTCGGTTGAATCTGAAGGAGTCGAAGGGTGCGATCTCTCACCCCCACCATGGCGCTTCCCTGGTGTAGTGACATTGTTGGGTCATGACTACTCCGGATGGCGCTATGGAAGGGTCGGCAGGCGAATACAGCGTGGATGAGGACGACCAACTTCAGCCAGAGGACACCCTCATCGACCGTGGCGTCGACGACGTACTCGACGAGGGATATTCGCCGCCCGAGCGGGCGTACGGACGTGGCTCCTTCGGCTCGACGCCGGAAAGCTTGGACCAGCTGCTTGCCGAGGAAGAGCCGGATCCGGCAACGCGGCTATATGACCCGTTCGACAAGGGCGAGCAGCAACGCTCCGACGAAGCCGAGCGGGAGACCGAATTTCCGCAGCGAAATGAGGTGGGACGCGCGCGGGCAGGTCGACTTGTCGCACCGGACCAGGGGTTTGGCGAAGACGTAGACGCAGACTTGTTGGCTGATGACGTCGGTATCGACGGAGGCGCAGCCTCCGCCGAGGAGGCCGCCGTTCACATCATCGACGACGAGGAGTAGCTGGCCTCGCACGCGAATTCACGAGCCGCGGCCAATCCACCGACTGGCCCGACGTCCATACCTGCCAATTGCGGCGAAAGTCCCAACGGCAGGGCATTTAGGCAAACAATTCCGGGTGCGAGGCGACGTACTGCTCGACGGTCTGAGCGGGTTGACCGGTGACCTGTTCGACGTCATGGGTCTCGCGGTCGTAGCGGTTCTCGCGATGCAGACGCGCCATAGTCGCGATGTGTTGCTGATCGAGGTCGGCCAGGCCCGAGGTCCGCAAGTACTGGCGCACCCAGTCGTCGTAGGGGATGTCTTCCGCGGTGATCGGCCGTCCCAGCGCGCGCGAGTACTGCTCGGCCAGATCTTTGATGTCGAGCACCTGCGGACCGGTCAGCCCGTAGACCTGCCCGGGCTTCGGCGGGTTCAGCAGCAGGGCCGCGACCACGCGTGCTACGTCATCGGGGGCGATCGGTGAGGTGCGGCCGGTGCCGAACGGCAGAGCCAGCGCATCGCGCTCGCGGACGGATCGCCTGGCCAGCACCGTGAACAGCGGGTTGTTCAGGAACACCGTTGGCCGCAGGTGGACCACGGGTACACCGGACCAGTTCATGATCTGCTCGGAGAGCCAGTGCAGCCGCTGCTCGCGATCCGCTTCGCTGCCGGTCAGGGTCATCTGCGAGACCGTCATCTGCGACATGTTGACGATCACCTCGAGGTCGCCCCGCTCGCGGGCCGCCGCGCAGACAATCGCCGTCTCCTGGAGGTAGTCGAACGAGATGCCCGTGTTGAAGAACATGCGCGTGACATCCCGCATCGCGTCGACGACGTCGGCCGGACTGGTGAGCTCACCCACGACGACCTCGGCCCCGAGTTCGCGAAGCCGGTGCGCGAGGGCGTCGTCGGAGCGCACCATCGCCCGGACCGGCTCCCCCTTGCCCCGCAGCAGCTCGACAACGGACGGGCTGACGTCGCCTCTGGCGGGCCAGGTGATCAGATACATGCCGTCAATTTAGCCGGTGGCCGAAAGCCGCCCCAGCCCGCACGGCCAGTTCGCGGAGGCGGATGTTGTGGGCTTTCGACCCGGTGAAGTACTGCAGTGCCGCACTCCAGACCGACGCGGGCACAACCCGCAGATCCACCTGGATGCCCTTCGTTGTCACCACCGACGACTTGGTGGGACCGTGGGCCAGGATGCGGTCCACTAAGGGCAGCGTGCAAAAGGCCGATGATCTGGTGTCGGCGGTTTGCGAGTGCGGTACGCATGAGCTGTCCCGGGCCGAGATGAAGCACGCGATCGACTCGCATCAATGCACCATATTGCTGACCTGATCGGCGCCGGTGAACAGATGCCACAAATGGCCGCCCGCCGAACGAACCCCTATGTCGGACTCGGCGCGATCAACTGATCCCGCGCGGCCTTGCTCGGTTTCGAGGGTTTCGGACTGGCGTTCACCAGGACCTAAGGCCCTACCGAGCCGCCTGACGTGGTCCTAGCGTCGCCTATCATGGCAGCACCCGACATCGACGACGGGCTGGCGCTTCTCACTCTCGAGGTGCCCGGTCCACTGGGCGACATCATCAGGCCGCTCAGAAGGACCGGCCGCTACTACGCTCGATCGTGGCGGGAGTATCTGGAGCGTCAGCCGGGTGGGCTTCCGGTTGCGCGACCCACCGTCGCGCTCGCCGCGCATGCGTTTCGCGATGAGGTCGTTCTTCTCGGCTTGCGGGCGCACCGGCCGCTCAGCGATCCGCAGGCGTTGGAACGCATCAACCGCGAACTGGTCGCGGCGGTCGAGCTCTACGAACGGGAAGGGTGGCTGGACAACCCGGAAGGGTTTTTCGCGGCACCCCCGCCGCTGACCGACGTCACGGTCCGGCCGGTGAAGGGCCGCAGACACTCCTATGAGCGCATCTTCTTCGAGAGTGGGTATGCACCGCATCCGGGCGAACCGGGCCGCGAACGGTGGCTGGGCTACACCGCCAACGACCATGAGTACGCGCTGTTGCTGCGGCACGACGAGCCGCGACCTTGGCTGGTGTGTGTACACGGAACCGAAATGGGCCGCGCCGCCTTGGACCTCACCGTATTCCGGGCGTGGCATCTGCATGAGGATCTCGGCCTGAATGTCGTCCTGCCCGTCCTTCCGATGCACGGCCCCCGGGCGCGCGGCTTGCCCAAGGGCGCGGTGTTCCCCGGCGCGGACGTGCTCGACGACGTGCACGCCACGGCCCAGGCGGTGTGGGACATCCGGCGGCTGTTGTCCTGGATACGGTGGCAGCAACCGGAGTCGCCGATCGGGCTGAACGGCCTCTCGCTCGGGGGCTACATCGCGGCGCTGGTCGCCAGCCTCGAAGACGGCCTCACCTGCGCGATCCTCGGTGTCCCGGTGGCCGATCTGATTGAACTACTGGGACGCCACGCCGGTCTGAGTCGCGATGACCCGCGCCGTCGCGCGGTGACGATGGCCGAACCGATCGGGCGGATGGTATCGCCGCTGTCGCTGGCTCCCCGCGTGCCGATGCAGGGCCGCTTCATCTACGCCGGAATCGCTGACCAGCTCGTGCATCCGCGCGAGCAGGTGATCCGCCTCTGGGAGCACTGGGGCAGACCCCAGATCGTGTGGTACAGGGGCGGCCACATCGGGTTCTTCCGCTCCCGCCCGGTGCAGCGGTTCGTGCAGGACTCGCTGGTGCGGTCGGGGCTCGTTGATCGGTCACGCACGCTGCGCAACCGCTGACCGACCCCCCTGGGGACGGTGACCCTGCTACGCGACACGCCGGACCCGGGCGTGCCGCCACATAGCGTCCATCAGTTACGACGGCCCCGACCGCTCTCTATTTGTTTGAGGAGCGGCTGTCGACACAAACATCGTGTCAGGGCTGATTTTGGTGATTCGCTGGCGCGCCACGATTACCGGTGTGCGGGCTGCATGCACCACCGCGGTGCTCACGGAGCCAAGCACCATGCCGGCGAACCCGCCACGGCCATGGCTGCCGACTACCACGAGTTGGGCCGATTCGGACTGGTTAAGAAGATGGCGGGCAGGTTTATCGAAGACGACGACGCGGCGCACGGTCACGTCGGGGTACCGTTCCTGCCACCCGGCCAGGCGCTCGGCCAGCGTTTCCTCAGCCGTGGACGCAATCGCCGACCAGTCCACGCCGGGGAAGTCCGCCCGTAGTCATCCCCGGCACAAAGGCCGCAACTTGCCTCTTCACAACTCCGGTTACAACCCAATCGAGTGGGTTTAACGTGTGCGCACGGTCTGCTCTGGCGTATGCCTCTTCCTCGTTGCCATCGTCGTCGAAGACTTCCCGCAGCCATGGACGGTGACCAGAGGTGGTCGTCACGGGACTCTGCTGGGCGCAGTCGCTGGCAGCGTGGCCGAGTTGGGCTCGTGCACCGTTGACCCGGGTTCGGCTGCGTACAGTTCCGCGATGTCGGCGGCGTACTTCTGCGTGACCGCTTTGCGTTTGAGCTTCATGGTGAGGGTGATTTCGTTCCCGCCGGGCTCCCAGAATGCCGGCAGCACCTTGAATCGCTTGATCTGTTCCACGGGGGAAAGCTTCGCGTTGCCCCGCCCGACGCCCGTTGCGATCTGGGTGATCACGCTGGGATCGGCCGCGAGCGCGTGCGCCGACGCGTCGCTGAGATGTTTCCGGGCCGCGTACGCGCTCGCGGATTCCGCGTCGAGCACGATGAGCGCGGTGTTGTATGGGCGAGCGTCGCCGACTGTCGTCATCGCCCCGATCAGACCGCATGCGGCCTTGATCGTGTTCTCGATGTGGCACGGCGACATTTTCTTGCCGGCCGCGTTGACGATCAGTTCTTCCTTGCGGTCGATGATCGAGACATTGCCGTCGTCATCGAATGTGGCGATGTCCCCGGTGTGCAACCACCCATCGGTGTCGATGGCTTCGGCGGTCTTCTCGGGCTCGCTGCGATAGCCCTTCATGACCAGCGGGCCCCGGACCCAGAGCTCGCCATCAGCGGCCACCTTGGCCTCCAGGCCAGGCAGCGGCTTTCCAACCGAACCCAGCACGGCGTCGTATGGATGACAAACGGTCGCGATACCGCTGAGTTCGGACATCCCCCACACCTCAGTCATCGGCAGGCCCAGGCCAGCGAAGAATGCCAATGTCTCCTTGGGGATAGGGGCATCCCCCGAGATCAACCACCTGGCCCGGTCGAGGCCGATCGCCGCACGGATCTTGCCGAGCACCAGCTTGTCGGCGACCGCGTACCGAACACGATCGGCAAAACCCAGTTCACTGCCGTCGAGCAGCCCCCGGGCACGCATGCCCGCCGCACCGAGCGCCCAGTCGTCCAGTGCGTGCCTTACGCCCGTCTCCGCCGCGACTTGGGCTTCGATCCCTGCCTTCAGCTTTTCCCACACCAAAGGCATCGCGCCCCAGATGGTAGGCCGCACCTCCGGCAACGCGGCGGCGATCGCCTTGATGTCCGGGACAACGGTCAGCTGGGTGCCGATGACTTCCTGGATATACAGCGCGGTCAGTCGATCGGCGATGTGCGCGGTCGGCAGGAACGAGGTGACCCGGTCTCCGTACTGCAGCCCAAGCACCTCGTCGAGGCCGAACACTTCCAACAACAGACTCGCGTGCGTGATCTCTACCACCTTGGGATTTCCAGTGGTGCCGGAGGTATGGATCAGCGTCGCGACATCGTCGGGCTGCACCGCCATCCACCTCGACTCGAAATCGAAATCTGATGACCCGCAAGCAATGAGGTCGTCAACCGACATCGTGCCCTCGGGGCAACCGTCGATGCAGACGATAATGTCGATCTCGGCGTCAGTGGCTTTGATCCGGTCAACGTGCCGCTTTTCGCAGAACACCAATTTGGTGGCCGAATCGACAAAAACACGAGTCAGCTGTTCAGCCGCCAACGCGGTGTATACCGACAGTGACGTCGCACCGACATGCTGCGCGCCAACCTCCAACGGATAGAACTCGATCCGATTCGCCATCATCAACGCCACCGCGTCGCCGCGACCGACACCGAGCGCGGCGAGCCCGGCGGCGACCTGACACACCCTGGCCGCATAGTCGCGCCACATCAACGTCTGCGCGTCGCCGACAGTTCGCAATGCCACCACATCGGGCCCGATCCTTGCGGTGCGCTGAAAAGCTTGCGGGAGCGTGGCCGGGCGATCCGCAGCGGTCATCGTGGAACTCCTCGATAGATCGTGCATCAAGACGACAGGCCGAGGTTAGACCCGGTCGCGACGCCGCACGGCGGCGGAAGGACCACAGAAACGCTCTTATGTGACCAACGCCCCTGTTGGAGAACTGGTCGCTTGTCGATGCTGGGCAGATGAGCAAGCCATCGATCAACACCGAATGAAACTGAATCGAGGATAAATGGCGCCCACACCGCAATCCCCATCGGCAAAAAGCCCACCGCAGCGGGTCAAGGACACGGTGCGTGTCTTCAACAAATATGTCCTTACCCCGACCATGCTGCGCCTGGCCGGCCGGAAATACTGGTACGCGTCAGTGATACGGCACACCGGACGCCACTCAGGCAAGAACTACGCGACACCTGTAGTGGCGGATCGGGTAACTGACGGTTTCATTGTTCCCCTGCCATACGGCAAGCGGGTCGACTGGCTGCGCAACGTGCTCGCGGCGAAACGAGCGACCATCCAGGCCAACGGCAGAACCTTTGATGTCGTAGAACCCGAGATCCTCGACGCGGCGGCAGCCCTGCCGCAAATAACGCCCAGGCGACGGAGCGTTTGGCAGCGGTTAGGTATCACGGACTACGTGAAGCTGAAGTTCGCACCGACGGGAGACACCCAGCGCTGAGCCTGTCTTCACCGCTGGCAGTTGAAAACGAAGACGGCACACCAACTTTCGGCTATCGATGGAGCGAAGCTCTGCCGCCAACCATTGGGCCGCCAACCTTTGAGCCCCCAACCCGGCCGCAATGAACTCAGCGATCACTTCACTCGCATACGAAGCTAGCACTCTTTGGGCCGTTGCCAGCCAGTTCTCACCAACCGGGCAACCCAGAAAGGCATAGCTGACCGCCCCGATGGGGTTCGACCGAGCGTCGATCGGGACTAACGGCGTTTTGACTAAGGACTAAGGCCTCTGAGAACCCCGTAGCGCGGTCAATAGCTTGGGACCACAGCCGTTCATCCTGCGAACCGGGAGCCCGAATGCGGAAATCTCAGGCACCACCCTCAGTCGTTGTCGGCATCGACGGTTCGAAGGCAGCGGTCCGCGCCGCTCTGTGGGCTGTCGACGAGGCCGTCAGCCGCGACATCCCCCTGCGTCTCGTCTACGCTGGCGATCCTCGTACCACCTCTCGCACTCACCCCGACCACGCTGCCCGCAAACTCGCCTTCGCGGAAGGCGCAATTCGCTACGCGCTGATGACTGTCGAGTCAACTGAAAAGCCGGTCAAGATCGAGGCCGAAATCGCCCAGGCGCGCCCGACTACCGCGCTGGTCCGGGCTTCGCAGTCCGCGGCGATGGTCTGCGTGGGCGCCGTCGGGTTCAAACGCTTCGAGCACGGGCATCTGGGTTCAACGGCGGCGGCTTTGGCGCATGCTGGCCTGTGTCCGGTGGCCATCGTCCGCGAAAATGACGCGTGGGCCGGTCAGCATGCCGGCTCGATCGTCGTCGAAACGGACGAGTCACCCGGTAATGCCGTTCTGCTGAAGATAGCCATCGAAGAGGCGCGTCTGCGTAAGGCCCCGCTGCTGGCCGTCACGTGCTGGCGATCTCGATACAGCGACGATCGCGATGTCGACGCGGTCGCCGACCGCAACCGCTTGGTGCGCGCACAACTGTATCGCCGTTTGGCGCAGTGGAAGCGACGCTACCCAGACCTTCAGATCCACTCGGTGGCCGCGCCCGGCAGCATCGTCGACTATTTGGCCAACAACGCCCGGTCTATCCAGCTGGTCGTTGTGCGCGCCGGCGACCACGGCGACGTCGGGCAACTCATCGGGCCGGCCGGCAACGCCGCACTGCACCACACCGATTGCTCCGTACTCATCGCCAACCACCAAAACCGGTGAGGGAGGTCCGCTGGCTACCGAGATCGCATCGCCGCATAGCGGTCCCGTCGTGCCGACTCACATCGGTGACAGTTGGAGCGACGATCGCGGGCAGGTCACCGGCCACGGGTTGACTTGTTGGGCAGCGCGTTTCGGCGCGATCACCGACCAGACCCCAGGCGGGATCGTCCGGGCATGGCTCAGGTCCTGACGTCACCACTGCGAGAGTCATTGGTCCTCCGGCCGCGGCGCACTCGCCGACGGCGGCTGAGTGGGCGCCGTGACGACGATCAGCTGGTGGCCGTGCTCGAGGAGGTCATCTACTTCTTGGACACCGCGGCCGATGTGCCCGCCGATCTTGAATTGAAGGCTTGAGACGCGGGTGCCCAGCGGCTGGTCGTCGTTGACCCGCACACCCAGCGCTGCAGGCGGTGCGCGCTATTCCCGGTCAGAGACGAACACGCCGCACGCACCCGGGGCTGGACTGGCCCTTCATACAGCGGACGCTGCGTGAAAGGAAGCTGACGGATTGCCTTTTGCTGTTCGGCGGCTGTGACGATGAGAGCATCGGAGCCGGGAAAAATGGTGGCCTCGTGTCCGGTATTCAGCCACCGCACCACGTACGGGGGTGAGCCGTCCGGCCCGTGCACGTCGGTGATCAGCCCGCGCTGATCGGCCAGCTCGGTTGTGGTGCCCTTGATCACCAGCCAGTCGCCTACCTGAGCCTTCATCGTCGATCCCTCTCTCTAGCATGGGATTTCGATCGTGACCGGTGTGTCACGCCGCGGCTAGGGCAGTTAGTCACCGGTTGAAGTCGGTGTTTGACACATGGGCGAATCCGGCGCAGCAGGTGGGCCAAATGATGGCGTGAGAAAGGACTTTAGCCACTCGTGGCAGAGGGATGAACGCCATAGCGTCGAGGGACGCGTTTCTGCATCCAACACACGCCGGCTAACACCGGAACGTTAGGAGGAGGTCGTTCATGACGCAAACACCGCGCAAGAGCACACCGGGCTGGGCCGACTTGTCCGACGACGTGCTCGAGTCGCTCGAAGCCGGGCGCACGACGGCGATCGAGGCGATGCGCAAGTTCATCGATCAGGTGACCCCTGTGATCGCCGATCAGTCGCGGCGCAAGACCATCATCGACGCCGCGCTGAATTTGGCTGAAGAGCTCAACACTGCGCGCATCGAATTCTTGCGCAGCGTTATCCGCAGTGCAGGGCAGACGCTGAGCAAGGAGTGAGACCGCCGCTGATGTCGCGACCTCGGCGGCGCCCCGGGGAGGGTAGCCAGGATCGTGGTGGTGGGGCTTGAAGCCTTTGCGGCCGCCAGCCGGGGCGCAGACCGGGTGGGCGGTGGTGACCTCGTAGTGGTTGGCGCCACGGACTGTAGTTGGGCGGCTGAAGTGACCTTTTCCCCTTATTGGTGCACCACCGCGCGAGACACACTCAACACATGAGGCTGTTCAAGGATCGTGCTGACGCCGGACGTCAACTGGCAGGGCGCCTGGCTTTTTTGCGCGGCCAGGACGTCGTCGTGTTGGGGCTGCCGCGTGGCGGGGTGCCGGTGGCCTTCGAAGTTGCCGAGGCGCTGCAAGCACCGCTGGATGTTCTTGTGGTGCGCAAGCTTGGTGTGCCATTTCAGCCCGAATTGGCCTTCGGCGCCATCGGCGAGGGCGGGGTGCGGGTGATCAACGAGTCGGTCGTGC
>NZ_JBKQTQ010000013.1:0-7651 GCF_052143115.1 Mycobacterium sp.
CTTGACTACATCCAGGCACCCGACGGAACCAAACCAGCTGTTCCTGTCATGGGCACATTCGTCATTGACGACGACAGCAAGATCGCCCGCTGGACGGACTATTTCGACGTGTCGTTGACGGTCAAGCTCCTGCAGGGCGAAGACATCAGCGCGCTAGTCCCAACCGGTACTGCACGATAGAGCGCTACACCGGGCCTTGGGGCCGGTCTGTGGGGCCGGATTCCGCCGATGTGCGAGGTGGCAGCGTGTCTGTTGTGAGATTCTGCAGGGGTGTCCGCTGCTGCGGCGGCTGCTCCCTCGGGAGTGGTGACGTTTTTGTTCACCGACGTCGAGGGTTCGACGCGTCGGTGGGAGGCCGACGCCGATGGCATGCGGATCGCCCTCGCCGCGCACGACGAGGTGTTGCGCGGGGCGATTGAGGCGTATGACGGGTTCTTGTTCAGCCACACGGGCGACGGTTTCGTGGCGGCCTTCGCGTCGCCGATGTCTGCCGTGAACGCCGCGATCGACGCGCAACGGGAGTTGCAGTTGCCGGTGCGAATGGGATTGGCAACCGGCGAGGCCGAGCTGCGAGACGGGGACTACTTCGGAACGGTGCTCAATCGAGCCGCACGGGTGATGGCCGCTGGACATGGTGGTCAGATCCTTTTGGCCGAGTCGACGGCGGGTCTGGTGAGCGGGGTTGATCTGGTGGATCTGGGGCTGCGGCGGTTGCGGGATCTGCCGACCCCGGTTCAGGTGTTTCAGGTCCAAGCGGCGGGCCTACGCACGGAGTTTCCGTCGTTGCGGGCACTGGATGTGGGTCCGGGGAATCTGCGTCCCGCGCCCACGAGCTTCATTGGGCGTGAGTCCGAGGTCGCCGAGGTAGAAGCGGTGCTGCGGGCGCATCGGGTCGTCACGCTGACCGGGGTGGGCGGGGTTGGTAAGACTCGCCTGGCGGTGGAGGTTGCGGCCCGGCTGGCCGATGAATTTCCGGATGGGGTCTGGTTTTTCGAGCTGGCTGCGGTGTCCGATCCGGCGGCGGTGCCCGACGCGGTCGCCGCGGTGCTGGGCATTACCCAGCAGCCGGGCAAGAGCGTGAGTGAGTCGGTGGCCGCCGCGCTTGAGGGCAGAGCCCGGTTGTTGGTGTTCGACAACTGCGAGCACGTGCTTGGTGACGCGGCCGATCTGATCGAGGCCATCATGGCGCATTCGGCGACGGTGAAGATGCTCGCGACGAGCCGCGAGGGATTAGGGGTCGCCGACGAGCATTTGTGGCCGGTGCCCTCACTCGGTGTCGATACAGGAATCGACTCGTCGGCGCTGGCTCTGTTCGTCGAACGGGCGCAGGCCGTTTCGCCGCGCTTCTCGGTCGCCAACACCGGTGAGGGGGATGCGGTGCTGGAGATCTGCCGGCGACTCGACGGGATTCCGTTGGCCATCGAGTTGGCGGCCTCGCGGATGGCATCGATGACGGTAAACGAGGTGCGTGATCGTCTCGATCAGCGGTTCCGGCTCCTAATCGGATCGCGGCGCGGCCTGGCACGCCACCAAACGCTGCGCCACGCAGTGCAGTGGTCCTACGACCACCTCGATGACGCGGAGAAACCGCTGCTGGAACGGTGCTCAGTGTTCGCCGGCGGGTTCGACCTCGAAAGTGCCTGCGCCGTCATGGGTTCTGACGATGACTTCGCCACCGTGGATCTGCTCGACGCGCTGGTGCGCAAGTCGCTGCTGGTCGCCGACCGGTCGGGGGGACGAACGCGGTTCTCGATGTTGGAGACCATTCGACAGTTCGCCGAGGAGATGCTCACCGGAAGGGGCGACGCCGATAAGGTCCGCAACGCGCACGCCCGCTACTTCGCAGAGCACGAATCCGATGTCTTCGCCCTGTGGGACAGCCCACAGCAGCGCGAAGCGTACTCATGGATAACGGTCGAAATGGCAAACCTGCGCACGGCGTTCCGCTGGGCCGCCGACCACGACGACCTCGACTCCGCGTCGGCCATTGCCCACTACGCGGCGTTGGTCGGTTTCTGGGGCGAACAGCACGAACCTATCCGATGGGTCGAGGAACTCATCGAACCCGCGCACGCTGTCCAACACCGCCGCTTGGCGCAGCTCTACGCAATGGCGACGCTGTGCTTCACGGCCGGAAGGATCGACGAGGCCGTCGGTTATGCCGGGGCCGGCCAGGAAGCCGTCACCAGCGGACGCTTCGACGAAGTGCGCAAGGACATCGAAGCGGGGATCGGCAGCCCGTACCAAGCGATAGGACAGCCTGAGCGGTGGGTTGAGTGGTGCCGCATCGTAATTGCGCGCCGTTCGGCCACTAATGTTCACGCTCAGGCATTGTTGGCCATCGCGCTGAAAATGGCCGGTGCCGATGACGAGGCAAGGGCGGCCTCGGAAGAACTCCTTGCCGCCGCCGACACCACCGACAACCCCAACCTGGCCGCGTGGGCGCTGTTCGCGTATGGCACCGCCCACCGTGGCATCGCTCCCGCCGCCGCCTATGAAGCCTTCCGTCGAGGCCTGACAATCGCGCAAGACAGTGGCAGCCGGATGACCGAGACAAGCATTGCGGGGATGCTGTCTCTCCTGGCGACCACCCACGGTGAGGCCGTCGACGCCCTCGACTACGTGATCTTGCCAATCCGGTACTACTACGACTCCGGCAGCTTCTTCCTGCTGCCTCAGGCGCTAGGCGTCCTCATCCCATTGTTCGACCGCCTTGGGCACCACGAAGCGGCCGCCACCATCAGTGGATTCGCCGCCACGTCCTACACACGGTTGATCGTTTCAGAGATGGACGTTGCCATCACCCACCTCCGCAATGTCCTCGGCGACGAAACCTACGAATCGCTCGCCCACAAGGGTGAGACGATGACCACCGCCGCCATGGTGACCTACGCATACGACCAAATCGACCAGGCCCGAACAGAACTGAAGACTGCCTCGAAATGATTGCTGAGTGAGTTTGGCCAAATCCCGCATCTACGAGGCGACGGCGAAGAGACGCCATTCGCCGGGCACGCCCTTGAGCGCGTGAGAGCCCCGCTCGTCGAAGTCGAGTCCTGCCCCGATCACGAGGTCGCGCAGCGTGCTGGATACGAGCACGTCGTTCGGCCCCGCCAGTGCGCTCACCCGCGCGCCGATATGCACGGCGATCCCGCCGATGTCATCACCTCGGACCTCGCACTCGCCGGTGTGCAACCCGGCGCGCACCTCAATGCCGAGCGATCGCACCGCGTCACGAATCGCCATGGCGCAGCGGATCGCCCGCTGCGGGCCGTCGAACATCGCCAGGAACCCATCCCCTGAGGTGTTCACCTCGCGGCCTCGAAAGCGATTGAGTTGCGAGCGCACAACGGCGTCGTGCGCATCGAGCAGTGCGCGCCAATCCCGGTCGCCCATTTCGGCGGCGCGGCGTGTTGAGTCCACGATGTCGGTGAACAGCACCGTGGCCAGAACCCGATCATCGGCCACGTCAGCCTGCTCGCCGGTGAGAAACTCGGCAATCACCTGGAACGAATCGTGCCACGGTTCCACGAAGTGATACACGTTGCGTCCTGGCAGTTCAACGTATTTCGCACCCGATATGTGATCGGCGATGTACTTGCCCATCACAGGCGGGATGATCTGGTCGTCGGTGTGATGGACGACGAGGGTGGGCACGCGGATTGTCGGAAGAAGAGGTCGCACGTTCAACTCGGCCATCCGACTCGTAAAAATGGCGACAGTCCCTGGGCTTGCCGCCAGGCGTTCGTGCCGCGCCCAGGTCGCCCGAATCTCCTCGTTCCACGGCATGTCCGGATTCGTGAGATGCGCAAACTCCCCCGTGCCCCACATAGCGACATAGGCAGCGACAGTTTCCTCGAGGGGCGCTCCTTCTGTACGTTCAGCAAGCGGATCCGCGTAGCCCTCGAGGACGACCAACGCGGTCGTGCGGGATGGATGTGTGGCTGCGAACAGCGCCGATTCCGGGAATGTGCCGTCGACCGCAACGATGACCGCTTCGCCGCATCCGAGATCGTCAAGCACAGCGGTGATGCTGTCGGCCCGTAGCTCCAAGGTCGGCATTGCGGGATCGGAAACCCCCGTACCCGGCTGGTCGAAGTAGATGAGTCGGCCAAGCGATGTCATCGCCTCAAACCAGCCTTGGATATACGGCAGCTCGGGAAAGACCTCACAATTTGTGAACTGGGGAGAGACGAACACGATGTCGCGCGGACCTTCACGTGACGCGCGATAAGCGACGCGCAAGTCCCCGTTCAGCGCATAGCGCGTCTCCGAGAACATTGCGGAAGTGTAAGCCGAGGAGCGCATTGAGTTTCGGTGTCATGCAACGAGTTGAAGCAAAGTGTCCTTCTCTCCGCCTGTCTCGAAAACGATGGATTGCTGAGACTAGGACACCACCTCCGCTAGGACGGATGCGTCCAGGCTCAACGAGTCGATCACCTGTCTTGAAAACCTGTCTCATAACCGGTATTATCAAAACCGATAACTTCACGGGATTATGAGACAAGGAGCGAGTGGCATTGGCAGTCATCGGATACGCGAGGGTCAGCACCACCGACCAGAATCCCCAGCTTCAGCTCGACGCACTTGAGGAAGCCGGGGCGACGCGCATCTACACCGACTATGGAGTCAGCGGTTCGACCGCGTCCCGACCCAATCTGGATGCCTGCCTCGACCACCTCCGCGAGGGCGATGTGCTCACCGTCTGGAAACTCGACCGGCTCGGGCGCAATACCCAGCACGTTCTCGCCGTGGTGGACCAGTTGACGTCCCGAGGGATCGGATTCCGCAGCCTCACCGAAGGCCTGCACACCGACGGGCCGATGGGGAAGGCGATGCTCACCATCATGGCCGCTTTCGCTCAACTTGAACGCGACACCATGATCGAGCGCACCCGCGCGGGCCTGGCCGCTGCCGCAGCAAACGGACGCAAGGGTGGACGTCCACGCAAGGTCGACGACGCCGATGCCGCCAAAGCCCGCCAGCTCCGCGAGAAGGGCATCACGGCCGGTGACATCGCGAAGATGTTGGGAGTCTCTCGCGCCACCGTCTACCGGCACCTCTCCGAGAGTGTTCAGCTCTCAGCGTGATTCGTGGTGTCCCCCCACACCGGCGACCATCGAGTGCATCGACAACGGACAGTCGCAGGCCGCACTCCCGCCGGACGAACGCCGACGGTCACACCGGCCTGGACATCGCGAAGTACCTCGGCGTAAGTCGAACGACCCTGTACCGATGCCTGAATGAGGGCAACGCCGCTCAGTTGATCAGGCAGTCTGGAGCTTTCCGACTTCTGCATTACCGCGCACCTCAGGCGGAAGTAAGTCTCCGTAGTGCTCGCGAATATGTCCGAGGCCCTCTTCAAGAGTCGGATCATGTTCTAGGTTGGTCGTCATAAAGGCGAGGCGTCGGCGGTTCTCATCCAGGATGTTCCGCCAGCGGCGCACGAACGCTCTGACACGGGGTTGACCCGGTTCGGGCTCTGGACCCCAGAACTGTCCTACCTCGAAGTCGTTGTTTCGTACTCTCCTGCGTGCGACGTCGTCCATATCGGTCCCAACGAGTACAAAGTCCCACTCCGCCTTATCGGTGGCTAACGCCGAGTTGGACAACACCGTGTTGGCGTAATCCTCGACCTGGTCAAGTTCGGAACGTCCAAGCCGGATATCGGGGGCCTTGAGTTCGACTACGAGATGTCGTGTCCGATCGAACTCTTGAGTCTTGGCGGCGAGATGAAGGTCCACGCGCCCCGTCTTGCCGTCCCATCTCGTTACGGGTTCCACACCTTTGGTGGGGAGTCCCTCCAACTTCAAATGGGTGCGGAGCATCTCGGTTAGGCCACGTTCGCTATTCATCACGTAATAGGCCTCGCCGAAGATCCACAGCTCGCGCTCAAGAATGCGATGGAGGTGATCACGCTCACCAACGTTCTTCGCGTCGACCGGATCAAACAAGAGGTGTTCGAGGCCCGTTAGGAACTTGTTGCGGCTGGTAACTAGATTCGCGGCCTTGATGATCGCGGGCAAGGTTGTCTCGCTGAGCAGCCGCGTAAGCGTTTCGCGATCAGATGAACTTAGCGCCGCGACCTCGTGAATGATTGTGGTCAGTCTGTCCGGATCGGACCGTAGGGCGTCGCGGAGTAGCGCCAGGGAGAGGCGAGCGTCGCCACTCTTCGACGGAATCTGGGTGCTCAACGCAACCGATATGACGTCGAAGACAGCCCTCTCTGCTCTTTCAGGCTCACTCTGCGGCTCCCCTTGATAGGGGTAGACGTTGTCCTTCTTCCATTTCACGACCTGCTCGCGGCGGCGCTCCCGTCGTCGGGCGGCGAAATGTACGCGAATGCCTTCACGTGCAGAAGTCCAGAGCGCGCCGACCGGCCCGGTGGCCATATCGCCGAGTCCGACCGTCGACAAAGCTTCGTCATCGAAGCCCTCCCAGGTGACATATGCCGAGTATCGGTACTGCGGCTCAATGTCTTTGGCCGACTCCTCGTATGCGAAGTGTTCCCCGTCCTGGCCGTAATAGACCGCTCGATGAGTCCCGCTCTTCCACTCGATGATGCGAAGTCGAGCGTGATATTCATTGCCGCCCTCGTCAACGAAAGGGAGGGGGATGTCGGTCGTATGGCTTATCTCATCCGCAGGATCAAGAGCCACGCCGTTGTAGTTGATCGCTAGTTCGGGGTCGTTCAACAGAACGGGCGCAAAGTGCGACCGAAGCACGGATAGCGTCTGACTGCTCTCAAGCGCCGCCAATGACCTCTGGCTGTCATTCCAGGCAGTCACGGTGGTTTCTGAGGGCACGTCGGCTGCGCTACTGGAGTCGGTTGAAAAAACGTGACGGCGATCCGTGCTACCGCTGATCTCCACTCGTTGCAGCTGGCCCGTCACGTCGATGCTATGGCTCACCCATTCGACGCGGTTCCCGAGCGCAAACGCCCGGAGACGTCCCTCACCGCGCTTGCCGTGAAGACCACGCTTGCCGTTCTTCGTTCTAGCGGCGAGTCGTTTCCATGACCCGCCGATTCGCCCGAAAGTCGAAGCCAGCTCTTCGCGCTCAATTCCGTGTCCATTATCGGCCACCGTCACCTTGGTGATCGCGTCCATCTCGTTCTTCTCGAAAGCTACCTCGACCTCGGTGGCCTCGGCGTCGACCGAATTCCATACAAGTTCGACGACCGCGCGTACTGGGTCGTTTTCATGGGCCAGACGCTCTACGTGATCCTCGCCCGCCTCCAGGTGCAAGTCCGCCATGTGGAGACCTTAGAAGCAGCGGCCGACATCCCACGAGCGGCGTCCTGTTGTCACGCCGGAGCGGGTTCGAAGGGGCAACTCGACACCGCACCGAGGAAAGGAGACGCGCACTTACCGCCTCTCATCGTCGGGGCGGGGTAACTTCCACCTGTCATCGATTGGAAGGAGAGTCGGGGGCTATGGCACAGACCAATGCCAATCTGATCTGGAAGATCGCCGACCTGCTGCGTGGGCCGTATCAGCCCAACCAGTACGGCGACGTGATCTTCGTGTGAAGGGGTGCGGCTGCCCAAACGTCAGCACGCCGACCGCGGATACCTGAGCCACGTTCAGGTGGCGGCGCTGGCCGTGGCGGTCGACCGCCAGGGCGAGGTCGTCCGGTTCCTGGCCTACAC
>NZ_JBKQTQ010000014.1:0-3403 GCF_052143115.1 Mycobacterium sp.
ATGAGCCCGCGCCGGCCTTTGCCCTCGGTGCTGACCCAGTCGTAGCGGCCGTAGAACGGCGCGGCCGCGACCACCGACGTGTCGGCATCTTCGAAACCGGGCTGGTAATGCGGGTCGTTGGGCGTCAGCGCGGCCAGCGCCGCCAGGTGACCGCCAGACGAGCCGCCGGTGATCGCCACGAATTCCGGGTCGCCGCCATACTCCGCGATATTCTCCTTGACCCACGCCAGCGCGCGTTTGACGTCGACGATGTGGGCGGGCCAGGTGTGCACCGGGCTGACACGATGGTTCAGCGACACGCATACCCAGCCGCGATCGGCTAGGTGGCTCATCAACGGGTAGGCCTGCGGCCGCCTCCGGCCCAGTGCCCAAGCGCCGCCGGGTATCTGCACCAGCACCGGCGCCCTACCGTCGTGTGGCAGGTCGCGGCGGCGCCAGACGTCAGCCACATTCGCCCGGGGGTGCGGGCCGTAGCGAACGGTGTTCTCCTTCGCGACGTAGCGATGCCGCGCCGAGGTGGTCCGCCACACGGTGGGCCGCCCACTGGCTGTTGACGCTGACGGTGGGCTCGCGGCGACATCCGCGTAATCGGGGCCGAGCCCGTCGCGCAGGGCCGCCCGCAGCACCGAACCCGACTGCGCCGCCTCGCTGGGGTCTTTGCGCCGCCAGCGTAGTAAGCGCGGCGATCGCGGGCTAACTGCGGTCACCAGTCGCAACGCCGACACGCGCCCGCAGCTCACGGCGGACAATCTTGCCGGTGCTGCTGCGGGGCAGCTCGTCGAGGATCAAAATCTCGCGCGGGACCTTGTAGTTGGCCAGGCTCTGTCGCACGTAGGCCTTAAACGAATCCGGTGTCGCTGACGCACGTGAGCTGAGCACCAAGAACGCCACCAGCCGTTGGCCGAACTGCTCGTCGTCCACGCCGATCACCGCTGCCTCAACGACATCGGGATGGCCCGCCAAGGTCTTCTCCACCTCGATCGGGTAGACGTTCTCACCGCCGGACACGATCATCTCGTCGTCACGGCCCACCACGAACAGGCGGCCGGCCGTGTCGAGATACCCGACATCACCTGAGGCCATGAAGCCATCACGAAAATCCTTAGAACCACCGGAGGTGTAACGGTCGAACTGGTTGCCGTTGCGGACGTAGATCTGGCCGACCTCGCCGCTGGCGACATCGCGGAAATGGTCGTCAAGTATACGAATGACGGTGCCTAAGACCGGTCTACCCGCGGTATCCGGTGCGGCTCGCAGGTCCTCGGGGCAGGCTGTGGCGATCATCCCGGCCTCGGTGGCGTTGTAATTGTTGTAGACGATGTCGCCGAACTGGTCCATGAACGCTGTCACGACGTCGGGGCGCATCCGCGATCCGGAGGAGGCTACGAAGCGTAATGACTTGCAGCGGTAGCATTTTCGAACATCTTCGGGAAGTTCCATGATCCGGTCCAACATCACCGGCACCATCGCCAGGCCCGTGGCACGGTGCCGCTCAACCAACTCCAGCGTCGCCTCAGCGTCGAACTTGCGGCGAGTGACGATGGTGCACGCCATCATCGCCGAGAACACGAGCTGGAAAAAGCCCCACGCATGAAACATTGGTGCCACGACCACTGTGGTCTCTTCGGCTCGCCAAGGCATCGCGTCGAGAATCGCGACGAGCTCATCGGGTCCGCCGCCGGAGCGTCTGGCGCCCTTAGGTGTTCCCGTCGTGCCCGACGTGAGCAGGATCAGCCTGCCCTTGCGCCGGGTGCGCTCGGGCCGATTCCCAGCGTGGGCGGTGATCAGCTTCTCGACGGTGACGTCGTGGGCTGACGGACTGTCGGTCCACGCGATGATCCGCCTGGCGTCGGGACGATCGCAGAGCGCGCGGTCGACGGCGGGGATGAACTCCTCGTCGTAGATGACGACGTCGATGTCTTCGCGTTTCACCACATCGGCGAGCGCCGGCCCCGCGAACGAGGTGTTCAGCAGCACGACATCGCCGCCCATGCGGTTCGCAGCAATCAACGGCTCGATGAAACCGCGGTGGTTGCGGCACATGATCCCGATGGTTGTTGGTGGGCCCCCGGCTATCGACTGCAGAGCCGCGGCGAACGCGGCGGCCCGCTCGTCGAGTTGGCGCCAGGTTAGTTGTCCGAGTTCATCGACTAACCCGACACGCTCGGGGCACCGCCGCGCTGCGACGGCAAAGCCCAGGGTTCCCATCGTGCCCTCGTTCCGCGCCGCGGCGACGATACGCAGGTACTTATCGGGACGCAGCGGCGCCATCATCCGTGACCGGCGCATCGCGGCGATCAGCTCACGGGTCTTGCCGATGCAGTGCAACATCGCGATCACCTAACCGAGCAACGGAAACCGGCGCTCACGGGCCAGCCGGTCCAGGGCCGTCTGCATCACCGAGCGCACGTGGGCGTCCACCTCGTCGATATCAGGATTCGTCCCGAAGGTGGCGGTGATGTCGATCGGCTCGAGCACCTCGGTGGTGATCTTGGTGGGCAGCGGTAAGTTAAATGGCAGCAACACACTCAAGCCGAACGGGACACCGAACGAGATCGGGAATAGCGATGTGCGCAACAGCCGCTTGAGTCCCAGCCGTTTCGCCACCCAGCCGCCGCGGGTGAGGTACAGCTGATTCTCCTGGGCGCCGATCGACACCATCGGGACGATGGGGACGCCGGCCTCGCTGGCGGACCGGACGTATCCGGTCCGTCCGGCGAAGTCGATCTTGTTGGCCGACAGGGTTGGCCGGTAGCAGTCGTAGTCGCCGCCCGGGAAAACGATCACGAGCCCGCCTGACCGCAGGGCCGCGGCGGCGTTGCTGCGGCTGGCGCGGATGAACCCCAGCCGAATGAGCGGAGTGGCGATCGGGGCCTGGAACAGGATGTCGTGGCTGAGTGTGTAGACCGGACGGTCATAGCCGTAACGGTCATAGAAGTCAACCGCGAAGACCGGAACGTCGACCGCGAACAGACCGCCGGAATGGTTCGACACGACGAGCGCGCCGCCGAGTGGCAGCCGCTCCAGGCCGCGGACCTCAGACCGGAACCACGTCTTCATGATCGGCCGGACCCGGTCCAGCACGCTTTGGGTGAAGAGGGGGTCCCACTTCTCGGTCTCGGTCTCTGTTTGGTCGTTGTCGGGTGCGGTCACGGCCGTCCTTTTGCTCGTAGGCCTTCGGCCCTGTGTGGTGATCAACGATTGTCACCGCGGAATCTCCGAAATGTATCCGTGCCGCCCACTGAGTGGTCCTTCGTCCCGCCGGGCGGCCGTGGCCAAATTGGGCACCGGGGCCGAGGACTATCGAAGCAAGGGGGTGCGGTGCGCTACGGCCGTGCGAACACGATCCGTGTCTATACGCGTGGGGAATAACCAACTGCCCCTGGCCGGGACGCTTTTCGGA
>NZ_JBKQTQ010000015.1:0-23100 GCF_052143115.1 Mycobacterium sp.
CCGGATCAAACTGAATTACGGGCTCACCTGCGCCAAAGAGTGATCGACCTCGGCGAGCGACCGCACCCGATTTTCCCGCATGCACGGGCGTGCCGACAGGCACCAGAAAACTGAATTACGAAGAGCCTGTTTTGTTCCCAAATCCGTTCCCAAATGCGCCGGCTTACGGGGTGCTCGACAGCTAACGGCTATCGAGGCACTCGACCGAGGCGCGAGTGGCCGCGTCGGACCCAACCCCGACACTTACGAGGGAGCCTGAGCTCGGAAGTTCAAGTGCACAACGCTATGCGGGTGTGACCCGGTTATATCGGCCAGATTTCTGGATGCTTCGGGTATTGGAGCGGGACGGCGCGTGGCAGCTCGCGGCGATCAGAAGTAGAGATCGTGTCGAGCATCAACATCACGTAGCGTCGCCATCCGCCGCTTGAGGGATCCATGGTCCAGAGCACGCTGTTGAGCATCGACAAGATCCGCGGCAGATCCTCGGCGACTAGGTCCTGGCGGACCTGCCCGGCCCGCTGGGCGCTGACGGTTAGATCGCTGAGGGCTTCGTCGAGCTGCTTGGAGATGTTGGTCAGGACGTCGGCTCTCCTGGCTGCGGCGAGAAGATGGTGCTCGCTTGCGCCGAGCGCCGTTGCGGCCTCAATGAGTCCGGCGAGGCCGGCCAGCGGGTTCGGATTGCGTTTAGCGTGTTCGATTGCGGGTGAGATGTTTTCGTCGATGATCTGATCGAGGGTGGCGCGGATCAGATGGCCCTTGCTTGGGAACCTGCGGTACAGGGTGCGCTCCCCCACCCCAGCACGCTCGGCGATCGCATCGATCGGGGCATCGGGTCCTAATTCGGCGTAGATGTCGCGGGCGGCGCGCAGGATGCGATCGGCATTGCGCGCAGCATCGATCCGCAGTGGCCGATCGGCTGACGTCGTCATGCGGTATTTCCCTGATGGTCGTTTCGCTGCCAACGCTGTCCTGCCAACGCCACTGGCATTCGGCGCCGCGCTACTCGCGGATGACCCCGCGAAGTGGCATCAGCCCGAGTTCGTTGTGGCTCATGAACCCTGGCGGTGCATCCACGACGGCGGGAATCGCGTTCGCGGGACCCATCGCAGTCCAGGTGTAGCCGGGCAACGCGTAGCCGCCGTCGGGATCCTTAGCCCCTTGCAGGATCAGCTCAGTGGATGAATCACCCTCGATCACGATCCGGTAGTGGTAGTGCTGCGGCCAATCCTCTTGTGGCTCAATGGCATCGAATGTGTCCACCGTGTAGATCTCGTGGAAGACGATGAGCGGTCTGTTGTTTACCCATGATGTCCATTGGTGGTGCTGGCGGGCGACGGTGCCTTTCTTGATCACGCCTGTGAACCCCGGCATGTCGCTGGTCTCGCTGCCCTCGAAGGGGATGTCGCGGGTGGCGACCCCGAGTTGGACTTCGGTCGTGTACTTGTCGACTGTCTTGCCCATTCCCTCCACGATCATCGCCATCGACTGCGCGAACAACGGCCACGCATTGCCTAGGAGGTTCGGGCCGTCCCAGAACGTTTCCGGATCGCTGCCCATGCCCATTTCGTATAGATACTTCAACGTGTCTCTGCCGAAGTTCACGACCTCGTAGATGTGGATGGTGTCGATCTGGCTGACGATTCGGGCCAGCGTGAGAACGAGCAAGTCCCCTGCGAAACCGGGATTGACACCGCCGGCGTGGAACGAGGTGCCGCCCTCGAGGCACGCTGCGTGGATCTTGTCGATATCGGCTTGGCTGTGTTCGGTTCGGTACCACCATGCGCCACCCGAAGCGACGACGTTTTTGCCCGCGCGCAGCAGACGGCAGACCTCGTCGGGGTCAGACCACAGCGGTGCATAGAAGATGCAGTCGGCGTCGAGGGCTTCGATAGCGTCCTTGTCGTTGGTGGCGAACACCCCGGTCGGCGCCTTGCCACAGAGGTCGCCGGCATCTTTGCCGACCTTCTCAGGACGGTTGCAGAGCACCCCAACTAGCTCGTAGGCAGGGTTATGGGCGAAATGGCGGAGCGCGATCGTTCCGACGTTGCCGACGCCCCACTGGATAACGCGATACTTCTTTTCGACATGTGGTGTGGTCGTCACCGCTTGACCTTTTTCGAGCGTCGTCATTGTTCCTCCTTCGATTGACGATGACTGCTTCTCGTCGCGTGCGGGTGACAGCTCTACGACTCGGCGCCTGTGTTGATCCTCAACGGCAGCCGTGGCAGAGTGCAGGTTGCCGACGGCCATTTGATCGCGGTGCTGTACCCGGGTGCGACCTCGAAATCTGTTATGCGACTTATCCATTCGGTGACGACGGTGGTCAGCTCCATCCGCGCCAGATGCGCGCCAAGGCAGCGGTGCGGACCGCCGCCGAATCCCCAATGCTTGTGGATTTTGCCGTCCATTACCAGGTCATCGCCGGAGGTCGCATCGCTGCCATCCCGGTTGATCGCGCCGAGGCAGAGTCGCACCTGTGCTCCCTCGGGGATCGTGACACCTGCGACGGTGACGGCCTCGGTGGTTATCCGCCCGACGACCGGCGCGGCGGGCTCCAGCCTCAGCATCTCCTCGACGAACATGCCTACCTGGTCCGGCTTTTCGCGTAGGTCATTGCGCAAGTCGGGGCGCTGCGCCAGCTCTAACAGTGTCGCGCCGATCGCGGAGGTCACGGTGTCAAGTCCGGCCAGGACGAGCACGAATGCCAGACCAAGGGCCTCCGTGTCGTTGAGCGCATCGTCACCCGAGAGGACCTGGGAGAGGATGTCGTCCCCAGGCTTCGCCCGATGTGTGGCGACAGCATCGGTGAGATACTCGTGGAGTTCCACCGCCGGAATCAGGTCGGCGCTGTCCGGCTCGCTGACCAGGCCCAATGCGATGATCGCGTCCTTCCACCTGATCAGCCGCTCTCGGTCTTCGAGCGGGAGGCCAAACAGTGTGAGGAACACCTGCGACGGATACGGGGTGGCCAGGTCGGCCATCACCTCGCATTCCTTCCGCGCGGCGATGGCGTCGATGATCTCGATCGCCTGTTCGCGAAGGGACGGTTGCATCGGCCCGAGCGTCTGCGGGCTGAAAAACGGATGCAGGATTCTGCGGTAGCGAGTGTGATCCGGTGGATCACACGCCAGCGGTATCAGCGGTACTGGACTGATGAAGTCGTCGAAGCCCCTTGACGACGAGAACAGAGCCGGATTGCGCAGCGCTGCAAGTACATCCTCACGGCGAGTGAGGTAATACCAACCTTCGCCGGTCACCACTGGCCCCATGTCCCGCAGCGTCTTCCAGCCGACACTCCTCGCGGTAGCCAGCGGCAGATCGGCGTAGTTGATTTGCGGGAGTGTGGTGATGGCGGCTGGCTCGGTCATTTGATCGACACTCCGGCATCGACTTTGAACTGCAGTCCGGTAACGAATCGCGATTCATCGGAGATCAGGAACAACACCGCATTGCTGACATCTACGGGCTCGATGAATGGCGTGGGCATTGCGTTGACAAACATCGGTATCAGGTCCGGACGTTCTTCACCGAGAGTGGCGCCGAAAGACGGCGGAATCATTCCGGTGGGCGTCCCGGTTGGATGCACTGAGTTAACCCGAACACTCTGTGCAGCAAGCTCATTGGCTAGCGCAGTCGTCAGACCTACAACACCGTGCTTGGCTGCGGTGTACGGAATTTGTAGCGGGAACCCCTTCATCGCACCGGCCGAGCTGATATTGACCAAGCTGCCGCCACCTTGCGCGAGGAGGTGCGGTATCGCCGCGGCGCAAGTGTTCCACGTCCCGATCAGGTTCACATCGACTACCGTGCGCCAGTGCTCGGAAGTTGTTCTGTCCCAAGGGGCGACTGTCAGGACACCGGCGTTGGCGACGGCACCGTCCAACCCGCCCAGTTCGTCGACGCCATCGTTGGCGGCTGAGCGCAATGCCGCTTCGTCGCGGACATCAGCGACTCGGCTCACGCAGCGGCGCCCGTGTTCGGTGACCAAACGTACGGTCTCGGCTAAGTCGTCCTCAGTAGCCAGGTCGTATTCGATCTCCGGCAGGGACCGGCAGAGGTCGATGAGAATAAGATCCGCGCCTTCCTCGGCGAGTCTGAGCGCGTGACTGCGCCCTAAACCCCGTGCGGCGCCGGTGATCAACACTCGCTTGCCGGCGACCCGCCCGGTCGACTGCGCCGTCACGTCACCACATCAGTCCGCGAATGATCTCTGCCTGCGGAATGTCCTCGACGGCGATGAGCCCCTGGGGGGCGCGACAAATCCAGTCGATCGCGTTAACCACCCGAGCTGCCGTGGAGAGACATCCCGCCTCTGTGACGTCGAGCCCGGGGTGTGACACATGTGTGTTGAGCTCAACGCGGGGATCTCCGTCAACCACGACTCGGTGGACACCGGGGTGGCCTTCGGGCGGGTACGCCCATTCTGGTGCCGAGGCGTTAGTGAGTCGCGTGATGTGTTCCATGGTGATCACCGGAACTCCATCGCGAACACCCTCGACGGCGAACTTGACCGCGGCCATCTGTCCCGGCTCCACCGTCGCCATCTTGCATTCGATCCGTTTGTCGGTGTACCACGGCTCGATGCGTTGTCGAACCTCATCGAGTTGCACTCCCAACTGCTCGGCGAGGTTGCGAACCGCTCCGCCCCACATCGTGGTGAGGACGCCCGGCAGGAACAGCATCGGCGTCTCGTCCTCGGCGCTGACACCGAAACCCATTTGCTTACCGGTGAACTCGAAGTCGTCATAGTTGCCGTAGTCGAAGATCTCCTGAACAGTGATCGATCTGGCGCGTGTGGCCAGGCTCAGCGCGGAGTGCACCTCGGTGTCGCCGGAGTAGCCGGGGTCGATGCCGTTGACGTACAACGAAGCGTTGCCTGCCTTGCAGGCTTTTTCCAGCGGTATCCGCAGCCAATCGTCTGCCTGACGAGGTGTCACGAGCCACACCATCGACGTAGCGGCGATGTTGATGCCCGCGGTGAGGAACTTGGACATCTGCTCGATGACTTCCATCGGCCGTGTCTCACCCTGAGCGGTGTAGACCACGCAATCCGGGTTCAGCGCAATGAGTGCGTCGATGTCATCGGTCGCGATCACGCCGGTCGGCTCGCTCAACCCGCACAATTCGGCCGCGTCGCGCCCGATCTTGTCCGGGTTGGCGGCATGCACACCGACCAGTTCCAGGTCGGGACGTCCGATGATCGCCTTCAATGAGTGGATCCCGACGTTTCCGGTGGAAAACTGAACTACTCTGCGCATCCTGTGTCTGTCCGTCCTTGATCAGTAGTCGGGAATCGGCAACGGTGAATTGTTGGAGTCGATTCCGCCGTCCACGTGGAAGATGGCGTTGGTCGCGTAGCAGTCGCGCGTGGACAAATAGACACACAGCCGTCCGAGGTCGGCGACGTCACCTAGCCGGTGAAGCGGCGTCGATTCCTCCATCTTCTCCCGCGACCCGGGCATCATGTCCAGGCTGCCCTGCAGGCCGTCGGTCGCAAAGGACCCTAACGCGATGGCGTTGACCCGTATCTTGGGCGCGAGTTCCTGTGCCATCGCGCGGGTGAGGGCTTCGAGGCCGCCCTTGGCAACGCAGTATGCGGTCAGTGCGCGAATGCCGAAACGCGCTGAACCGGAAGAGATGTTGACGATCGACCCGTGTCCGGCCTCGATCATGTGGGGTGCGGCGAGCTGGCTCATGATGAATGCGGATGTGACACACCAGTCGAACGTGTGCCGAAAATCGTCGTCGGTGATGTCCAGGAAGCGTGCGTAAGTAGAGCCGCCGACGTTATTGATGAGGATGTCGATACGCCCGAGCTTCTCCATCGCGGTGTTGATGACCCGCTCGCCATCGGGCCGGCTCATGGCGTCTGCGACGAGCGCAAGTCCTTTGCCGCCTGCGCTTTCGATGCCCGAGATTGTTCCGACGATGTCCGCCTCGGTGCGCGCGGTGCCAACCACCGTCGCACCCGCCTCAGCGAGAACTCGGGCGATGCCCTGTCCGACACCCTTGCCTGCCCCGGTGACGATCGCCACCTGCCCGGTCAGATTGAACTGCTCCAGCGCCATCCAAATCCTCTCGTCCCCATCATGTCGTGCTCATCTAACAAATAAAACTGACCAAAGTCAACGGACTCACACGCGCGAATCACCGGCGGAGGGCGATACCCTCTACCCGTGGCCGGCATAGGGATCAGAGGTACGAACTATGGCAACGCTGGATAAACCGTCGGCGCGGGAGACCAAGCGCTTGCAGACACGGGAGCGCCTGATGGGAGCTGCCATTGCCGAGTTCAAGCGAGGCGGCATGGCCGATGCCGACGTTGGGACGATCGTTGCCGCCGCCGGAGTCGCACATGGCACCTTCTTCTTTCATTTCCCAACCAAGGAACATGTGCTGTTGGAACTCGAACGGCGCGAAGAGGAGCGCATCGCCAAACAGCTCGACCGATTTGTAGACACCGCGCAAGATCTGGCCTCCATACTCAGAGAGGCGGTTCGACTCGTCCTGGGTTTGGAGCGCCGCCTCGGTGCCAGTCTCTTCAAAGACTTTCTTGCTCTGCACTTCTCACAGACCCGTCCCGCGGACGAAAGCAAAGAGCATCCAGTCATCCTGCGAGTCGCCCAAGAGATCGAGCGAGCCCAGCGACTGGGCCACGTTGCACCGGAGGTCGTTCCGGTGAACAGTGCCGTGTTCTTCCTGCTGGGTCTTTATGCGCTGCTAACCACGACACACGATTGGCCAACGCAGAGCGCGATGCTCGACGACTATGTGGCCAGCACGCTGCGCAGTACTGAGAAGCACTAGCCGATTGACGATAGTCAGTCTGTGCGCGAAGATCGGGCCAGCCGATCCGTAGGAGGAATCTTTGAATTCGCCCACGTTGACCGCCACAGGCAGCCAGATCGACGACCACTTCGAGCAGTCGCGCCTCGCACAGCGGCAGGCCGACAAGTGGCTCATCTCGGGCAGTATCCTCATCGGTACCGCGGCCCTCGGCATCTTCGGCCTCCCGTTGTTTCTCCGGGGGGTGTGGCTGCTGCGGAGGGCGCAACGCGACGCCTTCTCGGTCCGGCCGATGCTGGTGACGTTGCTTGGTTACCTGGTCATCATCGACGCCGCCATCAATACCGTGGGATGGGCGCTCGACCTGGTCGCCAATCACACCATCCTGGCTCGAATCCTGTTGAACGGCTGGGGCGCCATGTTCGACGCCGGCTATTTCTGGCATTACAACGAACTGTGGGTCGGCGGTGCGGCAGGGCCAGGCGAGAAAGCCCTCGAGGTGGGTCTGATCCTCACGGTTTTCACCATGCGGATCGCGGCCGCGATCGGCTTCTTACAGATGAAGCGGTGGGGCCACCAATGGATGGTGATCACCTGCTGGACGGGCGTGCTGATCTGGTGCGTCTACGTATTCAACATGACGATGTTCGCCGACGTGCGCTACGCCGGGGTCATACTCCCAGTCGTCGGCTGGTGGCTCTACGACATCTTCTACATCACCCCATTCCTCGCGATTCCCTACCTGCACACCGTCAACCGCGAGATCTTCACCGACTGACTTTGCAAACTATTGACCTTACTCATTGACTCTGGTCAGTAATTCCGCTACAAAGGCTAGACCATGGCGCCACAGGTCAAGGCCACGGCACGCGAGGTGCGTCGGCGACAAACCCGGGAACGCATACTCGGCGCGGCGATCGCCGAGTTCAAGCGCTCGGGGATGACAGGCGCCGATGTGAACGCGATCGTCGCGGCCGCGGGCGTCGCGCACGGTACGTTCTTCTTCCACTTCCCTAGCAAGGAGCATGTGCTTCTTGACCTGGAGTTCCGTGAAGAAGCACGCATCGCCGCGGAATTCGCCAAATATCTCGAGGACGCACACGGGCTTGCTGCCGCGTTAACAGAAGTGGTCCATCTTGTGGCCGGCCTGGAGCAGCGGCTCGGTCCGCTGCTCTTCAAAGAGCTACTGGCGCTACATTTCTCGCCGACATGCCCCAATAAGGACGACTGGAGCGATCATCCCGTGATCGTTCTGCTCGTCGATGAGATCGAGCGGGCGCGAGGCCATGGCGAAGTGCATCCGGAAGTGGACGCCTTCTACAGTGCGACGTTCTTTATGCTCGGCATCTACGGTGTCCTCACCACAACCGACAATGCCGACAAGCGTGACACGATGCTGACGAAGTTGACCGCTACCGCCGTGCGCGGTCTGGAGGTCCGATGACGCGATCGCCTGTGCCACAAGCCATGAAAAAGCCACAAGCCATCAACAAGGAGGTCTGAAGTGGATTGGATATGGGAGACCCTGCGCTATGTCGCAGCTTGGGGAGGGACGGGACTGGTCATCTGGTTCTGGTACTGGATGTTCTCGAATCTCGGCACGTTCTGAGCGTCGATGATCGAGCCTTCCGACGCACATGCAATGGCGATCGAACGCAGTTGCGCAGTAACGGCTGTCGCCCTGAGCGGGCGGCGTCGCGAGGGTGCGCGCCTGGTGACCGGTGGGCATCGTGAGTTCAGTCTGAGTTCACACCTCAATTTCGTGCACGTCCCGTATCCATCGATCGAACGGGACTGGACTCGCAGGACCCTGACATGCGGCGTGGCACTTCAATGTTCACCATCAAAGGAGCGACTCGCAACGTTTCGGCTGAACGAGCTGTCGGCGCGCGAACTGCGGGCGATCACTCTCGTCGAGGCCAGCGTGGCCCTGGGGTGGATCGCCTCGAACTGGCCCGGACTGCTCGTTGAAGCGCACCGGGTGCTGCCAGATCTCCCAGCGTTGCCCGCCGATACGGATGCCGGCGAGATGGTCAACCGGGCGATCTCGATGTCGCGCAGCGCCGCGCCGCTGGGCGTTCATCCACTCTTGGGCCGATTGCCCCTGGCCTACACAGCGCCTCAAAGTCTGCCTGACAAATTGCGTCGCAGCTTCGGCAGAATGCCTTGGACCACTACGCAGAAACGGCTGCCACGCCCGTACTCCGTTCCGGTCGGTGGCGACGGCGGCGTGCGCAACCCCAACCTGCCGCCGCCCAGTCGGCCTCAGGACAACGACCTCGATATCACTCCAGAGCACCGGCCGGGCATCCCCTACCCCGAGTGGAATTCCTGGACAAAGAGTTTCATGCGGGACCATGTTGCCGTTCTCGAACGCAGGCATGCGACCCCGACGCGTTCACCGGGCTCTGTGTCCGCAGAGCTGCGGAAATGGTTTGAAGAACACACCCACCGGGCAATGAAGAACCGCCTCGAGGACGGCTCGGACCTGGACGTCGAGCAGTACGTGCGTCACTACATCGACCTCGCGACCGGCGAAGCGATCGAACCGCGCATCTTTCGCGACTTGTTGCCCATCAGCCGCGATGTCACAACGGCGCTATTGCTGGACGGCAGTTCGTCATTGGGTGTGCACGGCGGACGGATCTTCAAACTGGAGTTGGCCTGTGCCGACGCTCTGTCGAATGCGATGACGCTCGCGCGGGAGCGCCATGGAATCTTCGTATTCACCGGCAACACGCGACACCGTGTCGAAGTCAGTTGCCTCAAGGACTTCCAGGATCGGCGGTTCGTGCCGCCAGGCCGACTCGGTCTGGCCACCGGCGGCTACACCAGACTCGGTGCACCATTGCGCCACTTGACCAGTCGGCTTCTTGCTCAGCCCGCCGAGCGGCGGCTGCTCATCGTGATCGGCGACGGCCTGATCTCCGACGAGGGCTACGAGGGGCGCTATGCGTGGGCCGATGTCGCGCATGCGGTCGAGGAAGCGAACGACGCCGGCGTCTCTATCTACTACCTAGGTGTCGGACCGACCCGCGTTGACCCGCTTCCCGAGGTCTTCGGACCCCGCCGCTCCCAGCGCATCCGGCGGGTCGAGGAGCTTCCGCGGGTATTGGCCCACGTTCACCGTGAGCTGGTAACCGCATGACCGACAACACGCTGGGGAACAAATGACCACCGACACCTATTACTCGAACGGCAACGAAGTCCAGTTGTTCGAGCAGGCCCATCGGCAACGGCTGCCGGTGATGCTCACCGGCCCGACCGGCTGCGGCAAGACGCGACTGGTCGAACACATGGGCCTGCTGCTGAGCCGACCCGTGGTCACTATCAGCTGCCATGACGATTTGACCAGTTCGGACCTCGTGGGCAGGTTCATGGTGACCGGCGGCGATGTGGTGTGGACCGACGGCCCACTGACTCGGGCCGTGAAGGCCGGCGCGATCTGCTACCTCGATGAGGTCGTCGAAGCACGCCACGACTCACTGGCCATCCTGCATTCGCTGACCGACCACCGCCGTGCTCTCTACCTCGACCGGGCCGAGGAAGTCGTCAAGGCGCCCGAAACCTTCATGCTCGTCTGCTCCTACAACCCGGCCTACCGCAGTTCGCTGAAGGAACTCAAGCCATCCTTCCGCCAGCGCTTCGTCACGCTTCCGATGCGGTATCTGCCCGCGGACCGCGAAGCCGAGGTGATCGTCGCCGAAGCGGGCATCGAGTCTGCGACCGCGAAAAGGCTCGTTGCCTGCGCCACCGCCATCCGGACCGCCGACCACGCCTTCCACTTCGAGCCGCCATCCACCCGCGTCCTGGTCACCGCCGCACAGCTGATCGCCTCCGGCGCAAACGAATTAGAGGCGGCCGAAGCCTGCATCCTCGCGCCACTGTCGACCGACGGTGCCATCAACGACGGCTTACGCGAGGTCGCCGTCGCCAGCCTCGCCGCCGCCGACAGCTCGCGCACGTCTCACTAGCAGAACCGGGAAAGGAGTCACCACCATGGATCAGAAGGAACGACAGCGCAAGAAAGCGCTCATTATCTTGCAGATCGTCATCTACGGCTACCTGCTGCTGATGTTTGGAATTCAGCTCTACATGTCCTTCGCGCGCGGCTGGTGGGAATTGTGAATCTTCCGCTACTGAACCGGCTTTCGAGCGGGAAATCAGCCGCACCCGATGATCCGGTCAGCCTCGAGGACCATCACGACGAATCCCGTCTCGCGCAGCGCCGGGCCGACAAGTGGATGATCGCCGGGGCCGCCCTGATGGGGATGTGGGCGCCGGGCCTAATCGGCTTCCCCATCTTCATGCGCGGAGTCTGGCTACAGCGCCAGGCCTTACGGGCAGGTCTGTCCGTGCGGCCGATGATCGTCACCTTGATCGGTTATCTGGTGCTGATCGACGGAGCCCTCAACAGCCTGGGCTGGGCACTGGATCTGGTCGCCAATCACACGTTGATCAACCGTGTGCTGATGGTCGGCTGGGGCAACATGTTCGACGCCGGTTACTTCTGGCACTACAACGAACTGTGGGTCGGCGGCGCCGCCGGCCCCGGTGAGAAAGCGTATGTGGCGGGGTTGATCCTGACGGTGTTCGCGATGCGCTGTGCCGCGGCGATCGGCTTCCTGCAGATGAAGCGGTGGGGCCACCAATGGATGGTCATCACCTGCTGGATGGGCGTGGTCATCTGGTGCGCCTACGTGTTCAACATGACCATGTACGCCGACGTGCGCTATGCGGGCGTGGTATTCCCCGTCATCGGCTGGTGGCTCTACGACATCTTCTACATCACGCCGTTCCTGGCGATCCCGTACCTGCACACGGTCAACCGCGAAATCTTCACCGACTGAACACTTTAAGGAGCACAGCTGTGATTTCACCTCTACCCGCACCGTCGTCCACCGAAGACAAGGACCCGGGCGAAGATCTGCCCCCTGGCACCACGCCGTACTACGCCAGGATGCACAAGTACATCAAGCGGGCGGTCATCGTCTGTCTGGTCGCCCTCGTCATCGAAGGTGCCTTCACGCTGCCCTTCATGGCGGTGTACTACGGCTATCCGACTCTGAGCCTGACCCAGATCTGCAGTGAATTGCTCAAGGTCCGCTACTCCGACGACACCTTGGAGTGCAAGGTACCTTATCCAATGTTGGGGCCTCCGGAGGGCGCCGAGGGCAAGGACACCGCCCGGGACCAGTGGGGCATCCAGCCGGTTCCGAAATATCACCGGCTCAAATTCCGCGAACTGGTGCGCATCCACGACGCACGTGTGGCCCGGCAGGCCGCACAGCAGCAAGGTGCTCCGCATCCGTGACCAAGGCACTCGAGGAGCACGCACGCAACTGGGATCTTCGTCACGGGGATTTTCAGGACAATGACTTCCTATATGAGGTCTATTCGGTCATGCGTCGGAATGCGCCCTTCGCCCATACAGATACGCCGTTTCTGAGCGCCACTCCCGGCGGCGCGTGGGTGGCAACGCGATACGCGGAGTGCTACCGGATTCTGCAGGACTGGGAGCACTTCTCCAGTAACCCGACGCCGGAAGCGTCTGAGCAGCTCGCGGGCGATCTGGTGATCACCCTGGATCCGCCTCGGCAGCAGAAGTTCCGTAAGGTGCTCAACCCCTACTTCTCGCCGGCGCGGATGAAGGCGCTGCGGCCACAGATTCGGGATGAGACGGACCAGTTGATCGACGCCTTCGTTGAACTGGGGAGCGGTGACCTCGCTCAGGTCGCCTGGCGACAGCCGGGCATCGTCTTCTTCAAGTATCTCCTCGGATTGCCGATCAACGACGTCCCGCTGTGTATCGAGTTGACGGACACCGCGCTCAACGGTGAAACCGAGGAAGCTCGGATGGGTGCGTGGGGCGGCCTCTATCAGCACCTCCATGATGCGGTGTCGGCGCGAAGCACCAAGCCTCCGCAGGACGACATGATCGTCGTGCTCCTCAATGCCGAGATCGACGGTGAGCGGCTGCCTTTCAGCGACGTTGTTGCCAATGCCATGCTGCTGGTGCAGGCAGGCCTAGAGACGACAGCCAACGCGATGTCGTTCGTATTCCACTATCTGGCAACGCATCCCGACGAACGCGACTGGCTCGCCGGCGAACCGGAGATACTGCCACGAGCCGTCGAGGAGTTCATTCGCTTCGGCGGATCGATTCACGGCATACCGCGAACTGTCGCCAAGGACGTCGAGCTCGCCGGACAAACCTTCTGCCCTGGCGAGTCGGTACTGGTGAACTACGCCTCCGCTAACCGCGACCCGGACGAGTTCCCTGAACCCGATCGGTGCATCCTCGATCGCCGCGATAATCGCCACCTCGGATTCGGGGCCGGAGTACATCGCTGCCTCGGATCGAACCTCGCCCGCCTAGAATTTACGGTTGGTCTTGAGCAGGTGCTGTCGAGGATCCCGGACTGCACCCTTGCGCCCGGCGCCGATGCCACGTTCCACGGCAACTCCGTCACGAGGGGATTCCGAAAGATTCCCGTCGTCTTCAGTCCTGGAATGACAACAGCCACATGACATTTCGGGTGGTTCAGTGGACAACGGGCAACGTCGGCACGAAGTCGGTACACGCGATCGTGGAGAACTCGCTGCTCGAGCTGGTCGGATGCTACGCGTGGTCACCGGACAAGGTCGGGCGCGACGTCGGGGAATTGTGCGGCATCGAACCACTCGGCGTACTGGCCACCGACGACATTGACGCCCTCATCGCACTCAAGCCTGATTGCGTTGCGTACAACCAGATGTTCGCCAACGTCGACGATCTGGTCCGGATTCTCGAGGCGGGCATCAACGTTGTCACTACGTCGGAGTTCATCACCGGCCATCGACTCGGCGAGGGGCGCGAACGCATCGTCACGGCGTGCGAACTGGGTGAGTCGACAATCTTCGGCAGTGGCCTGAACCCGGGCTTCATCGAACTCTTTGCGATCGTTTCTGCAGGACTCTCCGACAGGATCGACCGGGTGTGCATCGTGGAATCGTTTGACACGACGATCTACAACTCGCCGGAGACCGAGAAGATCATGGGGTTCGGATACCCGATTGATCACCCGGACCTGCTGGCGGTGACCGAGGAGGGGTCGGGGATCTTCCGCGAAGCCGTCCTCATCGTCGCCGACGCGCTGGGGGTCGAGCTCGACGAGATTCGTTGCGAGGCCGAATACGCCCAAGCCACCGAAGACGTCCACCTTCCCGGGGACTGGGTCATCGCCAAGGGCTGCGTGGCGGGAATTGACGTGAGCTGGAAGGGCTTTGCCAGCGGGCGTGACGTCGTCGACGTACGCGGGGTGTGGACCAAGGGCCAATCGCTCAAGCCCACCTGGACGACGGGCTTCGGATACAACATCACGGTCGAGGGCCGACCGACGATCAAGACAACTCTGGCGTTCGAGCCGCCCGCAGATTTCGTCGCAGAGACGATCGAGGAATACATCTTGCTCGGTCTGACCATCACAGCCGTGCCGGCCATCACCGCGATACCGGCCGTCGTCGCAGCGCCACCCGGCATAGCGACCTATAACGATCTGCCACTGCTACTTCCGCGTGGAGTCATCAATGCGTGAAAAGACATATCGAGTCATCCGGCTGGTGCGCGGATGACCGAACAACGAGAGACGCAGCTTCATCACGTCGTGTTCGCCGTCGCGCCGGAACGGCAGGCGGCCGTGGCGCAGATGTTTACCGAACTCGGCTTCAGCTTCGAGAACAGCGAGCTGACCGAACTCGGTTTGACTATTTATTTGGATTGGAACGGCGGTGTCGAACTGATCAGCGCGGTCCCCGGTGCAACCGCCGAAGTGGCGGCATCCGTCAGTGAATTCGTGGAGCGCAACGGCGACGGCGTGTACACCGTGGTGCTCCGCGTCCCGGGGGCATCCGACGCCGAAGCCGTCACCGAACGTTACGGGTCGAATACCCGCTTCCGGCAGAGCTTTTCCGGTGAGGGTTCGTACCTCGACGAAATCGACCTGTCGGTATTCGGCCTTCCGCTGACCTTGCTGTCGACCAATATCCCGTGACGAAGCCAGCAGCTAGGAGACGTCGTGACCGTTGACGCGGCCAGGCCGAGTGTTTTCGACGCCGGACTACCCACGCTGAGTTATGACCTCATCGACACCCCGCAGGAGATCTATCCGCAGTTCCGGGCAGCGCAGCAGGAGGCGCCGATCGCATTGGGACCCATTGGCCCCGAGGTGCTCTCGTACGAACTTGCCCGGACGGTGCTTCGCGATCCACGGTTCGTCATCCCTCCGGGAATTCATCTCTCCGCCCACGGGATCACGTCGGGACCGCTGTGGGACAGAGTCACCCGCAGCATCTTGAACATGGAAGGCGACGAACACCGTCGACTGCGCGGCCTAGTGTCCAAAGCTTTCACGCCGCGGGCGGCGGCGCGCATGGATGACACCATCCACGTCGTCGTCAACGAGCTCATCGATCACGTCGCGGACTCGGGTCGTTGCGAATTCGTGGCGGACGTCGCGCGGCCATATCCCATCCCGGTCATCTGCGCGTTGCTCGGTGCACCGCGTGAGGACTGGCAACAGTTCTCACGGTGGGCCGAGGACATCTTCAAGATCGTGAGCTTCGACTGCGATCTCTCCGAGGAGGAGCCCCTTGTCCTGAAGGCGTGGGGTGAGTTCGACGACTACATCGACGACATGGTCGCGCGTAGGCGTCGACACCTGACCGAAGATCTGCTGTCTGAACTGATCGGCATCGAGGACGCGGGTGACCGCCTCAACGCCGGCGAGTTGCGCATGTTGGCGTTCAGCATTTTGGTGGCCGGCACCGACACCACGCGCAGCCAACTGGCCGCATCCATGCAGGTTCTTTGCGATCACCCCGAGCAATTGGCGCTGCTGCGCGACCAGCCCGAACTGGCAATGCGCGCGGTTGAGGAAACCATGCGACATTCACCGTCGATGTGCAGCACGGTGCGAAGCGTCACCGACGACGTCGCGATCGGCGACTACACGTTCCCCGCAGGCACATTCATCTTGGTGAACACTTACGCGGCGAACCGTGATTTCGCCGTCTACGACGATCCGACGCGCTTCGACATCACCCGCCACGACCCACCACCCATCTTGACGTTTGGTGGAGGCGTGCATTACTGCCTAGGTGCCAATCTGGCGCGGCGTGAACTCGCCGAAGCGCTCAAGATCTTGGCCCAGCGCCTGCCAAACCCCCGTTGCACCGGGCCGGCGCCATGGAAGCCGCTACTCGGCATGAGTGGGCCGACAAGCTTGCCCATCGAGTTCGGCTGACGTCCTGAAAATCGGATCGCTACGGCACTACAAAGAGACGCGACGCGCTCATGTCTGTCAGAGGGAGAAGCCATGGTTCAGGATCGAAAAGTCCTAGTGACCGGCGCGACCGGTCAGATAGCTGGTCCCATCGCGGAGAATTTCGCAGAGACCAACGAGGTGTGGTGCGCCGCGAGATTCTCCGATCCGACGCGCAAAGCGCAACTCGAGGCAATAGGCGTGAAGACGGTGGCGTGGTATATGGACTCCGGCGATATGTCGGCGCTGCCTGACGACTTCACACACGTCGTGCATTCGGCGCTTCATGTGAGTCCGGACTACGACGCGTCAATCACCAACAACGCTGAAGCAACCGCTCTGCTCATGCAGCATTGCAGGAAAGCCAACGCATTTCTGCATGTTTCCAGCACGTGCGTGTACAAACGGCACGACGATCATCCCAATCACTTGTATGCTGAGACTGACCCGCTAGGTGGCCTGGCCAGTTATGCAGAGGTGTACCCGGTGATCAAGCTGACTTCCGAGGGGTCCGTCCGCGCGGCCGCCCGAATGCTCGAACTTCCGACAACGATCGCGCGGATGAATGTGGGATACAGCTGGACCGGCCACGGCGGGTTGCCCGTGATGATGTACCACACGATGAAAGCCGGCCAGCCCTGGCCGGTACCTATCGGTTACTACAACCTAGGCTCCCCGATCGGCGGCGTCGACATTGGCTTACAGGCGCACAAGCTTCTCGAAATCGCTAGCGTCCCAGCTACCGTCGTAAATTGGGGCGGCGATGACGCCGTATCGGATCGCGAGATGGGCGAGTACGTCGCCAAGTTGACAGGCATCACCTTGAACCTGGCTGAGGGCCCGATCAGCTTTGACTCCTTCCCCTCGGATAACAGTCGCCGCGAACAGCTCATCGGCAAGTGCTCGGTGCACTGGAAGGACGGGGTCCGAGACACTTTCCAGCGGCTGGGGATAGTCGACAAATAGGCCAGGGCTCGAGAAGTACGCGTAATTCTCTGCGCAAAATAGGGATTATTCCCGATGCGCGGAGGCCGCTCGCCGGTGCAGTCTGAGCAGGTTGACCGCCATTGACAAATCGTCGACGGGCATGCCAGCTTCCAGGACGCCATGGCAGCGCCAAATACAGGCGCATCTGACGCAGGCCTTGACGTGCACTTTGCGTCGCCTAAATTTACGCCTTTGACCTGCGGTTTTCTGGTGGAGCTAAGGGGACTCGAACCCCATAAAACGCCGCAGGAAATAGCCCTCTAGCTGTGGAAATAGGAAAACTGGTCGAAATTAAAGGACCTGTTCCGACCTCTCGCGGCCTGGGTAAACGCGTCGATCACTTGTCAATGACAAGTGATTCTGGGCTCTCCCTTAGCCGCCGGGCCCCGGCGTTGTTTAGCCGCGTTCGCAGGCGATCCCGTGATTCCGGTCCAACGCCGGGTTGTAGGCGGGGTCCCCGATGTGGACGTTGTACCTGCCGTCTCGGGCTGACGGCGCGCAATCCTGGTACGGCAGCGCATGTTGGTAGACGCTCGTGAGGACCGCCGATCGGGACGGCACGACCCATCTGCTGGTCGACGTCGAGCTTGGGCCACTGTCCCCGCGCAGTGAGAGCTGCCCGGTGGCGACGGCGATCACGATCCCCAAGAACAAGGCCGCCAGCGCGACGACACCGATGATCACCGCCGGGTTCCTCCACCAAAGATCGTCGTCGTTGTCCACAGTCGGGCCGACGCTATCCTTCCCCGGGTGGCGGAGGTGGATTGACAACGGTGGTCTGGTTCACGGTATGGACCGACTGATCGAAGATTTGGACGATTTGCTGCGAGGTCACCGGGGTCGCCGGGTGCTGTGCCAGGTACAGCGTCACCAGCGCCGTCAACATCTGGATCAGCGCCGCAAATAGGTTGATGACCGCAATGGCGTCCTGCGGACTGCGGATCTGTATCTCGTTGGCCACCTTCGGCGATGCCGACCTGACCACCTCCACAACCTCATCCGGTATGACCACGGCCTGCGGAACGGGCATCGTCGCTTCGGCCTTCATGGCGGGCGCGGTGAAAGCTCTGACTGCAGCCTTCATGAATGCTCCATTCCCGACGGCAGGGTCGAGCAGCGCATCATGCGCTGCGACAAGGCTGTCCATACGGCCCTGCTCCAGCTCTTCACGAATGAAGCGTGCAATTAGATCCAGAAGAGATTTGGGTTCATCGGCCACGACCACCACCGTAATTGCCAGGCCCTGTCATTCCACCCTTCGGATCGCCGGGCACAAACTACCGGGGTGTCGTCGATGCTCACCTCACCCGAGCGGGCCCGTGCAGTAGCGAGCAGTTCTCCCCCAGCGCCGGTCCGTAGGTGATGTGGCCGCAGTCGTCGCAGTACCAACTCATGTGCCGGTCCTGGCAGCAACACGGCTGGGAGGCGACCATGCAGTGGTCCCGGAGCGGGTGACCATTGGCACACCGCTGCGGAGGCCGGACCATCCACCAGTCATCAATTCCGAGGAGTAGTCACGAGTCCGGCGGGCAGCCGTCGAGGGTACTGCGCGTCCCGACCACAAACCCGAGGAGTTACAGCGCGCCTGAAGAGGGAAACTACACCGCGCTGACGTGGACCACGGTCTGCCCCGGCGGTGGCTTCTACCAGATCAACGAGACGCAAGTGCAGTCTGGCCAGTGGATCGGGGTCAAGATTCCGCTTACCGGGCAGACGCACGTAACCTGCACCGCTTGGCTGGGCCCCCACGGCGGGCTGATGAGTTCATACGCCAATGACACCGCAGATTCCAGTCTCGGCTCCGTAGAGGCCGACTGCCTGCGTCAAGTGCCCTAAAGGAAAGAAACGAGTGGTAGTTGGGCAAGAATTGGCGGAGGCTCCGCTGACCACCGGGGTGCTGGCTAACAGCCGTCGCGCACGCCAGTCTCTGCAACGACAATGCGGTCACGAGGACTGCAGCGGGTCAAGCTGTTCACCCAAGAAAGGTTCGTCCGCTTGGTTTGATCAGCGGAGCAGGCCGAGAAGCCAACGTAGGAATGTCGGCAGAAAGGATGGGGTAAGGATGCTCTTCTCTCGGACTTGCTTGATCGCAGTAGCGGCGACGGGATTTCTGCTGTGTGCTGCGCCGGTCGCTTCAGCTGACCAGAGCATGTACCTAAATGAGTTGCAAGGCAAGGGCAAGCTGTTTGTTTCGTTGACCAACGATCAGGCGCTGCAACTTGGTAATGCGGCCTGTGGCGCGATGCGTTCCGCGATCAACTCGGGTATGTCGATGGGTAATGCGCGTCACCAGGGCGACCTTGCGGTCGCAAACGCAGCGCAGCAGGGCGGCATCGACATTGATCTGGCAAGCGCGATGCACGTGACGGAAGCAGCCGAAAACAATCTCTGCTGACCTAGCGGAAAACGCTGCCCGCGTGACCCCCGCGATACTGAATGCTCAAGGGACAGGACGATCATGAAGACCTTCATCACCGCACTGTTGATCGGCACCGCTGCCCTGTTGGGGTCAGCTGGGGTCGCTCACGCCGACTCTGACATTTCACATGCTTGCCAGGCGCTTCTGCACCAACCCAAAACTGCTTTCGATGGCCCTAATCAGGCTACGCAGGAACTGGAACGGGTTTACGGGCTGGACGCCAATCACGCTGACGCACTGGTGAATCAATTGATTGTCCTGGACAAAGCCGAGCCAGCAGGTTGGCGACCCAGCCAGACCTGTTTTGACCTGTGGCATCAGGGCTACATCAAATGAAGACGCTTATAGCTGTAGCACAGATAGGCTTCGCCGCCCTGTTCGGGACGGCTGGTGTCGGCCGCGCCGACAACGATCCCTATGCCCCGCGCCGGGCCCCATCGGAAGATTCTTAGGCCAGCAATACCAGCGGAGGCATCGCGACCTTCACCCTCAGGCCGCCGTGCTCTACGCGCTCGACGGCAAGCAGACCAGCTCGTCGTTCAACGACCACCGGGAAGCCGTCGACTTCCAGCAACTGGTCAACCGGGTCGGCCCGGCCAAGGCCATCGAGATCTGGAACCCACCCCCGCGATGTCCTCGGCGACCAGATCTACGAATCGTTCGCCCGCCAAGGCGAGACGATGACCACCGCAGCCATGGTGACGTACGCCTACGACCAAATCGACCAGGCCCGAGCAGAACTGAACGCGGTCTCGAAATAGACGACATATGAGGGTCTCAAAACTTCGTGTCGGAGATGGCACAGCGATATCCTCACGAGGCCAACGTTGGTGGCGTAGTGCGTCGAGCAGCTGGCCGACTACAAGAAGCCCCGGATCACAGAGCTCGTTGACGAGCTGCCTCCTAACCCCAACGGCAAGGTGGGCAAGCGGATGCCCCGCGTGGCAATACCTGGCCGCTCGCTCGTGATTGTGGCCGCCCGTGATCGTGGGATGGTCGGTAGGGCGGTCGTCATCGCCACGGAGATGACCCAGACGGACCGGCGGGGTAACTTTCGTGCCCAAACATGTGCGTACCAGTCGGTAGATGAGCAGCAGGAGACGTGCATCCCGCAGGCACCGGTGCAGAGGGGATTCCGATGACGAAGATCTACTACGAGTCCGACGCTGACCTGTCGGTGCTGGACGGGCAGTGGGTTGCCGTCGTCGGGTACGGCAACCAGGGCCGCTCGTGGGCCCTGAACCTGCGTGACTCGGGCCTCACGGTGGAGGTCTTCACCCAGGCCGACGCCTCCCGGGACCAGGCCGAGGCCGAGGGCTTCACCGCCCACGAGATCGAGGCGGCGAGCGAGTGCGACGTGATCTGCACCCTCATCTCCGACGACGTCATCCCCGAGCTGCCCATCACGCCCAAGCCCGATGCGCTGTGGTTGCTGGCCTCGGGCTACGCGGTGGCTTTCGACCGGATCGACCCCAACTGCGACGTCGGCATGGTCGCTCCCCGGATGCTGGGTCCCGAGGTGCGTGCGTGCTACGTGGAGGGCGTCGGGTTCATCACCGCGCTCGGTATCCAGAAGGACAGCACCGGGACCGCTCTGGCCCGCACGCTGGCCATCGGACGGGCTGTCGGCGGCTTGCGCCAAGGTGCCATCGAGATGACGCCGCGTCAGGAGGCCGTCCTCGACCTCGCGGTGGAGCAGGTGCTCGCCCCGGCCATGGCCCGGGTCTCCATGAGCTTCGTCGCGCTGATGGCGGAGGCCGGTATCCCGCTTGAGGCGATCATGACCGAACTCATGCTCTCGGGCGAGGTCGAGCGGAACTACCGGCTGCTGCGGCTGGAAGGCTACGCCGGTCAGATGCGCTACCACTCGCCGACCAGCCAGTACGGCCAGATGTCGCGGGCGGATCGCTACGACGGCCTCGACGTCCCCGGGGTGATGCGCGCGGTGCTGAGCGAGATCGAGTCGGGCAAGTTCGCCGACGAATGGGAAGCCGAGCGCGACGCGGGCTATCCGAACCTACAGCGCCTGCGGACCGAGAAGCTCAGCCCCGAGGTCGTCTCCTTCGAGGAAGACCTGCGCGCCCGTCTCGGCGAGCGGGCCAAGCCCCCCGCCCGCTGACCCCCGAGCTCCCTCCCTCACGGCCTATCCTTTGAGGACCACTGCAAATGCTGGGAGCCGGAATAGGCGGAGGGTCGGATGACGACCGTAGCGGCGTGCCGGACGTGTGGCACCGAGCCTCTAGAGAACGCCCGGTTTTGCCACAGCTGCGGCTCACTCGACAACGGCGACGCCCTCGCGGAGTACAAGCAGGTGACGGTTCTGTTCGCCGACGTGGTCGACTCGATGGACATCGCCTCTGCCGTTGGGGCGGAGCGGCTACTGGCGGTTTGGCTTAATGAGACTTCGGCCACATCGGCGCGCAAATCGATTGCGGGTGGCGGGACTTCGGTCCGCTGAGCGGACCGCGCTCTTGCCTCAGCACGCCGATCGATGCGTAATTGATTGCTCGGGCCTAGTAACTCCGACCTTGTTGCAACCCCCACCGTCCCTGGGTGACTCGAAGCCGACGTCCGATGGCCACGAACACCCTGCAAGAAAGGTAAGGATGCAATGGCAAAGGAAGAGACGAAAACAACGAAATCACCTGCGGCTCCCGTTCGGGACTCCGTGCAGTCACCCGCCGCGCAGGGCGCACCGACACACTCCGTAGTGCGAGCCACAACAATGGGAACGTGCGACGACTGCCGTGCGACGACGGCATTTCAGGCATGGCACAGCGTCGATCTGACACCTTCCTTCAACGTGAGTGTCAGCTTCGATGACTGGAAAATTGTTCCTAAGGGCAAGCGGGCCGTCATCGAGTTGGTGACCGCGCAGATTATCGTGCCCGAAGGCGAATGGGCGCGCCTCCGGATGTACACCTCGTTGGGAAGCGTGCCGGCGAACCTTGATCTGTTCCTGACGTTTCAGGGGAACGTCGGCGGCAATGCGATTTATGATGCCACCCATTCGCTTCGCGCCTACAGCGATAACGAGATCAACTTCAACATCAACCGCGACAACGCCACCACCACTGGCTCGGCCCTGATTTGCATCTCCGGCTATATCGCGGGCTAGCAACAGCGGGCAACGGTAGCCGCGTGGCGCAGTGGCGCTTGCGAAGGTGATGGGACCACCGGCTTGCCGGAGACATGGGACCGGTTCGTCTGGTCGCAGGCCGTGTGGTGACGGGTCGGGCTCATCCAACCGGCTCGGCCGCTATAAACCGGCAGCCACCATCGCCGGATTCGCGCTTAGTCCCCTCAGCCGCTGGCGTTCCCCGAAACCAGCTCCGTGATCGCCCACCTGCGCGAAGTGTTGGGTGACCAGACCTACGAATCGCTCGCCCGCAGGGATAAGACGATGACCACCGCCGCCATGGCGACCTACGCATACGACCAAATCGACCAGGCCCGAGCAGAACTGAACGCCGTCTCGAAACAGACCTTGAGCTCAACCAGTCAGCGCATCACTGCAGGCCGATGATGATGTGCTGGTGGAGGTCGGGATGGGTGTGGGTCCGGTTGGGTTTGACGTCGAGCAGCAAGCGCTGATTTGGGCGATGT